>NZ_CP113065.1:2700000-3000000 GCF_026625825.1 Pseudoxanthomonas sp. SL93 | reverse complement strand
CAGGTGATCGACTGGCGCCGGCACTTCCACCAGTACCCGGAACTCTCCAACCGCGAGGAACAGACCGCCAGGCGCGTCGCCGAGGAACTGCGCAAGCTGGGCCTGCAGCCGCGCACCGGCATCGCACGGCACGGCGTCACCGCGGTGATCAAGGGCGGCAGGCCCGGCCCGCGCATCGCGCTGCGCGCCGACATGGACGCGCTGCCGGTGACCGAGCGCAACAGTCTGCCGTTCGCATCGAAAGCCACCTCCACCTACCGCGGCGAGACCGTCGGCGTGATGCACGCCTGCGGCCACGACGCGCACACCGGCATCCTGCTGGGCGTGGCGAAGGCCCTGGTCGGCATGCAGGACACCTTGCCGGGCGAAGTACTGCTGGTGTTCCAGCCCGCCGAGGAAGGCGCACCGGCCGGTGAAGAGGGCGGTGCCTCGCAGATGCTGGCCGAAGGCGTGTTCAAGGACTTCAAGCCCGAGGCGGTGTTCGGCCTGCACGTGTTCTCGTCGATCCCGGTCGGCCAGATCGGCGTGCGCCAGGGGCCGCTGATGGCGGCCTCGGACAGCTTCACGCTGAAGGTCATCGGCCGGCAGACGCACGGCTCGCGGCCGTGGGGCGGCGTGGACCCGATCGTCGCGATGGCCGACGTGATCGGCACCACCCAGACCATCGTCAGCCGCCGGACGGACATCTCGAAGCTGCCGGCGGTGGTCAGCTTCGGTGCCATCAAGGGCGGCATCCGCTACAACATCATTCCCGACGACGTGGAAGTGGTCGGCACCATCCGCACCTTCGACGAAGGCATGCGGCAGAAGATCTTCGCCGACCTGAAGAACGTCGCCACCCACGTCAGCGCCGCGCACGGCGCGAAGGTCGAAGCCAGCGTGCCCGACAACGACGGCAACCCCGTCACCGTCAACAACCCGGAACTCACCGCCCGCATGCTGCCCAGCCTGCAGGCCGCGGTGGGCGCGGACAACGTCATCACCCCGGGCCTGCAGATGGGCGCGGAGGACTTTTCGTTCTACGCGCGCGAAGTGCCATCGATGTTCTTCTTCGTCGGCAGCACGTCCAAGGGCATCGACCCGGTCACCGCGCCCAGCAACCACTCGCCAGAGTTCATGCTCGACGAAGCCTCGCTCGACGTGGGCCTGCGCGCCCTGCTGCAGGTGACGCTGGATTACCTGGACAAGCCCAAGGGCTGAAAACCGCGCCGGACGGATGACGCCAACGGACACATCCGGGTAACACGGCACCGACGTCTCCACTGCCCCCGGGTGCGCTGTGCTTACCCGGGCTACGGCCCGGGTGATGATCAACGATGCTCGCCATCCACATACAGCCAGCGTCCGTCGAGGCGGACGAAGCGGCTGCGTTCGTGCAGGCGCACCGCGCTGCCGCCACCGACCCGGTAGCGGGCGATGAATTCCACTTCGGCGGTATCCGGCCCGGTGACGCGGTGCTGCTTCACCGTCAGCCCCAGCCACGTGGTGGTGGGCGCGCCGTCCGCATCCAGCCCGAGCTCGGCCGGGCAGGTGTCCGGATGCCAGCTGGCGCGCAGGTAAGCGGCATCGCGCAGCACGAACGCGCTGTAGCGTGAACGCATCAGCGCTTCGGCATCCGGCGCGGCTTCACCGGCGTGGTAGCGGCCGCAACAGGCGGCGTAGTCGCGGCCGGTGCCGCAGGGGCAGGGGTTCATTGCGGCGCCCTTTGTAGGAGCGACGTGAGTCGCGACCGTGCACCGTCCGGCAAGACGAAGGTCGGCATCGCTGGGTATGGAAAGCAGATGTGCGCTGACGCCATGCGGTCGCGACTCACGTCGCTCCTACAACCACCCGGCCGTCAACGCCGCCCGTTGCCGGTCTCGATGAAGCGCAGGAACTCGGTGCGCGTGCGGGCGTCCTCGCGGAACTCGCCCAGCATCTTGCTGGTGACCATGCTGACGCCGCGCTTGTGCACGCCGCGCGTGGTCATGCATTCATGCGCGCCGTCGATCACCACCGCCACGCCCCTCGGATGCAGCACGTCCTGGATGCACTGCGCGATCTGCGCGGTCAGTTTTTCCTGCACCTGGAAGCGACGCGCATACACATCCACCACGCGCGCCAGCTTGCTGATGCCCACCACCTTGCCGTTGGGCAGGTAGCCCACGTGCGCCTTGCCGATGATCGGCGCCATGTGGTGTTCGCAATGGCTTTCGAACTCGATGTCGCGCAGCACGATCATCTCGTCGTAGCCGGCGACTTCCTCGAACGTGCGCGCCAGGTATTCGCGCGGATCCATCTGGTAGCCGCTGAACCAGTCGCGGTAGGCCTTGGCCACGCGCTTGGGCGTGTCTAGCAGGCCTTCGCGCTGCGGATCTTCGCCGGCCCATTGCAGCAGCACGCGCACGGCGTCCTCCGCCTGGGCCTGGGTGATCTTGCCGGTGTCGTCGTCGGAGGTGCTCATCACGAAGATTCCTTCGGGGGGCGTGGATGGTAACCCATCGGGCTGTCGCGCTTGCCGCGGGCGGCTTGCCGGACACACCCACAGAGGCTTGCGGTGCCTGGCGTCGCAGGCATGACCGGATACGGCGCACGGTGCTTTCCGGATGCAACCGGTGGCGGATGCCGATGGCCTGGTGCGGCGGCGTGCGGCCGCGATGGCTACTCCGCCGCGTCGGGCGGGCCCATGTTGCCTTTGCTGTACATGCCGGATCGATCGAAGCAGCACGCGCGGCGCTGCCCCGAGGCCAGCTTGTCGCAGGCGGTGTCGATGCGCTTGACCCGTGTTTCGGCCTTCTTGCCCGAGGTGATCCAGTGGATCCAGTCGCGTCGCGCCACCGGCGTCAGGCTGGCCCACACCGCTTTCGCATCCGGCCGCGCGGCAAGCGCCTTGCGGACGTCCGGCGGCACGGAGGGTTCGGGTTCCTCCGCCACCGGCGCGACCTGCAGCTCGACGCTGTCGCCCGCCGCCACTCCAGCCGCCTGGTGCACGGCCTTCTCCACCTTCAACCAGTGGCTGCCTTCGCCATCGGGCTCCAGCGTGGCCTGGAACGCCTGGCCCGCCAGCGTGCCGTCCACGGTGACCATGCTGCGCGCCGGCAGTTTCCCGCTGGCCGTCTTCGGCAGCACCAGGAACAACCACGTCGCGCCCTTCGGTTCGGCAGGGCGCCGCAGCGTGGCGGTGAAGCGGATGGGGGTGGCTTGGCTCATGACGGGACGATAGTACCCAGTCCGTTATCGCGCCGTTTCCAATGGACGCCGCCGCGATGGCGTCAGTGCTCGCCCTTCCTGCCGATGAAGCTGATCTCCCCCGATGTTTCCAGCACCGCCAATTCGATCTCCGCCAGGGTCGCGTAGCCGGCGGAACGGCGTGCGATGGCGAAGTCGTGCTCGCTGACCGACTGCCGCGCCAGCTCGTCGCGGAACAGCTCGCCGTGGCGCACCAGGATCACCGGCCTGCCCTCCACCACGCGGTCGAAGCCCCGGCTGCGCGCCGACAGTTTGCCCACGCTCCAGTTGAGCGCCAGCAGCGTCGCCGCCAGGATCAGTCCGCCCAGCAGCGAAGTGTCTTCGCCGATCAGCGAGTTCTGCACGGCCGTGCCCAGCAGCACCACCACCAGCAGGTCGAACGGGGTGAACTGGCCCACCGTGCGCTTGCCGCTCAGGCGCACCAGCACCAGCACCACCACGTACACCGCGACCGCGCGCAGCACGAATTCCCACCACGGCATGCCCAGCTCGAACAGGCTGCGCGCCACGCTTTCCATCTCGTCACCTCGTTGTCTGTCAGGGTTTGCCGGCCGGCTTCTCGTCGCCGCCTGCGGTGTACGCGGGTGGTGAATAGAAATTGACCGTCTTCAGCGGCGTGCGTCCGGTCGCGCGGATCTCGTGTCGCTCACCGCGTTCGATCAGCAGCAGGCTGCCGGGTTTCAGCAGGCGGCGCGTGCCTTCGACGATGGCCACGCCCTGGCCCGCCGCGACGAACAGCCACTGGTCCGCACCGCGGTGGCGGTTGTCCGGCCCGCCTTCCTTGCCGCCGGGCCGGATGACCATCTGTGCGGCCTGCACGCCGTTGGCCTCGAACAGCGGCAGGAAGCCGATGCCCATGCGCAGGTGGCGGTATTTCATCGGACGTCTCGCAGGCGTGCTTGCATCGCACCAGCATCCGCTGCCATGCGTGCAGGCATCGTCAACGCGCCCGCACATCGCAGCGCCACGCGGGTGAACGGCGCACGTACGGCGTGCGGTATAAGGACACCTCGCACCCGGCACGCACCTGCCCGGCTACCGCGTCCCTTTCAGACGGAGGTTCCATGAAGACGATGTTCGTCGCGCTGCTGACCGCCCTTGTGCTGCAGGCCGCTCCCGCCACGGCCGCGACGCCCGCCGCGTCGCCGCTGGTGGGTCGCTGGTCGCTGGATGTCGCCACCCTGCCGATGCCACCGGAAGCACGCCCGCAGCGCGTGACGATGGAATTCGCACAACCCGACGCCGGCACATGGCGCACCCACATCGAGATCGTCGACCCGAACGGCGGCACGATGGATTCTGACGCCACGCTGGCGCTGGACGGCACGCCGGGCAGGATCACCGGCAGCTACTGGGCCGACGTGGGCACGGCGAAGATGCCGGCGCCCAACGTGGTGGTGCTGCAGCTGGCCTACCAGGGCACGCCGTCTTCGACACGCATCTACTCGGTGACGGAAGACGGCAGCACGCTGACCGAAACCAAGGCGGCGTTCCGCAAGGACGGCACCCCGTTCCTGCAGACGACCACGTTCACGCGGCTGCCGTAACGCGTCATCCGGTCCACCTGCGCGCCGCGGACGCAGGCGGCACGCGCTACCTGCCCGCCTCCATCTCCAGGTGGGTCAGGTAAAGACGCAGGTCGAACTCCAGCTGGTGGTAGTCCGGCGCCATGTGCGTGCACAGCTGGTAGAAGGCCTTGTTGTGTTCGGCTTCCTTCAGGTGTGCCAGTTCGTGCACCACGATCATCTCCAGGAAGTCGGCCGGTGCATCGCGGAAGACGGTGGCGATGCGGATCTCGCGGCTGGCCTTCAGCCGGCCACCGTGCACGCGCGAGATGGCCGTGTGCGTGCCCAGCGCGTGCTTCATCACCTGCAGCGTGCTGTCGTAGACCACCTTGCCCAGCGGCACCGCGCGCCGCAGGTGCCGGTCCTTGAGCGCCTGCACGTAGTCGTACAGCTGGCCGTCGCTGCGCACGGTGTGGCGCTGGCCGTATTTGTCGGCCAGCATCGGGCCCAGCCGGTCCTGCGCGATCAGCGCGCGCACGCGCGCCTGCAGGTCGGGCGGGTAACCGGTGAGGTACTTCAGCGCATCCATCGTGGGCGGGGCGGCAGGTGACCGGGGGGGACGGCGGGTATGATGGACCGTAAACCTCCTGCACGACACCGCGCCATGGCCAAGGGAAATCCGCTCCAGGAACAACTGCTCAAGGCCGGCCTGGTCAAGAAGTCCAAGCTGGCCGAAGTCGCGCGCGAGCAGAACAAGGCGCGCCACGGCAAGGGACCGGCCGCGCCCAACGAGATCCAGCGCGAGGCCGAGCGGGTACGCGCCGAGAAGGCCGAACGCGACCGCGCCATCGAAGCCGAACGCAAGGCGCAGGCACGCGCCGCGGAACTTCGCGCGCAGGCGCGGCAGATCATCGAAGACCGCAAGGTGCCGCGCACGGGCGAGGTCGAGTACCGCTTCACCGCCCACGGCGCCATCCGCACCGTGCTGGTCAACGACGACCTGCGCAGGAAGCTGTCGGCCGGCGCGCTGGTGATCGTGCAGGTGGACGACCGCTACGAACTGCTGCCGCGCGTGGCCGCGGACAAGGTGCGCGAACGCGACGCCGGCATGATCGTGCTCGACCACGGCCAGGGCACCGGGACCGAGGCCGCCACTTCCGAAGACGATGCGTACTACGCGCAGTTCCAGGTACCCGACGACCTGATGTGGTGACGGCGCGGGCCGCACCGTTTCGACAAGGAGTTCCTTCATGCGTCTGCACCGCCTGCTGACCTGCCTGCCATTCGCGCTGTTGCTGGCGTTGCCGCCGGCCCACGCCATCGACGCGTCGACGGCGGTGTCATCGCCGGTGGAAGACACCGGCACGCTGGCCGCCGCGCCGTACCGCATCGATATCCCCGCCGACTGGAATGGCGAACTGGTCATGCTGGTGCACGGCTTCGAGCCGGTCGGTGTGCCACGCACGTCGCCGTGGCCGGCGAACGAGGCCACGCCGGTGTTCCTGTCGCAGGGGTACGCGGTGGCGCAGAGCGGGTTCGCCACGCAGGGCTGGGCGGTACGCGACGGCATCGCCGACACCGAGCGCCTGCGCGCGCATTTCGTCCAGCGCCATGGCCTGCCGCGGCGCAGCTGGCTGGTCGGTTTCTCGATGGGTGGCGGCATCGCGGTGGCCAGTCTCGAGCAGCAGCCGGCGCAGTACGACGGCGCGCTGTCGCTGTGCGGCGCCAACGTGCCGGGCGCGGTGCTGGCGGAAGAACTGTTCACCACGCTGGTGGCGTTCGACACCCTGTTCCCCGGCGCGGCGGGGGTGCCGGATGGCGGGCTGTCCGGCCCGGGGGCAACCGCACTGGGCCAGATGGAGGTCATGAACGCCGTCGCCGCCGCCCTGCCCGGCAACGCGGACGCCGCCGCGACGCTGGCCAGGCACCTGCAGGTGCCGGTCGAGGCCGTGCCCGGCATCGTCAGCCTGCATGCGCTGGTGTTCAACGACGTGCGCCGCCGTGCGGGCGGCATGCCGGTGGACAACACGCGTACGGTGTATGTGGGGCTGGGCGATGACGCGGCGTTCAACGCCGCCGCACCGCGCCATGCGGGCGATGCGGCGGCGATGGCCTATGCGGCGACCGCGCCGGCGCTGAACGGGCAGCTGCGCAAGCCGCTGGTCATCCAGTACAACGCGGGCGACCCGACCATCACGCCGCGGTGGCAGGCGATCTACGCGGGCCTGGTACGCCCGGGCGAGGGCGTCATCGCACCGCGGGTGCTGCCCGATGCGGGCGAAGGGCATTGCGGCTTTTCACCGCAGCAGATCGGCGAGGCGTTCCGCACGCTGACGGCGTGGGTGGTCTCGGGGAAGCGGCCGGGCGGGGAGTGAAGGGTGGCGGGTAGTGCCCACCGGGAATGGTGTGAGCGGGGTGAGCACGACAGGTGGATCAGCCTGCGAACCCCGGCATCGGGACAACCAGGTCGCCGCGTTGCTGGGGTTCGTTGCGCTCACCCCGCCCCATGCGCGCGCTGTCCGCATGTCCGCGGTCGGCCCGAAGCAGTCGCCAGGATTTGAATCTATCGCTCCGTCGGCACGCAGTGGCGAAGCCAATCCATCACTGCGGTCACTGCGGCGCCGGGGCTGCTTTGCTCTCGCGTCACCAAGTGATAGGTGTAACCGGAAATCGCAGGCCCGAAAGGCTGTATCAGTCGCGCGGCGGCGATTTCATCGGCTACAAGTGCTTGGCTCAACAGCGCGATGCCCTGTCCCGCTACCGCCGCTTGGATCGCATGGCTCTCATCGGAATAGCGCAACTCAGCCTGGGTCGTGGGAAGCGCGATCCCGGCTTCTGCATGCCACTTCGTCCAGGTTGGGTTGTCCGGGGACGCTTTCTGCCAGTCGAAATGAATCAGCGGGTACGCCGCCATGTCCTGGTACGAGCGCACCTGGAGCATCGGATTGATCACCGGGATATAGGTGTCTGCGAAGAGGACGTCGCTGCGGTTACCGGGATAGGGTCCCCTGCCGTAGCGGATGGCGATGTCGAATGCATGGCTTGCCAAGTCCACCACGGCGTCCGAGGCGTGCAGCTGCAGATCGATGTCCGGATGCTCGGCACGGAAGCTCGCCACGCGGGGCACCAGCCACTTCGCGACGAACGCATTGGTCGCGGAAATGGTGACTCGTTCGCGCTCGGCCGGCGTCATCAGCCGGCGGATGGCGACATCGAACATGTCAAAGCCCTGCTGGAGCACCGGGTACAGCTGCAGACCGGCAGGGGTGAGCGATACCTGCCTCACCTGGCGATCGAACAGCCGAACCCCGAGATGGTCCTCGAGCGCCCGGATCCGATGGCTCACCGCCGTGGGCGTGACCGCAAGCTCGGCCGCCGCCTGCTTGAAGCTGCCATGGCGCGCCGCCGCCTCGAAGGCGCGCAGCGTGGACAGGGGCGGCAGGCGGCGGGCAGGCGATGTCATGGATGCATGAATATCATCTATCGCGTGATGAATGATCGTTTGTCGGCATATTTTCCGCGGATCAAGATGCATGCCCCCGGGATAGTGATGAATCCACATCACCCGGATAGCAGCCACCAAGGAACCGACCATGCGCGAACGCATCACCACCGACCCCGACCACTACGCCCCGTACCTGCTTTCCCAGGGCATCCGATTCGGCGACCTGCTCTTCATCTCCGGCCAGGCCGCCGGGGGCCTGGACGGGAAGATCGTCTCCCGCGACTTCCTGACCCAGGGCCGCCAGGCCTTCGCCAATCTGTCGCGTGCACTGGAGGCTGGCGGCTCGAGCCTGCATGACGTCATCAAGGTCACCATTTTCGTCACCGATATGGGGCACTTCCAGGACGTGGTGCAGTTGCGGCGCGAGTTCTTCTCCGCGCCGTATCCGGCGGACACCATCGCCGAGATCAAGGCCCTGTATGACCCCAAGGCCATGATCGAGGTCGAGGCGATTGCCGCGGTCACCCAGGGAAAGGCGCCGGCATGAGCGTCCTTGACCGCCCCCCGCAGACCGCGCCCAACGCGGAGGCGCTGCTGGCCCCTCATATGCTCGGCCAGCTCACGTTACGCAACCGCCTGGCCGTAGCGCCGATGACCCGCGTCACCGCGACCCCGGATGGCTTCCCTACCGAGGCGATGGCGCGCTACTACGAAGGTTTCGCGAAGGGTGGCTTCGGCCTGGTGATCAGCGAAGGCCTCTACACCGACACCGCGTTCGCGCAGGGCTACCTCAACCAGCCGGGCCTCGCTGATGACCGCCAGGCCCGTGCCTGGGCGCCCATCACGGCCGTCGTTCAAGCGAACGGCGCCCGGATGGTCGCCCAGCTGATGCATGCCGGCGCACTGCGCCAGGGCAACCGCTTCCGTGACCATGCTGTCGCACCCTCGGCCATCCAGCCAAAGGGGCAACAGATGGCGTTCTACTACGGCCAGGGAGCCTATGCCCTGCCACGGCAGATCACCGAGGAAGAGATCGAGGACGCCATCGCGGGTTTCGCACAGAGCGCCCGACGCGCGGTGGAAATCGCCGGCTTTGATGCCATCGAGATTCACGGCGCCAACGGCTACCTGCTCGATCAGTTCCTGACCGCCGACACCAACCAGCGCACCGACCATTGGGGGGGCGGTGTGAATGAGCGTACGAGGCTGCTGGTGGCGGTCGTCCAGCGCGTGAAGGAAGCCGTGGCCGGCCGAGCGCCGGTGGGCATCCGCATTTCACAGGGCAAGGTCAACGACTTCCACGCGAAGTGGGGCGGTGGCGAGGGCGATGCCAAGGTCGTGTTCGAGGCGCTCGCCGATGCTGGCGTTGATTTCCTGCACGTCACCGAGTTCCAGGCATGGCAACCCGCATTTGAAGGAAATACGGCCACACTCGCGAACCTGGCCAAGCGCCATGCACCGGCAGTGCCGTTGATCGTCAACGGCAGTCTGCACGAACAGGGCCGCGCGAGCGCTGCACTCCACGCCGGTGCCGATATCGTCGCCATGGGGCGCGGCGCGCTGGTCAATCCGGACATGCCGCGATTGCTTCAGAGAGGATTGCCGCTACGCGAGTTCGACAACGCCATTCTTGGTCCGATCGCAGACATAAAGCAGTCGGAGCTGGCGCTCAGAGCTCAATCGGTCAGCGGATGACCGCGATAAGCAGGGACTGAGTCGATGTCCGCTTCGGTCGGAAGCGGCCGGCGACGATGCGCCCGTCATCGCCCCGCCGAAGTGAGTGCCTGTACAGGTCGGCCGCGGCTTCAGGCGGTGAGCCCAGCAGACGCGTCGGTACATCCAGAAGAGGCTGCCTTAGCGGGCGCCGGCCCGACGCCCATCCGTCCCCGGGATTCAGCCGGAAAGCCACGTCGCCTTGGGCGCGCATGGGAGGACAGCATGGCCGCATCACCCTCAAGACTTACGTACTGAATGAAAGAAGATTCACGCGGTCCATTACCTGATGTGCCGTGGTTTCTCGAATCAACTGACGGTCATGCAATCCGGCCAACTACCAAGCGCTGTCAGGACGGCATCGACACATTGTCTCGCCGATCGGTTCAGTTAATCGCGGAAGCGGACATCGCCTGACAAAACCCCAACTTACTAGGGAAGGTCTTTCTTCGCGGGCATTTCCAGCACTTCGCGCACGCGCGAAGCAAGCTCCTGAAGCGTGAAAGGCTTTCCGATCAGGTTGACGCCAGGGTCCAGCACGCCGTTGTGGACGACGGCGTTGCGGCTGTAGCCGGTGGTGAAGAGCACCCTCAGGTTCGGCCAGCGCCTGCAGGCTTCGTCGGCCAGCTTGCGTCCGTTTGTTTCCGGCATCACCACGTCGGTGAACAGCAGGCTGATGGAGGGTTCGGCTTCGAGGATGCGTAGCGCCGCCGCCGCACTGTCAGCGGAGAAAACGTGGTACCCCAGTTCCGTCAGCGCTTCCACGGAGAACTGCCGCACTGCCGGTTCGTCCTCCACGACCAGGATGACCTCCTGGAGCTCGCCGCGGGGAACCGGATTCACGCTGGCCGTGATGTCCGGCAGCGCATCTGCGCCGAGCTGGCGTGGCAGATATACCTTCACCGTGGTACCACTGCCGACTTCGGAATAGATCTTCACGTGTCCGCCGGACTGCTTCACGAAACCGTAGACCTGGGACAGGCCCAGGCCGGTCCCCCGCCCCACTTCCTTCGTCGTGAAGAACGGATCGAATGCCTTCGCGATGACGTCGGCCGGCATGCCAGCGCCCGTGTCGGACACCGCGATGAGGACGTACTGTCCCGGTGCGATGCCCGGATGACCCTCCGTGTACCCATGGTCAAGGTGGCAGTTGGCGGTTTCCACGGTGACGCGCCCACCGCCTGGCATCGCATCGCGTGCATTCACCGCCAGGTTGAGAATGACGTGCTCAAGCTGGTTGGGATCGGCATGGATCCTCCAGAGACCGCCTGCCAGCACGGTCTCGAGGCGCACGTCACGACCCAGCGAGTGGCTCAGCAGGTCCGACATGCCTGCGACAAGCTTGTTCGCATCCAGCGATTCGGGCTGCAACGGCTGTTGGCGCGAGAATGCGAGCAACCTTTGGGTGAGCTGCGCGGCACGGCGCGCCGCGTCCATGGCAATGTCCACGTAGCGCCTGGCGCGGGCATCCTCCGCATCCAGCCGGCCCACCAACAGGTCGAGCGGGCCAACGATCGCGGCCAGCATGTTGTTGAAATCGTGCGCGATACCGCCGGTCAGCTGGCCGACAGCCTCCATTTTCTGGCTCTGCCGAAGCGCATCTTCCACGCGTGTACGCTCGGCGACCTCTTCAGCGACGCGGCTCTCGAGGCGCTCGTTGAGCTCCCTGAGCTGCGTTTCCGCGGCCTTTCGTGCGGTGACATCAATGGCGACACCCACGACTCGCGTACAGCGGTTCCCATCAAACAGGCCCCGGCCCTTGGCGGCGACCCAGCGTGTGACGCCGTCTTCCTTGCCGATCGTGCGGTACTCCACATCGTAGAGCGCACGCTTCCCGGGGTCGGCCGCAGCCGCGAACGCCACACTGGTCTTCTGCAGGTCTTCCGGATGCAGGCCGGCGTAGAAGTCCGCCATCGAGCAAGGCACATGCGGGGAGATACCGAACATGGCTTTCGTCCGCGCAGGCCAGATGAGCAGGTCGTTGACCAGATCCACGTCCCAGAAGCCGATGTCGGACGCTTCCGTCGCCAGCCGTAGGCGTTCTTCGCTCTCCGCCAGGGCGGCTTGGGCCGCTTTCCGAACACTCAGGTCGAGCATCGCCCCGATCATCCGAATGGGTTCACCGTCAGGCCCGCGCAACACCGTACCGCGATCCAGGATGTCGGCGTACCCGCCATCTGCCCGGCGGAAACGGTATTCCGCTGACCAGGCTTGTCCGGCGTGATCGATCACCGCATGGATGCTGTCGCCGACCCGAACGCGGTCATCGGGATGGATGTGGTCCAACCACCACTGCGCAGTGCTCTCCAGCCGGTCGTGGCCGAACAGTGTGCCAAGCGCCTCGTTCCAGACCACATGGCCATCAGCCAACCGCCAATCCCAGATGGCGTCGCTGGTGGCGAGTGCAGCAAGGCGGTAGCGCTCTTCGATTTCACGATGACTGGCTTCGACGGCTTTCCTGTCGGTGATGTCGAGCGAGGCACCGATCAGCCCTACGACCTGTCCCTGCGCGTCACGCAGCGGCGCCTTCGTCGACAGCCAGAAGGCCCTTTTACCGTCGGGATAGTTCACCTCCTCTTCCAACTGCTCGATCTGGCCTGACGCCATGATGCGTGCGTCCGCTGCCATGATGGCCGCGGCCTGTACCGGGTTGTCGAGCAATTCGGCGTCCGTGCGACCGAGATACTCTTCGGGTGGTCTGCCGATCAGATCCGTGGTTCCGCGATTGCCGATCAGCAGTCGACCCTGCCGGTCCTTCGCGTAGACGACGCCGGGCACGGCCTCCACGAACGTGTTGAGCATGCTCTCCGCCCGGTCCCGGGCTTCTTCGACACGCCGCTTTTCGCTGACGTCGATCAGTACGCCAGGGAAGCTGATGGCCGCGCCGCTCGCATCCAGATGGACCCATCCCCGCGCTTCGACCCAGCGCCACTCGTTGGCTCCGCGCCGGGTCCGATACTGATGGACATACTGTCCGCCGCACGACATCGCGTTCCGGATGGCCGCTTCGAGACCGGGCTGATCATCGGGGTGGACGGACTGGATCAGATCCTGCAACTTCCAGCGTCCGCCTGTCGGTTCAAAACCGAAGGTCTGCTCCAGCGCGGGGTCCACCGTGACGGTGTCGGACCTCACGTCCCAGAACCAGGTTCCGATGATGGCGCCGGCCGCCAGCGCAACGCGGACGCGCTCGCTGTCCAGCGTATCCGGCGTAATGTCGGCGGATCGATGTGGCATCGAATTCTTCCTCGGGGCGGACAGGCTCGGGGCGGGCGCATGTGGGCCGAGACCCAGGCCGCCTGCAAGCCACCGGCGCAGTCTATACGAGGTGCGCTCCTTCACACGCCTCGTTGTGCCTCAGCGTTCACGCCGACTTCGCGTGGCACTGCGGCAAAGTTCGGCCATGACAAACCTGACCATCCTTTACGTCGACGACGACGCCAAGCATCGCGAGATCGTTGCCGAAGCCCTTGGCAATGCCGGCCATTCCGTCACCCAGGCGCCCACCGCGACCGTGGCACTGGAACTGCTGCAGCGGGGACGTTACGACTGCGTGGTCACCGACTACGACATGCTGGGCGTCAGCGGCGCCAAGGTCGTACAGGAAGCGCGCAACGTGCATCCTGGCGCCACGGTTTGCGTGGTGTCAGGTCATCGCAAGGAGGACATGCAGGATCTGCCTGCCGGCACCATGTTGTTGAGAAAACCCTTCAGCGTTCCGTTCCTGCTGGATCTCCTGACGCCACGCTGAGTGCGGTTTCCGCAGAGCTGAGGCTATGTCGGCTTCCGGCCAGAAGCAGACGTTCTGGCAACTACACCGCATGTGCCCAGGCGGGCAGCAAGCTGAGTGCGCCCAACGCCATCCAGAGCGCCATGGCGACCATCATCAGGTTTTCGGTCAGCGATACGAGGCCAAGCGGCACGTTGCTCGCCCCGCCCACGCAGGCGCACTTCAGTTCGCGGCGGTCGATGTACACCGCCTTGAACACCGAAACTGCGCCGACCGTGCCGATGAACAGCGCGACTGGCACCGAGAGCCAGGTCAGCGCCCCGGCGATCATTAGAAGACCCGCCAGTCCCTCGGCGAAGGGATAGAGGTATGAATAAGGCACCCAGCGTTTTGCGAGCAGATCGTAGTTCAGGAACATCGTTGCGAAGGATTCGACGTTCTGTAGCTTGAGCAGCGCCAGAACGGCCATGCTGAAACCGATGAACCATTCGCCGGCGCGCTGTGTAAAGGGCGTGCCGTGGACCGCATGGCTCGCAGCAAGCGCCATCAGCAAGGTCATGCCGAACAGTGTGATCACTGGCAGATAACTCGTCGCCTTGGGATCGGCCACGGGCTTGCCGAAATGGCGGCGCAGGTCGTCGTAGCCGCCGATGCGCTCGCCATCGATGAAAGTTTGCGGGGTGGTCGTCACCTGATGCTCGGCCTTGAAGGCATCGACCGCCTCGCGCGTGGTCAGCCAGCGGTCGTCGACGTCGAAACCTTGGCGGCGCAGCAGATCCTTGGCTTTCAGGCCGTATGGGCAGACATGCTGCTCCATCACCATTCGATAAAGCGTTGCGCGCTTGCGGTGCGGTTGGCTTGGAGCATTCATGGTTTCCTCCAGCGGGAACTTGTTCTCGAGTGGCGGCTATCCTAAAGTCCGTACCATAGTACGGAGTCAAGCTTATGAACCTGTCGATCAAGAAGTACGCCGAAGCGGGTGGTGTCGGCGTGGAGACCATCCGCTTCTACCAGCGCAAGGGACTCCTCAATTCGCCAGAGAAAGGCGACGGCATCCGTCACTACGACGCAGCGGATGTCCGCCGCCTGCGATTCGTTCGCATGGCGCAACGAGCCGGGTTCACACTCGAAGAAATCCGGGAGTTGCTCTCGCTCGACTCAGGACAGGATCGGCAACGAGCGCGCGAACTGGCCTTGGCCAGGATTGCCAAGCTCGACAAACAGATCGTGGAGATGGAGCGGGCGCGGGATTACCTGCAAAAGCTCGCCCGGCAGTGCACCGCTAAGGCGTCCGGACCATGCCCAATCCTAGCGTCCTTCGATGGATAAGCTGCACCCGCTTTAGCATCTCGATCATTGTTCTGCTGAGGAGGAAGCCCTTAGATGCGACGACTGCTTCGGATCGGAAGCAGACGCCCCGGCATGTTGCATGGCCCTGCCTGAGCAAACGCATCTCTATCCCTCAACTTTCAAGCACCGCTCCGCTTGAAGCCAGGCGGCGTGGTTCAGTGCCGACGCAAGGGTGATCCTGAGCAGAGAGGCCACCCCTGACGCGCCTGCCATGTCCTGATCTTCCAGGACGGATCCGCGGCCCGGCCCAGCGTGGCATTGCCGACGGAGGGCAAATGCGTACAGCAACGTGGACGCGGCGTGATGAGCTCTGAAAGAGCGCTTACGTTCTTCGTCTCGTTGCATCCGCTTCCATCCCCCTTGCGTAGACCACTTGCCTACGCTGGGTAGGCGTCACCGGTTCTGATGGGAGAGGTATATGCAGATCAAACTTCTTGGCGCTGCCTTGCTGATGGCGGCAGGACCGGCATTCGCGGCAGGTCCCGAGCAGGGAAAATTCTCGATGTCGGTGTTCGGCGGCGTCGACTTTCCGGTCAGCGGCGACGTCCACTCCGGTGCCGTGGCGCCGGTGCCGGATCTCGGCCCGTTGAATCCCGCACTGGCAGGCGTCAGCGCGGAGTTGCGCATCCGCTCCCGCAGCCACGATCAGATCTACGGCAACGCTAAGTCTTATGGCCTGGAAGTAGGCTATGGACTGAGTGACCGGAGCGAAGTCTTCCTCCAGGCCAAGGAGACCAGCGCCGATGAGGGTCGCGTCCGCGTCGGTGCCGCCTACGTGCCGGCGCTCGATACCGAACTTGACGTCTTCGGCGAATTCTCGAGCTATGACGCGTACACGTGGGAGGTGGGTTACCGGCACTTCTTTGGCGACGGCGACCGGGTAAGGCCGTTCGTCGCGGCGCGACTGGGTGCCACCGAAACCGACGTCATCCGGGCCACCTTCGAGATTCCCGACGCCGCGATCACGATTCCGGATGCGCCGTTCTACGAGAAGGGCTGGGCGCTGAGCGGCGGGCTCGAGGCCGGTGCGCAGATCGCGTTCACCGAGCGCTTCAGCATGAGGCTGGCCGCAGGGGTGAACTACATCGACGATCTGTCCGACGACGATTCCGCGATCGCCGGGCTCGGCCTGGCCGCCATCAACGACACCGGCAGCCGCGTCTCGGTTCCGCTGTCGATCACCGGCCGCTGGGACTTCTGAGAACGTCCGACGGCGGGCACGGCAACGTGCCCGCCGCCCACGCCTGACGTCAGCAGCAAGGATCAAGCTGTACGGGTTCACCGCCGTTTGCACGGAAGGTTGCGCCAAGAGCCAAAGCTCAAGGTCAACCACTGACGCGACTGACAAGCCGATGCATGAGCGGACCCAGCAGCGTGCATGGCGTGCGCTCAGGGGATAGCCGCTCGGGGTCGGAGGCGGTCATCGCCTTGCGTGTCGAGAGCCCAACCGCCACCCCAACCCGGACCAGCGACTCGCATGCCGCGCCAGTGCTTCGCGGATCACCGCCTCGCTGCCGGCCACATGCAGCTCCCGCCGCGCGCGGGTGATGCCGGTGTAGACCAGTTCCCGCGACAGCACGCGGTTGCCGCGGGCGGGCAGCAGCAGCCAGACCGTGTCGAATTCAGAACCCTGCGCCTTGTGCACCGTCATGGCGAACGCGGACTCGTGCGCCGGCAATGCCGCCGGATGGAACGCGCGCGGTTGTGCGGGATCGTCGCCGGGGAACCAGGCCACCAGCGCGCCCTGCCCATCGCGCAGGCAAAGGCCGATGTCGCCGTTGAACAGGCGGTGCCGGTAGCTGTTCTCGGTGACGATGATCAGCTGGCCATGGAAATGCCCGGGGCCGGCGCGCTGCGGGCCAGTGGCGCCGCTGTCCGCCAGCAGTCGCTCGATGCGCGCGTTCAACGTGCGCGCGCCCTGCGGGCCTTCGCGCACGGCGGTGAGGATGCGCAGCCGCGTGGACAGTGCCAGCGCCTCGGCCGGCGACGATGCGTGGCCCAGCGCGCGCCAATGCGCCAGCAGTGTTTCGCCCTGCGCCTGCAACGGATCGGCGAGGTTTTCGTGGAAGTGCACGTTGGACAGCGACCCGCCGCGCAGCAGCGACAGCGCGGTATCGGCATCGCCCTCGCGCACCGCCGCCGCCAGTGGTGCCAGCTGCAGTGCTTCGCTCTGGCGCCAGCCGCGCTGCAGGTGCACGCGGACACCGGCGAACGCGGGGGTGTCGTGGACTTGGGGGGCTGCGATTTCCGTGGGTAAAGGCGCTGGACACTCGCGTTCGCCGGGATGACGGTCTGGAAGATCGCCCAGCAGCGGAAACAGCGCCGCGGCATCGTCGCTGGCGAGGCGGTCGCCTTCGCCCGCGGCCGCGAGGATGGCGGCCAGCACGTCGCCAGCTTCCACCGACGGCAGCTGGTCGGGATCGCCCAGCAGCACCAGTCGCGTGCCGTCGGCGACGGCATCGACCAGCTTGGCCATCAGTGGCAGGTCGATCATGGAGGCTTCGTCGACCACCACCACGTCGAACGGCAGCGGATTGTCCGCGTGATGGCGGAAGCGGGGCGAATCTGGAACGGTGCCGAGCAGACGGTGCAGCGTGGTGCCGGTGGTGGGCAGCGATGCCAGCAGGTCCGCGGGGATGCCGCTAGCGGCCAGCGCCTGCACGGCGTGGCGCACGCTTTCGGCCATGCGTTCGGCGGCGCGGCCGGTGGGCGCGGCCAGCGCGATGCGAGGCGGTGGGATGCCGGCCTGCTGCGCCTGTGCGGCCAGCAGCACCAGCAGGCGCGCGGTGGTGGTGGTCTTGCCGGTGCCGGGGCCACCGGTGACCAGCAGCAGCGCGTGGCGAAGTGCGAGCGCGGCGGCGCGGGCCTGGTGATCGTCGTGCGTGGCGTGCGGGAACAGCGTGGCGAACAGCAGTGCGAGGGCTTCGATGCCTGTTGCCGGCACCGGCTGCGCGGCGATCCGCTGCAGGCCCTGCGCCAGCGCGCGTTCGTATTCGCGGTAACGGCGCAGGTACAGCAGGCCGCCTTCCAGCACCAGCGGCGCATGCGGGTCGGCGCTGTCGCCGGCATGGTCCGGCGTGGCGACCCAGCGCGAGGCGGCGAGCTGCGCCTGCCACGCGTCCGCCGGCGGCCAGGCGATCACGGCGTCGCCGTCGAGCAGCGGCTGCGGGTCGGCCAGCCACACACCGGCGTGGCCCTTGGAGACGGCCAGCGACGCGAGCGCGGCCGCGGCGAGCACGGCGTCCGGCGTGTCGCGGTCCAGCCGGCGCAGGCTCTGTGCGAGCGCGTGGTCGAGCGTGCGGAGCTGGCCGGCAAGCCACAGGTCGTTGAGCAGGGTCAGGGTGCTCATGGCCGTGCACCGGATTGCGTGCCTTCACTGCCACCGGCGAACAGCGCATCGAGCGCGTGCACGAGTTCCGGCGCGAAGCGTTGCGCGTGCACGCCGGGCGACGGCTGTCGTGCCATGTCCAGGCCGCGGCAGAACAGATAGCGGATGCCACCGAAGTCGCGCGCGTAGTCGTAGGCGTCGCCCAGGCGGAAGCGCAGCCAGCGGTGCAGGGCCAGCGTGTAGATGAGCGCCTGCAGGTCGTATTCGCTGTGTGCCATCGCCTGCTGCATCGCGGCCGCGTCGTAGGCGGGCAGCTGGTTGGACTTGTAGTCGAGCACGTACCAGCGGCCATCGCTGCAGTACGTCAGATCGATCAGGCCGGTCATCAGGCCTTCCAGCCGCGGCCGCGTGCCGAAGGCGGTGCGCGCGCGCAGCAGGCCGTGGTGGTGCAGCAGCGCGAGCAGGGCCGGTACGCCGGTGGGCTGCATGGCGAAGTGGAATTCGATTTCGGCACGGCGCGCATCGGGCGGAAGATCGGCCAGGCGCACGCCTTCCGGCAACGCGGTGCACAGCGTCTGCCCCACCAGCGGCACCAGCACGGCCAGGCCATCGTCGATGTCGGCGTCGGCGTAGCCGCCTTCAAGCAGCGCGTCGACGATGACATCGGCCTGCCGTGCGGGCGCGGGAGCGCCGGGCTGCCAGTCGCGCCAGGCGGCGAAGTCGGCGTTTTCCAGCGCGGCATGCATCACCACGCCGAAGCGGCTGCCGGCGAAACGCGGATCGGCGGCGACCGGCGCGGTGGTGTCGACGGGTGGGGTGTCGGCGTCGGAGGTGGGCGCTTCGTCTTCGCCACCGGGATCGGCCTGGGTGGCGGCGGCCAGCGGATCGGCGCCGCCCTCGGCATGCGCCAGCTGGGTGAAGCTGTAGACCCACCAGTCCGGTGCGATGCGGCGCGTGGCGATGCGCGCGGGCGCGATGGCGGTGTCATGTTCGGCCGGCAGGCGCGGGGGCGGGGGTTCGGGCGGGCCTTCGACGATCTGCAGGTCGGCGTGCCCGGTCAGCGCGGCAAGGTCGGACAACAGTGGCGCCAGGCGGCTCTTGGGCATGTCGGCGACATCGCCCGCGGCGATCCACAGCGCGTGCTCGGCGCGGGTCAGGCCCACGTACAGCAGGCGCGCGTCTTCGGCCTGGGCATCGCGCTTCCGGGCTTCGCCGGCGTCCTTCCACGCCGGATCGTCCTTGTCGATCTTCCAGTGCAGCACGCGGCGGTCGCCGTCGTGCACTTCGCGATAGCGGCCGTGGTCGGGGCGCGGCGTGCCGAGGCCGGCGAACGGCAGGTACACCAGCGGGTATTCCAGGCCCTTGCTCTTGTGCAGGGTGACGATCTGCACGCGGCGTGCATCGGATTCCAGCCGCAGCAGCTGCGCATCGTCGTTCGGATCGGCACTGGCGATGCGGGCCTGCAGCCAGTCGAGCAGGCCATGCAGGCCGAGCGTGCGTGCGGCGGCTTCCTGCAGGTGTTCGGCCAGCTGCAGGTAGTTGGTCAGGCGGCGTTCGCCGTCGAGCAGGCCCAGCAGGCGGTCGGCCTGGCCGGCACACAGCTCCGACACCAGCGCGAACGGGCCGCCGCGCTGCCAGCGCTCGCGCCAGTGCAGCAGGCGGGCCTGGTGCTGGCGCTGCACGTCGCCGTCTTCGTCCAGCGCGGCGATGGCGTCGGCATCCTCGCCCAGCAGCACGGTGGACAGTGCGGCGCGCAGGCGGCCGCTGTCGGACGGCTGCAGCAGCGCGAGCAGCAGCGTGCGCAGTTCGGCCGCTTCGCTGCTTTCGAACAGGCTCTGGCGCCCGGCCGCGACCGCCGGCACGCCGGCACGCGCCAGTGCCTGCTGCATGCGGGTGGCGTCCCTGTGGTTGCGCACCAGCACGGCGATGTCGCCGGGGCGCACCGGCTGGCCGTGGATCCGTGCGTGGCCGTCGCGCGCATCGGACAGCACGCGATGGATGTCGGCCACGCAGGCGGCGGTGGCCGCCGCGCGCGAGGCCTCCGCGTCGAGCGGCCGGCCGTCCTCGCTGCGCAGCAGGCGCAAGGTCAGCGCGGGCGCGCGCAGCGGACCGCGCGTGTAGTCCTCGTCAGCGCGCGTGTCGCCGGCCTGCACCGGCTCGAACCGGATATCCGGGTGCGCGAACGCGTCCTGGCCGGCGCCGTCGTAGAGCGCCTGCAGGGCGCGCAGCACGGCGGGACGCGAGCGGAAATTGTGGCGCAGGCGAGGCGCTTCGTCGGCCACCCGCCGCGCGAGCAGGTAGGTCGCCACGTCGCCGCCGCGGAACCCGTAGATGGCCTGTTTGGGATCGCCGATCAGGAACAGCGCCGGCACCTCGCCGAGGGCGCGCACATCGTCGGAGTCGCCGAACACGCGCGCGAAGATCTGCCACTGGCGCACATCGGTGTCCTGGAACTCGTCCACCAGCGCGACGCGGTACTGCGCGCGCAGCCGTGCCACCAGCGCACGCCGGCGCGTGTCGTCCTGCGTGTCGTCCAGTGCGCCGGCGACGCGTTCGATCAGGTCGTCGTAGGTCTGCACGCGACGGGTGCGCTTGAGCGCTTCAAGGCGCCGGCGTGATTCACTGCGCAGGTGGTGCAGCAATGCGACGCGCTGGTGGAACAGCTGCTGCTGCCACGCATCGTCGGCCTCGCACCAGTCGCGCAGCGCGTCGAACAGGGGGGATGCCGGCACGCGGGCTTCCTGCCCTTCCTTGGCGAAACCGCGCAGCGCATCCGGCAGCAGCTTCTGCAGGTGCGTCTTGTCGGTACGTGGCCAGTCGGCGAGTGCGACGCCGGCCTGCAGTTCGTCGAGCGCCTTGTCGAAACTGGGGCGACGGGCGCGGCGGCCGTCGAAGACCTTGCCGTCGAAGGCCGCCGCGATGGCCGCGCGCGCGTCTGTGCGATGCAGGCCGATGGCGTCGATCAGGTGCGCAGCGCGACCGGCACGCGTGGCCTGTACGGCGATGTGGCGTTCCGGATCCTGCTCGGCCCGTGCCTGCGGATACAGCGGCAGCGGTCCACACAGCGCCGGCAGGTCTTCGGCCAGCGCGTCGGGATCCTTCCACAGGCCGGCCAGCGCATCGACGGTCGCGGGATCGGCCGCGTATACGCGCCAGAGATCGGCCGCCAGTTCCGCGTACAGCGCACGCGCATTGCCGAGCAGCTCGCCGGCATCGAAGCCCTGCCCGCCTTCCAGCACGTGCTCGCGCAGCACGCGCGCGCAGAAGCCGTGGATGGTGAAGATGGAGGCGAGATCGGTTTCCTCCGCCGCGGTGCGCAGGCGTCGGGCAAGCTGTGCCGCCGTTTCCTCGCCGCACGCCAGGTGGCGCTGCAGGATGAAGCGTGTCAGTGCGATGTCGTGGCGGTCTTCCTCGCGCGCCGGCGTGCCGATGACCTCGGCCGCGAGCGAGAGCCGCTCGCGGATGCGCTTGCGCAGTTCCTGCGTGGCGGCTTCGGTGTAGGTGACGGCGAGCACCTCGCCCATGCGCAGGCGCTGCTCTACGATCAGGCGCGTGAACAGCGTGGCCAGCGTGTAGGTCTTGCCGGTGCCGGCGCTGGCCTCGATCAGCTGCACGCCGTCCAGCGGACGGGTCAGATAGGGTTCGTTTTCCGGAACGAGCGCGCTCATGCGGCGGCGCCCTCCGTGGCGTCGTGCGCACGCAGCCGGCCGTGGCGCACCAGATCGTAGATGTGCAGGCTGGTGTGCTCGAGTGCGGCGTAGTCAACGTCGCTGGCGAACGGATCGCGACCGCGCCACGCCAGGCGGATCGCTTCACTATCGCCTTCGGCCCAGCCGCCGTTGCCGTCGCCATGCCAGCGTTTCCAGCCGGCGGCGCGGCGCTTTCCGGGCTCCGCGTTCCAGATGTCCCAGCCGGTATAGGGCGCGAACGGCAGCGGTTCGCGTTGCCCGTCGGCATACAACACAAGCAGCTGGCGCAGCGCGTCGCGTGCCTGCGCTGGGTCCAGCGCGTCGATCACATGGGGGCCCGGCCCGTCCCCACCGTCATGGAACTGCACCAGTGGAACGCCCGCGCCGGCGGCGTTGGCGAGCAGCCAGTCCAGGCCCCAGCGCAGGGCGGCATTGCCGTTGACGGCATCGGCGCGCAACCGCACCAGGCCGCGCGGGTGCAAGTCGGCGACGCGACCGTGCAGCTGCTGGCCGTCGATGTCCACCTGGAAGCGGTCGGACATCGTGGCTTCGCCCGCCAGCCAGTCGCGGCGTGCCTGCGCGAACGGACGCGCCTGTGCAAGCAGCGCCTCGAACTGGCGTTCGCCCAGCGCACCGGACGGCAGCAGCGCGCGTGCGCGCAGGCGTTGCCGCAGGCCGGCCTCGTGCCCGCCATCGAGCGCTTCCACCACCGCCTGCTGCAGCTGCATGCGTTCAAGGCCGCGCCCGGGCAGCACCAGCGGTTCGACATCCTCGGTCTGTTCGACCGGTTCCGGCAGGCGCAGACCCAGCCGCTGGCTCAGGAAGCGGCCGTGCGGATCGGTGAAGAAGCGGCGCAGCGTATCCAGTGACACGTCGGGTTCGGATTCGTCAGCGGCCGGCAGCGGCGCCGCCAGCCACGGCGGCAGCGCACGGCGTACACCGCCCAGCCGGTCGGCGGCCGGACGCCATGCGGCGCGGTAACTGAAGCGGCGCGGTTCGTCGGCATCGCCGAACGCCGCGGGCGCGAACGGCTGCAGTGTGTGGCGGACGATGAGCGCGTCCCTTGCGCCCGCATCAGCGTGGTACTGCGCGGCCACGTCCAGCAGCTCGCTGACCAGCACGGAGGGCTCGCGCGCGCTGCCGTCGCGCGGATCGGCGCCGAGGTAGCTCAGGTAGAACACGTCCTGCGCCGCGGCGAACAGCTGCAGGAACAGGAAGCGGTCGTCCTCGCGGGTGGAGCGGTCGCCGGGCCGGCGGCGGTCGGTGCCGAGTTCGGCGGTGAGCCGGTTGAGGCCGGCGGCGGGATCGCGCCGGGGGAAGTCACCGTCGTTCATGCCCAACAGGCAGATCACGCGGAACGGCAGCAGGCGCATGGGCACCATGCGGCCGATGCTGATGCCGCCGGTGAGCAACGGCGCGCGCGTGTCGGCCTGCGACAGCAGATCGGCGAAATGCGCACGCACGACCTCGGCAGGCACGGTGCCGGTGAAGCCTGCCGCTTCCGCATCACGGGCGAACCGGTCGACCAGGGTGCGCAGGCGGTCGAGGGCACGCTGCGCGCGCGGCGCGGCGGGGCGTTCCGGCAACAGGGCATCGAGCAGGTGCAGCAGGCGTTCGCGCCACTGCGCAGGCGTCTGCGCGTCTCCGAGCGCACGACGCTGACGGGCGAGTTCGCGCAGCAGGCGCACCAGCATGTCGAGCGCATCCAGCGCGCCGCCTTCCAGTTCGGGCCAGGGGGCAACGCCGGCGATGTCGTCGTCGCTGCCGCTGGCATGGCCCAGCAACAGGCGGTCCAGCGCGAACTGCCAGGTGTAGGCGTCGTCGTCCGGTGCGTCCGAGGCAGCGCGGTGCGCGGCATCCAGGGCCCAGCGCGCGCCCGCCGCGCGCAGCCAGCCATGCAGGCGGGTGATGGCGTCGGCGTCCAGCCCGGATACCTCGGCGATGGGCGCGCTGGCCAGCAGATCGAGGATCTCGTCCAGGCCGAATCGCGAGACCGGCAGGTCGAGCAGCCGCAGGAACACCTCCGCCAGCGGTTCGCTGGCCAGCGGGCTGGTGTCGGCCAGCGCCCACGGCAGCGCATCGTCGTGGCCGGCGCCGCCGAACACGGTGTCCAGGTAGGGAACGTACGGATCGATGTCCGGCGCCAGCACCGCGATCTCGCGCGGCTGCAGCGGAGGATCGAAGCGGGGGTCGTCCAGCAGCGCGCGCAGCTGGTCGTGCAGCACCTGCAGTTCGCGCAGGCGTGTGTGGCAGGCATGCACCTGCAGGCTGGGGTCGGCCAGGTCGAGGGTCGCGCGTGGCGGTGGCACTGCCGGCGCACGGCGATGGAACAGGTCGGACTGCAGCTGGCGCAGCAACGTGGCCGGACCTTGCTCCGGCAGCGGATCGGCATACACGTCGATCTCGGCGCGCGGGTGCACCACTTCGTAATCGCCGAGCAATGCCATGAAGTCGCGGCCGGCCGTGCCCCAAGCCTGCAGGAGCGGGTTTTCCTGCACCTCGTCGGCGAACAGGTCGCTGTCGCCAGTGCCACGGCGTTCGCGCAGGGTCTGCAGGTCGCCCCAGTACCCGCGTGCGGGCGTGGGCAGATAGAAATGCAGCGTGCCCACGCGGGCCTGCGTGGCCAGCACGCGCAGCACGTCCGGCGACACGTTGAGGGTGGCGAAGACCAGCAGCCGCCCGGGCAGGCCCTGCGGCAGGGGGCCGTCGGCGCGGCCGAAGCGCGTCAGGTAATCGTGGATGCGGCGCGCGCGGTACTGCCGTCCGGCGGCGACGGCGCGCCACAGGCGGGCCTGCGGATCGTCGGGGTCCGCGCCGGCTTCCCAGCGCAACAGCCAGTCGCGACGCCAGGCCTGGTACTTCTCGAACACGCCCGCCAGTTCGCCCGCCAGCGTCCAGGGCTTGAGGGGATCGCCATCGTCCAGCCAGGCATCGATGGCCGCCAACGCCGGATGCGCGCGTACCACCGGCTGGCCCAGCTCGCCATACAGGCGCCACTGCAGCGCCGCCATGTCCAGGTCGTCCGGTGCCTTGCCCAGGTTGGCGTCCAAGGCGCGCGCGACGAATTCGCCGGGGGTGAGGAATTCCAGGTTGGCGGCGATGCCGTAGCGGGCCGCCAGCGTGGCCTGCAGCCAGCGGCGCATGGCCACCTGCGGAATGAGCACGGTGTCCGGCGCCAGCAGGCCCTGGCCCGGCACCGGCCGGCGCAGTTCGTCCGCCAGCAGCGCGGCCAGCAGCTCCAGGGCGTTGGACGGGTACAGGCGGAAGTCGGACGTGAAGTCGGCGGGCATCGCGCCATCTTGCCGCAGCGCCGTCGCGAATGCCGAGACACGGGGCGTCGCCGCCGGTGGCTTAAGACCTTCTTAAAGCGTTCCAGCCAGCATGTCCCGATGGCGCGGTCGATTGCGACGATTCCATGCCTGCCTGGCGGATCCGCGCACGCCCGTGCGCGAGGACGCCGTGCGATGCCACAATAATCAAACTGCGCGGTACGGTTTATGTTCAGCCGCCGGCCGCGAAGCTACACCGTTGTTTTTCCGTTAACGCGGGGCCCCTGCCGGATCCCGCGTCCCTCCCTGCCACCGGATCCGCCGACGACGCCATGACGACTGCCGCCGCCACTGCCGTGCGCCTGTCCGACCTCCGCCTGGATCGCGGTGGCCGGACGATCCTGCGCGGCATCGACCTGTCCGTCCCCACCGGCAGCATCACCGCCGTGCTGGGCCCGTCGGGCAGCGGCAAGTCGACGCTGCTGGCGGCGCTGACCGGGGAACTGCCGCCGACCGCCGGCACGGTGGAGGTGTTCGGCCAGCCGGTACCGCACCGCAGCCGTGCGCTGCTGGAGATGCGCAAGGGCATCGGCGTGCTGCTGCAGGGCAACGGCCTGCTGACCGACCTGACCGTGGCGGACAACGTGGCGCTGCCGCTGCGCACGCACACGAAGCTGCCCGACGCACTGATCCGCCGGCTGGTCGACTTCAAGTTGAATGCGGTCGGCCTGCGCGCCGCGGCCGATGCCTTCCCGCGCGAGCTGTCCGGCGGCATGGCCCGCCGCGTGGCACTGGCCCGCGCGCTGGCGCTGGACCCGCCGCTGATGATCTACGACGAACCGCTGACGGGGCTGGACCCGATCGCCAGCGGCGTGATCATGAGCCTGATCCAGCGCCTCAACGACACCCTGGGGCTGACCAGCATCATCGTGACCCACCATGTGCACGAAACCCTGCCGATCGCCGACCAGGCGGTGGTGATCGCCAACGGCGGGCTGGTGTTCTCCGGCACGCCGGCGGAACTGGAAGCGACATCCGACCCGCTGGTGAAGCAGTTCCTGCGCGGCGAGCCGGACGGCCCGATCGCATTCGATACGGTCAAGCGCGGGGAGGCCGCCTGATGCCCTTCGTCGCCGCCACCCGTTCGCTGGGCCGCGCCGGCCTGTTCTCGCTGTCGGTGTTCCGCGCCTCCAAGCCGACCCGCGACTTCTTCGCCGAGCTGACCCGCGAGATCTACAAGATCGGCGGCCGCTCGCTGCCGATCATCGCCGTGGGCGGCGCGTTCGTGGGCCTGGTGCTGACGCTGCAGGGCTACCGCACGCTGACCACGTTCGGCGCCAGCGACGCGCTGTCCACGCTGCTGGGCCTGTCGCTGTACCGCGAGCTGGGCCCGGTGCTGACCGCGCTGCTGTTCATCGGCCGCGCCGGCAGTTCCATCGCCGCCGAGCTGGGCCTGATGCGCGCCACCGACCAGATCAAGGCGCTGGAGCTGATGGCCATCGATCCGGTGGCCAAGGCCGTGGCGCCGCGCTTCTGGGCGGCGGTGCTGACGGTGCCGCTGCTGACCGGCTTCTTCTGCTCGCTGGCGATCAGCGCGAGTTATTTCGAGGCCGTGCACGTGCTCGGCCTGGACAACGGCACGTTCTGGTCCGCGCTGCAGAACAGCGTGGATTTCTGGGACGACTTCGGCGTGGCATTGCTGAAGTCGGCGGTCTTCGGCGGTACGGCCGCCCTGGTCGCGGCCTACGTGGGCTTCCACGCCGAGCCGACCATCGAGGGCACTTCCGTGGCCACCACCCGTGCGGTGGTGAACGCCTCGCTGCTGGTGCTCATGTTCAATTTCGTAATGTCTGCATTGCTTTTCAGGAGCTGACCCATGTCCGTCCGTGGACCCCGTCTCGAGTTCGCCGTCGGCGCCTTCCTGCTGCTGGCGCTGGCGTCCCTGCTGGTGCTGGCACTGGCCTCCACCAACAAGCGCTTCGGCGTGGGCGGCGGCAGCTATGAGCTGACCGCGCGCTTCACCAACCTGGGCCAGCTGCGCAAGCAGGCCCCGGTCAAGATCGGCGGCGTGGTGATCGGGCAGGTGGCCGACATTCAGCTGGACCCGGTCAAGTTCGACTCCGTGGTCACCCTGTCCATCGACGAGAAGTTCAAGGACCTGCCCGGCGACACCGCCGCGGGCATCTTCACCAGTGGCCTGCTGGGCGAGAACTACATCGGCCTGTCGCCCGGCGGTGATCCGGAACCGTTGAAGCCCGGCGACGAGATCGCCTTCACCCAGCCTGCCGTGGACCTGCTGCAGCTGGCCGGCAAATACATGTTCAGCGGCGGCACCGGTGGTGCCAGTGCCGCGCCCGCGGGCGATGCCCCGACCAGCGGTGAATCCGCCGCCCCCCCTGCTACGGAAGAACCCCAGCCATGAAGATTTCGATGAAGCGCTCCCTCCTGACCGTCGTGCTGTCCTCGGCCCTGCTCGCCGCGGCACCGGCCACGGTGTTCGCCCAGGCGGCCACGGCCACCAAGCCCGCGCCCAGCGCCGCCAGCCAGCTGGTGCTGAGCAGCAGCACCCGCATCCTCACCACGCTGGAGAAGCGTCGCGCCGAGTTCAAGGGCAACCCGGCCGCGCTGAAGCAGTACGTGAACAGCGAATTCAACACCCTGTTCGACCGCGACTACGCGGCCCGGCTGGTGCTGGGCGTGCACGCGCGCGGTGCCGCCGAGGGCGACATCAAGCTGTTCGCGGATGCCTTGGGCGACAGCCTGATGTCGCGCTACGGCTCGGCGCTGCTGGACTTCAACACCAAGCTGCGCGTGCGCGTGAAGTCCGAGACGGCGTTGCCCGGCGGCCGCGGCGTGAAGGTGGCCAGCGAGATGCTGCGCCCGGACGGCGACCCGATCCCGGTGGACTACCTGGTGCGTCAGGTCGGTGGACAGTGGAAGGTGTTCGACGTGATGGTCGAAGGCGTGTCGTTCGTGCAGACCTTCCGCAATCAGTTCGATGCGCCGCTGCGGCAGAAGTCCATCCCGCAGGTCGCCGCCGAGTTGCGCACCGGCAAGATGCAGGTCGGCGGGAATGGCAGCGGCAAGTGACGCCCGGCTGGGCCGGGACGCCGACGCACTGGTCTTCACGGGTGCGCTGGACCGCGCCGCGGCCGCGGCGTTGTGGCCGCAGGCCTCGTCTCAGCTGGCGGGCGTGCAACGCATCGTCCTGACCAATGTCACTACCGTGGACAGTGCCGGGCTGGCATTGTTGTCCGAGCTGGCCGCGCGTGCGCGCGCCAGCGGCACCACCCTCCGTTTCGAAGGACACCCTGCCGGTCTCGCCGACCTGCAGGCCGCATACCGTTTGACGCCGGAACTGGATTTTCCGGCGTAGCGCCACCCCACCCCCACGCCACACCCAAGGAAGCGGGATGAACCTGTTCCGACTCAGCATTGTCGTCCTGCTGGCCGCACTGGCTTCGGCCTGCGCGTCGGCGCCGAAATCCGCCGCCGACGTCCCGCCTGCCCAGGTCGTGGTGGATGGCACGCCTGCCGCAAGCGCGCCTTCCGACAGCGCCGCTGTCGATGGCGCGACCACGCCGGCGTTGCCTTCCGAACCGCCCATCGACGTCGCCAGCGTCGACGCCGCGATGGCGACCCCACCGCCTGCCGGCAGCACCGCCGCCGAAGACGATTTCGCCGCCATCTACGGGCAGGACGAGTACAACCCCGTCGCCGACCCCACCCTGCCGGCCGCCGTCCAGACCGCGCCGTCCTACGACCCGTGGGAAAAGTTCAACCGCAAGGTGCATGCGTTCAACAACGCGGTGGATCGCGCGATCGCCCGGCCGTTGGCCCGCGCCTACACCAGCGTCCTGCCGCGACCGGTGCGGCTGGGCGTGAGCAACTTCTTCGACAACCTGCGGCAGCCGCTGACCATGGTCAACCAGCTGCTGCAGGGACGCCCGCGCGACGCGGGGCAGACCCTGGGCCGGTTCGTCATCAACTCCACGCTGGGCATCGGCGGCATCTTCGACCCCGCCAGCGACCTGAAGATGAAGCGCCGCAGCGAGGATTTCGGGCAGACGCTGGGTGTCTGGGGCTGGCGACGCTCGCGCTATGTGGAGCTGCCGTTCTTCGGCCCGCGCACCGTGCGCGACGTGCTGGGACTGGCGGGCGACATGCCGCTCAGCCCGGTACGGCAGATCGAGAACGACCGCACGCGCATCTTGCTGCAGGGCCTGAACCTGGTGGACACGCGGTCGCAGCTGCTGTCGCTGGACACGCTGCGCGAGGGTGCGGTCGACGACTACGCGCTGGTCCGCGACTCGTGGCTGGCGCGCCGCAACTACCAGATCGAAGGCGACAGCAGGCAGGGCACGCCGGACGAAAAGTTGCCGGAATACCTGCAGGACGAGACCGACCCGACCGTGCCGGTGGACGCCATGCCGATGCCGGAGATCACGCCGGGCGGTTGATCCACGCCTGGCGATGGAAGCAGGAACGGCGCCCACGGGCGCCGTTCTTCTTTGTGCCGTCGGGCCATCATCCTGCGGGTGGATGTCCTGTCCCCGTTTGCGCGGAGAAGGATGCGTTGTCGCGTGGCCAGCGGCAGCTACGCGGCGCCTACTCGGCCTCGTCGTCCGCCAACCGCTTCTGCTCGCCGGCGCTGGGCAGGGATTCGACGTCCCGCAGGCTGCGCTCGATGGCGCGCGTGCGCACGCCGGTCTGGTCGATCTGCTTGCTGGCCTGGTCGAGCTTGGTCTTCACCGAGTCCATCACGTCGCCGAACTTGCCGAACTCGCGCTTGGCGCTGGCCAGGATGTTCCAGACCTCGGCCGACCGCTTCTCGATGGCCACCGTGCGGAAGCCCACCTGCAGGCTGGTCAGCAGCGCCAGCAGCGTGGTCGGCCCGGCGATGGTGATCCGCTGGTCGCGCTGGATCGCTTCGAACAGCCCCGGGCGCCGCAGCACTTCCGCATACAGCCCTTCGGTGGGCAGGAACATGATGGCGAACTCGGTGGTGTGCGGCACCGCGATGTACTTGCGGATCTCCTGCGCCTGCTTGCGCACCGCGCGCTCCAGCGCGTCGCCGGCCTGCTTCACCGCATCGGCATCCACCCGCTCCTGCGCATCCAGCAGGCGCTCGTAGTCCTCGCGCGGGAACTTGGCGTCGATCGGCAGCCAGACCACCGCATCGCCGGTGGAACCGGGGAAGCGCACGGCGAACTCGACGCGTTCGCTGCTGCCGGGCACGGTGGCCACGTTGCCGGCGTACTGGTCAGGCGCGAACACCTGCTCCAGCAGCCCGGCCAGCTGCACTTCGCCGAACACGCCCCGGCTCTTGACGTTGGTCAGCACGCGCTGCAGGCCGCCGACATCGGCCGCCAGCTTGTTCATGTCGCCCAGCCCCTGGTGCACCTGGGCGAGCATCCGGGTGACGTTGCCGAAGCTTTCGGTCAGGCGGGTTTCCAGCGTGGCGTGCAGCTTTTCATCCACCGTCTGCCGCATCTGTTCCAGCCTGGCGGCGTTGTCGGCCTGCAGTTCCTTCAGCCGCGCCTCCAGCGTGGCACGCATCTCGCCGATGCGCTGCTCGTTGCGCTGGGTGAGTTCGTTGAGGCGCAGGCCCAGCGCGTCGGCGAAGCGCTGCTGCGATTCGCCGGCTTCCAGACGTCCCTTGCGTGCGTCTTCGGTCAGCGTGTCACGCAATACGTCCAGTCGCTGGTCGGTGCGCACGCCGAGGTCGGCCAGGTTGCGGCCGAAACCGTCGATACGGACTTCCTGCGCGCGGGAAAGTCCTTCCAGCTGTTCGCGGAGTTCACTGCGGCCCTCGCGCTGTTCCTCGCGCAGCGCACGCTCCAGCAGCGCGCCTATGCGTGCCTCGGGGCGGCGCAGCAGCAGCAACGCCAGCAGCACGATGGCCACGGCCACCAGGATCAGCAACAGGATGAGCAGGGTCTGGGATTCCATGCGAACAGTGTAGCGGCTGCGGTCTCACCGGCTGAGGCGGCATGGCCGCGCGCGCGGCGCGAGCAACGTCCCGGTTCAAGCGGGTGGCGCGTCACGGTGCCGGCATGGCGTGCTTGACCCCCTTGGCGGCGCGGCGCACAGTCGGCGCGCACGACCGCTTGGGGAAGCCGGCATGCTGCAACGACTGAAGACATGGATGGGCGCCGCGCCCGATCCGCTGCCCGCGCTTGCGCAGGCACGTGCCGATGCGCTGCGCGATGCACTGGGCGAACCCGAACGGATCGACCGCGACCGCGACGCGGCGCATCGCGTGGACATCCATGCCTTCGGCCGCAACTTCATCGAAGCCTGCGACACTGCGTCGCCCGATGACGAGGGCTACGTGCTGGTCACCAGCGGCATGAGCGACCGGCTGATGACGCTGCCGGCCGGCTACGACGGCGACGAATCCGCCGCGCGCGAACTGATCTGGTACGTGCGCGACCTGCATCCGGACTACTTCGCGCAGCTGCGCTGGCTGGCCAAGCTGCCGTTCGCCGAAGGCAGCTGGCTGGGCTACGGCCACACCGTGCCGGCACCGCGGCCCCCGCTGGAGTCCACCGACTTCAGCATCTTCCTGCTGCTGCCCCCGGTGGTCGCCGGTGACCGCCACCTGTTCGACAACCTGGCCCATGACGGCCACGGCATCGAGACACTGGTCGTGCACCTGCTCTCGGACGCCGAATATGACCTGGTGCGTTCGGACGAGGGCCTGGACATCTTCCTGGACCTGCTGGACGTGCACCGCTACCCGCTGGTGTTCGATCCCGCGCGACCGTCGTATCTCTGATCCGGCAACGGGCGTGGTGCAGCGCCGATTGCCAGCGGTGCCGTGCGCGCTTAGGCTGCTGGCGGTCCCGGGGCGGGCAAGCGCCGCGGGCCCTCCCCCTCACCCCTTCCTGCGCCGGCCTGTCGCCGGCGTGCAGTCCCGTTGACGCACACGAGGAGTTTCCATGACCTGGCTACGGCGCAAATCCATCGACCGGATCACCGAGCACGAGGAAGGGCGCCGGCTGGTGCCCACGCTGAGCTGGCCGCACCTGGTGGCGCTGGGCATCGGGGCCATCGTCGGTACGGGCATCTATACGCTGATCGGCGTGGGGGCGGAAAAGGCGGGCCCGGCGGTCCTGCTGTCGTTCGTCGTGGCCGGCGTGGTCTGCGCCTGCGCGGCCCTGGCCTACGCCGAGCTCTCCACCATGATGCCTGCCGCCGGCAGCGCCTACACCTACAGCTACGGCGTGCTGGGCGAAGCCATCGCGTGGATCGTCGGCTGGAGCCTGATCCTGGAGTACTCGCTGGTCGTCAGCACGGTGGCCGTGGGCTGGTCCGGCTACTTCGTCGGCTTCCTTGAGTGGGTGCAGCAGAACTTCGGGTGGAACGTCACCCTGCCCGCGGCGCTGTCGGCCGGCCCGCATGCCGGTGGCGTCATCAACCTGCCCGCCATCGTCATCACCTTCCTGGTCGCCGGCATGCTGATCGCCGGCACGCGCGAGAGCGCCACGCTCAACGCGATCTTGGTGGTGCTCAAGCTGATCGCGCTGGCGGTGTTCATCGCGGTCGCCCTACCGGCGTTCAACGCGGACAACCTGCAGCCCTTCATGCCGTACGGCTTTCCGAAATCGATCGGGCCCGATGGCGTCGAACGCGGCGTGATGGCGGCGGCGGCGATCATCTTCTTCGCGTTCTACGGCTTCGATGCCATCTCCACCGCGGCCGAGGAAACCAAGAATCCCGGCCGTGACCTGTCCATCGGCATCATCGGTTCGATGGTGGGCTGCACGCTGATCTACCTGGTGGTGGCGGTGGCCGCGGTGGGCGCCCTGAGCTACACGGTCTTCGGCCAGAGCGCCGAACCGCTGGCGCTGATCATGCGCGAACTGGGCCACGGCACGGCGGCGCTGGTCATCGGCGTGGTGGCGATCATCGCGCTGCCGACGGTGCTGCTGGCGTTCTTCTACGGGCAGAGCCGCATCTTCTTCGTCATGTCGCGCGACGGCCTGCTGCCGCGCAGCCTGTCGAAGGTCAATGCGCGCACCGGCACGCCGGTGGCCATCACCGTGTTCACCGCGGTGCTGGTGGCGGCGCTGGCGGGCGTGGCGCGCCTGGACGAAATCGCCGCGCTCGCCAATGCCGGCACGCTGGCGGCCTTCGTCGCGGTGGGCGTGTGCCTGCTGGTGCTGCGCGCGCGCGAACCGGAGCGCAAGCGCGTGTTCCGCACGCCGCTGGCGTGGGTGGTCGGCCCGGTCGCGATCCTCGGCTGCCTGTACCTGTTCTGGAGCCTGCCGCAGCGGACGCAGCTGTGGTTCCTGCTGTGGAACGCGGTCGGCATCGTGGTCTACCTGGCCTACAGCCGCCGCAACAGCATGCTGGCGAAGGGCGGCGACGCCTGATCGCGTAGCGTGCGCCGGGCGCACGACCTGGATTGAGTGAGGATCCTGTGGTCGTGCGCGCGGCGCACGCTACGTCCATACGCCTGCGTGTGCAGTGTCGGCGCTTCATTCCCGGCGCCTGCGGCACTAAGATGCCGCGCAGGCACACCATCCCCCGGGTTACGACGTTGATCATCCATCCCAAAGTCCGCGGCTTCATCTGCACCACCACCCATCCGCTCGGTTGCGAGCTCAACGTGCGTGACCAGATCGCCGCGACCCGCGCACAGGGCGTGCGCACCGACGGACCGAAGAAGGTGCTGGTGATCGGCGCCTCCAGCGGCTACGGCCTGGCGGCGCGCATCAGCGCGGCGTTCGGCTTCGCCGCGGACACGCTGGGCGTGTTCTTCGAGAAGCCCGGCAGCGAGAAGAAGCCCGGCACGGCCGGCTGGTACAACTCGGCCGCGTTCGACAGGTTCGCGAAGGAAGCCGGCCTGTACAGCAAGTCGATCAACGGCGATGCGTTCTCCGACGAAGCGCGCGCCAAGGTGATCGAGCTGATCAAGGCGGAAATGGGTGGCCAGGTCGACCTGGTGGTCTACTCGCTCGCGTCGCCGGTGCGCAGGCTGCCGACCACCGGTGAAGTGAAGCGCTCGGCGCTGAAGCCCATCGGTGCGCCGTACACGTCCACCGCCATCGACACCAACAAGGACCAGATCACCCAGGCGACGATCGAGCCGGCCACCGAGCAGGAGATCGAAGACACCGTCACGGTGATGGGCGGGCAGGACTGGGAACTGTGGATCGATGCGCTGGACAAGGCTGGCGTGCTGGCCGACGGTGCGCGCACGGTCGCTTTCAGCTACATCGGCACCGACATCACCTGGCCGATCTACTGGCATGGCGCGCTCGGCCGCGCCAAGGTCGACCTGGACCACACCGCGCAGCGACTGGACCAGCGCCTGAAGTCCACCGGCGGCACGGCGAATGTGGCGGTGCTCAAGTCGGTGGTGACGCAGGCCAGTTCCGCCATCCCGGTGATGCCGCTGTACATCAGCATCGTGTTCAAGGTGATGAAGGAGCTGGGCCTGCACGAGGGCACCATCGAGCAGCTGGACCGGCTGTTCCGCGACCGCATGTACCGCGCCGACGGCGCGCCGCCCGCCACCGACGACGAGAACCGCCTGCGCCTGGATGACTGGGAACTCCGCGCGGACGTGCAGGCCGCCGCGAAGGCGCTGTGGCCGCAGGTGACGACGGAAAACCTGTTCCAGCTGACCGACTACGCCAACTACAAGCACGAGTTCCTGAAGCTGTTCGGCTTCGAGCGCAGTGACGTGGATTACGACGCCGACGCGGACCCGGACGTGAAGTTCGACTGCATCGAGCTGTCGCCGGAAGGCTGAGCGCCTTGCGTGGCGCATGAAAAAGGCGGGCTTCGGCCCGCCTTTTTTTCGCTCTTTGTAGGAGCGACGTCAGTCGCGACCGCACGACCCGACAGCAGGTACATCATCAGAAAGCGGTGGCGCGCCGGGATGCGTCATCCGGCGCAATCGATCCCTGTCGGCGTGCGGTCGCGACTGACGTCGCTCCTACAGTGAAGCTGGTTTGCAGTCCCGGCCCAGCGCGCGGATCCGCATGTTGCGCAGATACACCGCATTGCCATGATCCTGCAGGCCTAGATGCCCGCGCCGCGCCTTGGCGAATTCCGGCTGGCCGGCGAACTTGCTGGCGGCCACGCGCCGGGACCAGTCTTCGCTCTCCGCATCGTATGCAGCGACGCGCACGCCATTGAGCCAGTGCTCCACGCGCGGACCGCAGGCAACGATGCGGGCGTGGTTGTAGGCCTGGATCGGACGCAACACGTCTTGGGCAGGTGCGACAAGGTCGTACACCGCACCGGCACGATGGCTGGGTACGATGCGGTCTTCGGCCTCACGATCGTCCAGCAGCTGGTATTCGACCGCCCGCGCCCAGACCGGTTGGGCATCAGGCGCGCGATAGAACAGCCCGCTGTTGCCGCCTGCCGGCAGGCGCCATTCCACTTCCAGTTCAAAGTCGCCGTAAGTGCCGACGCTGATGATGTCACCGCCGCCCGCAGACGTCAGTGCGAGTTCGCCGTCGCGTACCTGCCAGCGCGCATCCAGCGTGGACGCACCCACATTGCGCCATTGCGTGGTATCGGCCAGCGACTGCCAAGGTGCGTCGGGCGTGGAGGCGCAGCCGGCGCACAGCACGGCCAGCAGGACCGCGACGATCCGCTGGCTATGCGTGCGGTGCACCCTCAATCCACCACGCGGCAGAACACCGCCTTCAGGTAGCGCGATTCCTGCACGTGCGCCATGAAGGGATGGTCGGGGCCGGCGCCGGCGACCTTGAGGATCTGGATGGTGCGGCCGGAGAAATACGCGGCGCGGCGCAGCATGTCGAGGAATTGTTCCTCGCTGACCAGGCCGGTGCACGAGAACGTCGCGAACAAACCGCCGGGCTTCACCACGCCCAGGGCCAGCTTGTTCATGTCCAGGTATTTCTTCAGCGCGGCGATCACCTGCTCGCGGTCGCGCGTCATCTTGGCCGGGTCCAGGATCACCACGTCGTACTGCTCGCCGCGGTTCGCAGCATCGCGCAGGTACGGGAAGATGTCGGCCTGCACGAACTTCGGCCGCACGTTGTTGAGCTTGGCGTTGCCCTTGGCGATCTGGATGACGTCCTGGTCGATGTCCACGCCGACCACCTCGGCCGCACCGCGTGCCGCGGCATACACCGCGAAACCGCCGGTGTTGCAGCACAGGTCCAGCACGGTCTTGCCTTCCACCTGCTGGCTCAGCCACTCGCGGTTCTCGCGCTGGTCGGCGAAGAAGCCGGTCTTGTGCGCGCCGGCGGGATCGGCGCGGAACTTCACGCCGTATTCGGTGATGACCTCGGCTTCGGTCGTGGTGTTGCCGTGGAAGTCGAAGCTTTCCTGCTTCTGCACGTGCTCGTCGGCGAAGCTGTGGAAGCGGCAGCCGGGGAACTGCTCGCGCAGCGCCTCGTAGATCCATTCGCGGTGGCGGAACATGCCGGCGGCGAAGAACTCCACCACGATCAGGTCGCCGTAGCGGTCCACCACCAGGCCGGACAGGCCGTCGCCCTCGGCGTGCACCACGCGCCAGGCATCGCTGACGGCATCCAGTTTCAGCACGTCGCGGCGCAGCGCGACGGCGTCGGCGATCTTCCGCGAGAACCAGCCCGCGTCCACCGGAATGTCCGGATGCGTTTCCAGGATGCGCACGGCGATGCGCGAGTGGCCGTTGTAGAAGCCGCGGCCGATCCACTCGCCGTCCACGCCCACCACCTCGACGATGCTGCCGGGCTTGGGCTTGGTGGCCGGTTTCTCGACCAGTTTCTGGAAGATCCACGGGTGGCTTGAACGCCAGGCGTTCTTCAGGTGTACGGTCGGGTTGGGGGTATTCATGAACGCCATTTTACCCGTGCGGTTGACCGGGCCGGGCATCCCCGGACAATCGGCCGCAGAAGGGGAGTAGCTCCCAACGTGCAGGCCGTCATTTCGAGCATCCGTGCTCCGGTCCCACGGCAGCCCACCGGGCTGTGAGCGAGACCTTCGCCGCGAAGGCGAAGGCACCCCCGGATTCCCGTTTCCCGGTTCCGAGATGTCCGCGCCCGCGGCCGTCCTCCACTTTTTTTCGGGAATCTCGATGGAAACGATTGGCAACCCCTGGTTATGGGCCGGCTTCGGCGGCCTGGTGGTGATCGCGCTGCTCGTCGACCTGGTGCTGATGCGCCATGGCGGCGCGCACAAGGTGACGTTCAAGGAAGCGACGTGGTGGAGCCTGGGCTGGGTGGCCCTGGCCATGGTCTTCAACGGCGCGCTGTGGTGGTACGTCAACGAGACGGCGGGGCTGGTCGAAGCCAACCGCGTGGGCCTGGAGTTCCTGACCGGTTACCTGGTCGAGAAGGCGCTGGCGGTCGACAACATCTTCGTCTTCCTGATGGTGATGACGTATTTCGCCGTGCCCGAGGAGCAGCGCCAGCGCGTGCTGGTGATCGGCATCCTGGGCGCCATCGTCCTGCGCAGCATCCTGATCTTCGCCGGTGCGGCGCTGCTGGCGAAGTTCCACTGGCTGCTCTATTTCTTCGGTGCATTCCTGCTGCTGACCGGCATCAAGATGTGGTTCGCCGCCGGCAAGGAGCCGGACCTGGAGAAGAACCCCGCGCTGCGCTGGATGCGCAACCACCTGAAGCTGACCGATGGTTACCGCGGCGACAAGCTCAGCGTGCGCGAGAACGGCGTGCGCTGGTACACGCCGCTGTTCGTGGTGCTGGTGCTGATCGGCGTGACCGACGTGATCTTCGCGGTGGACAGCATCCCGGCGATCTTCGCGATCACCTCGGACCCGTTCATCGTGTTGACCTCGAACGTGTTCGCGGTGCTGGGCCTGCGCGCGATGTTCTTCCTGCTGGCGGGCATGGCCGACCGCTTCCACCTGCTGCCGTACGGACTGGCGGTGGTGCTGGGCTTCATCGGTACCAAGATGCTGCTGATCGACGTCTACAAGATCCCGGTGCCGTGGGCGCTGGGCACGGTGGCGGCGATCCTGGGCGTGACGGTGGCGCTGAGCCTGGCGCGCCCGCAGAAGGCCGACAGCGCGGCCTGACGGGGTCCTGGCAGACCATCCCGCGTGCGGGATGGTCTGTCCATCCCGGCCCGGCCTTGCATTCGTCCGGGCCGTCGCCAGAACTGGACCATGGACCTGCACCCCGACGATCCGGCGTTCGACCCGGAAACCCAACAGCGGCATGACCGCAAGCGGCTGCTGCGTGCGCTGAACCTGAGCCTGGCTTTCGTGCTGCTGCTGGCGATGGTGTATTCGGCGCAGGGCAGCTTCGACGTGCGCGCGTTCACCATCGCGCCCCTGTCGGGTGAAGGCCTGCTGGGTATCCTGACCGCACCGCTGCTGCACGGCTCGCTGGAACACATCGCCGCGAATGCCTCCGCGCTGCTGATCCTCGGCACGCTGGCCGGCAGCGTGTATCCGCGCGCCACGCTGTGGGCCATTCCGCTGGTGTGGCTGGGCGCGGGCCTGGGTCCGTGGTTGCTGGGTGAACCCGGCTCGCACCACCTGGGTGCCAGCGGCCTCACCCACGGCCTGATGTTCATGATCTTCATGCTGGGCCTGCTGCGACGCGACCGCGCCGCGATCGCCGCGGGCATGATCGCGTTCCTGTTCTACGGCGGCATGGTGCTGACCGTCCTGCCGCGCGAACCCGGCGTGTCCTGGCAGGCGCACATGGGGGGCGCGGTGGCGGGCCTGGTCGCCGCCTTCCTGTTCCGTCGCTTGGACCCGGCGCTGCCGCGCAAGAAATACAGCTGGGAAATCGAAGAGGAAGAAGCCGCCGCGCGCAGCGACGACGAACTGGAACTGCCCGCGCCGCGCGAAGTGCCGCTGCTGTGGGTGCGCCCGGATTCGCCGGAAGAGGAGAAGCGTGGCGTGGTGCTGCATTTCCCGCCACGCGAGCCGCCCACCTCATGATCGTTCCTGTGGGAGCGACGTAAGTCGCGACGGGATGCCGGTGCATCGAGGGAAAAAGAAAAGGCAGGCCGTCATGGCCTGCCTTTCTTTGTCCGGCTGATGTCTGCCCCTGTCGCGACTGACGTCGCTCCCACAGGAGCGTCGTGCGTCAGAACTTCGCGCTGAACTCCACGCCCACCGTGCGCGGCTCGTTGATGAAGCCGGTCAGGTTGTTGAAGTCGATGCCGCCCACGATGCGACGCTGGTCGGTGATGTTGCGTCCGAACAGGGCCACTTCGTAGTCACCGTAGCCCCAGCCGTAGCCGACGCGCAGGCCGCCTTCCAGCGACGACTTGCCGGTGAACTCGACGGAGTCGTACAGGAAGAAGTTCACCTCGCTGCGGTATGCCCAGTCGGTGTAGACATACAGCTCGCTGCCTTCACCCACGGCGAAACCGTAGCGCGCCGTCAGGTTGTGCACCCACTCCGGTGCCTGCGGCAGGCGGTTGCCGTCGATCAACGCCAGGCCGCCGGCGTTGCGCGGATCGGTCACGGTGCAGGCGGCGCAGACGGCGACGGCCAGGTCGTCGTCCTTGATCTCGGTGTCGTTGTAGCTGCTGCCCAGAGTGACCAGCAGGTTGTCGGTCACGTAGGCCTGCAGGTCCAGTTCGAAACCCTGGCCCACCGACTCTTCCGCATTGAGCAGGATGTTGGCGTTGGCGGCGCCGCCGACAGCGGTGAGCTGCTGATCCTTGACGCGGTAGTAGAAGACGCCCGCGCTGAGGCGCGCGCGCTTGTCCCACAGGTCGGCCTTCACGCCGGTTTCGAACGAGGTGACGGTCTCGGGACCCGCCACCGACTTGGCGTTGAACGCACCCGCGCTCTGGATGCTGCTGCCACGGAAGCCGGTGGCGGCGCGCGCGTACAGGTTCACATCGTCATTCACCGCATAGGTCGCGGCCAGGTCCCAGTTGAACTTCTTGTCTTCGGGCGAAGCCGACAGGTCGCCGTCCGGCTCCAGCGCGGTCAGCTGCGCCAGCGTGCACTTGCCGGCCAGCACGCAGGGGGCGAAGCCGGTGTTCCAGTAATCCTCGACCGTCAGTTCCTTCTCGTCGACGGTGTAGCGCAGGCCGCCGCGCAGTTCCAGCCTGTCGGTGGCCTGCCAGGTCACCGCGCCGAACACGGCCCAGGCGTCGTTGGTCTGGCGGATGCGCTGGTAGCCGTCCTGCGCGCTGTTGTTGAGCGAGTCGTAGCTGAAGCTTTCGACACGGTAGTCTTCCTTGAAGTAGAAGACGCCGGCCTGCCAGTTCCACGGACCGTCGAAGGCCGACTCGATGCGCAGCTCCTGGGTCCACTGCGAGTGGTCGGGGATGCCGTCGGCGGTTTCCGACGCGAACGGGATCACGCCGGGGCCGGAATCGGGCAGGAACACCGCGCCGTAGCCGCCGTCGATGTCGCCGCGGTTGATCGTCTCGACGCTCTCGTAGCCGGTGATCGAGTGCAGCGTGTAGTCGCCCAGCTCCCAGCGCAGGCGTGCGCTGGCGCCCTGCGATTCCAGCTCGGAGTAGTTCAGGCCGTCCTGCGAGACCTTGTCCTCGTCGAAGCCGGGGACGAAGTTGTTGGTGCCCGGCTCGATGATGTTGGCGCGGAACAGGCGCGCGGTGCCGTTCAACTTGCGCGCGTGCGCGTTGAGCAGCGCTTCGAAGGCATCGCCTTCATAGAGGAACTGCACGCGGCCGGCGGACTCGTCATAGCCCTCGAAGCCGTCGCTGGGGCCGGGATAGGTGTTCTCCACCCAATCCTCGCGACGCTGGTACAGCATCGACGCGCGTGCCGACCAGCGCTCGCTGAGCGCACCGCCGACGGCGCCTTCCACGTTCCACATGTTGTCGCTGCCCACGCCGACCTTGCCGTAGCCGCTGGTCTCCTGCGAGGGCTTGGCGGATTCGAACTTCACCACGCCGGCCGGGGTGTTGCGGCCGAACAGCGAGCCCTGCGGGCCGCGCAGCACTTCGATCTGCTCCAGGTCGAACAGCGGGAAGCCCTTCAGGATCGGGTTTTCCTGCACCACGTCGTCGTACACCAGCGAGACCGGCTGCGAGGTGTTGAGGCGGAAGTCGGTGTTGCCGTAGCCGCGGATGTAGAAACGCGGGAACGCGCGGCCGAACGAGGACTCGATGTTCAGGCTGGGCACGCGGCCGGACAGGAAGCGGATATCGGTGCCGCCCGAGGCCAGCACGCCGAGCTGCTCGCCGTTGATGGTGCTGATGGAGACCGGCACGTCCTGGATGTTCTCGACCTTGCGCTGCGCCGTGACTTCCACCGTGTCCAGCGTGGAGGCTTCGGTGGCGACCGGGGCGGGGGTTTCCTGGGCGAGGGCGGTGCCGAAGGGCAGCAGCGCGGCGATGGCAAAGGCAAGGCGATGCGGCCTGGCGGCGGCAGGACGTACTCGGGACATGGCGGTGGCTATCCGGATGGGTGGTGGGATGGGCGCGCGGCGGCGCTAGCACGCGAATGTTGCATTACAGCAACAGGCGGGGCAATGGCCGGAAGTCCCGTTCGCGACGAAGGTAACGGCGATTCAGCCCGCGCGGCGGCGTCCACCATACCTCCGGCCTTCGCGACGTACGTTCCAGCACCGGGATGACCTTGGGCAGATGACGCCCGGGCAGGGCGCCGGGCTAGACTCGGCGCCCTCTTCCGCCCTCAGGATGGCCCCCATGACGCACTGGTTCTTCAATCTCCCCGGCAGCGCCGACCGCACCGGTCCGCTGGACGAAGACGCCGCCCGCGCCTACGCGCAGCGCAATCCCGGCGCCCTGGGCTGGCGCGAGGGCATGCGCGAATGGAAGCCGGTGCGCGACCTGCCCGAACTGGCCGCCGGCGCCACCCCGCCGCCCCACCTGCCGCCCCTGCCGGGCGCCGGTGGGCGCAAGGCCGCCGACGAGATCGACTTCCGCATCGTCGGCGGCGACATGCAGTTCGTCGAGGTTGAGCTGGACCCCGGCGAAAGCGCCATCGCCGAAGCCGGCGCGCTGATGTTCAAGGACAGCAGCGTGCAGATGGACACGGTGTTCGGCGACGGCTCGCACAGCGGCCAAGGCGGCGGCTTCATGGACAAGCTGTTCTCGGCGGGCAAGCGCGTGCTGACCGGCGAGAGCCTGTTCACCACGCTGTACACGCATACCGGCCAGGGCAAGGCCAAGGTGGCCTTCGCGGCGCCCTACCCCGGCACCGTGCTGGCGATGAAGCTGGACGACCACGGCGGCCGCCTGATCTGCCAGAAGGACAGCTTCCTGGCCGGCGCCCGGGGCGTCACCGTCGGCATCCACCTGCAACGCAAGATCCTGACCGGCCTGTTCGGCGGCGAGGGTTTCATCATGCAGAAGCTGGAAGGCGACGGCTGGGTGTTCGTGCACGCCGGCGGCACCGTGGTGGAGCGCGAGCTGCAGGCGGGCGAACGCATCGACGTGGATACCGGCTGCGTGGTGGCGTACCACGCCAGCGTCAACATGGACGTGCGCCCGGTCAGCGGCATCAAGAGCATGTTCTTCGGCGGCGAGGGCGTGTTCCTCGCCACGCTGACCGGGCCGGGCAAGGTGTGGATGCAGTCGCTGCCGTTCTCGCGCCTGGCCGGCCGCATGCTGCAGGCCGCACCGCAGGCCGGCGGGCAGGCCCGGGGCGAAGGTTCGGTGCTGGGCGGGCTGGGCCGCATCCTGGACGGCGACAACAGCTTTTAAGCTGGGGGGCGGAAAGCATGGCGTTCCGCCTACCTCCCTCAGGCCGCAGCGAGTGCTGCGGTGCCGGCGCGGCGCGCGATCAGATGGTCCAGGCTCGCGCGCCCCGGACCGGCGAACAGCAGCCAGACGAACACGGCCACGTACAGCACTTCGTCCAGCTCGACGAATTCATCCAGCGTGGAGATGCCGGGCAGGACCACGACGGCCAGCGCCACCAGCATGTTGAAGATCATCGGCAGCATGGTCAGGCGGGTGGCCAGCCCGAGCATGATCAGCGCACCGCCGACGAATTCCGTGCCGGCGCATACCGTGGCGCTGAGCGCCGGCCACGGGATACCCCATTCGATGAAGCGCTCGGTGAAGAACGCCAGGTTGTTCAACTTGGCCCAGCCGGTCTCCAGCCAGAAATATCCGAACACCAGCCGCAGCAGCAGCGGGCCGATCCAGCCATGGCGGTTGAGGAAAGCGAGCACGCGGTCGTGCAGGGGAGCGGATTGCATGGGAATCTCCTACGGGATGTCATGAAGTCGACAGACCGGTCACCAGACCGTCCGTCAACCAGCGTTTGAGCAGGCCGGCGGCACGCAGCGCCGGCGAGGTACCCGGCAGTCGCACGCACCAGTCCGCGAAGACGTCGCCACGCGCGACGGCGGCCAGCGCCATCGCTTCGTCGCGCGGCAGGCGCCGCCAGTGCACATCGAAGTCATGCCGCCACAGCAGCCAGGCCGTTGCCGGTTCCGCGGCCAGGCGCGGCAACGGGATGCCCCGCGCATGCGCATCGAGCAGCACAACCGCATTGCTGCGCAGGCCTAGGCGACGCACGGCGGGGTGCAGCGTCACGCGCAGCCGCGGCCATCGTTCGTGCGCCACCGTCAGCAGGTCGTCGAGCGTGCAAGGGCAGGCGTCGGCCGCATCGAATGCCTCGCCCTGCCGCCACTCCAGGCGGGCCAGATCGGACAGCGCACGATCCTCGCCTGCGTACGTCGCCAGCCAGCGCGGGAAGCGTGCGCCCACGTGGCGGACCGAAGGATGCCGCGAGGGACACGCTTCGAGGTAGCGCGCCGCAAGCGCATCGAAACGATCCGGACCAAGCGACGCACGCAACACGGGGTAGTCGTTGCCCAGCACCTCGACCAACCGCCAGCGGTAGCCGTCGGCGTACACGCGCAGCCGCGTGGTGCCGTCGCGTGCATCCAACGCGCGGATCGCGGGAGCGTCGCGCCCGTCGCCACGAAGCAACCACTGCGCAAACCGCTGCTGCCGGGCGGGAAGTGGCACGGCGCCCTTCATGCGGCCTCCTTCAAGCGCTCCGCTTCCGCCGCGACCCGGCGCGCGATGTCCAGCTCCGCCAGCATGTCGCCAAGCGGTGGAATGTGGTCGTCGCGCTCGATCATCGCCGGGATCGGACCGAACCGCCGCACGGCCTCTGCGTACAGCGACCACACGCCATCGGGCACCGGCGCGTCGTGCGTGTCGATCAGCAGGCCACTGCCTTGGACGTCCACGCTGTGCCCGGCCAGGTGGAGCTGGCGGACTGCGCTACGCGGCAGGCGGTCGAGGAAGGCGACCGCATCGAAGCCATGGTTGTGCGCGTTGACGAAGATGTTGTTCACATCCAGCAACAGCCCGCACCCGCTCTCGGCCACGACAGCGGACAGGAACTGTGCCTCGTCCAGCGTGTCGTCGGCGAAACGCAGGTAGCTGGACACGTTCTCCAGCACCAGCGGCATGCCGAGGGCATCCTGCACCTGGCGGACGCGTGCGGCGACGTGGCGCACCGTATCGTCGTTCTGCGGCAGCGGCAGCAGGTCGTGGAACTGGACGCCACCATGGCGGGTCCAGCACAGGTGATCGGACACGATCCTCGGCCGCACGCGCCGGGCCAGGCGGCCCAGCGCGCACAGGTACCCGCGATCCAGTGGATCGCTGCCACCGATGTTGAGCGAGACGCCATGCATCGCCACCGGCCAGCGTTCGGCCATGCGGTCCAGCATCCACAGTGGCCGGCCACCGTCGACCAGGTAGTTCTCGCTGAGGATCTCCAGCCAGTCCACGCGCGCGTCGCCAGCCAGCAGCGCGTCATAGTGCTGTGGGCGCAGACCCAGGCCGAAGCCGTGCAGGGACGTGCTCATGGCGTCGCGTCGCGGTGGCGTGTCAGCTGTTGGCTTTCTTCGCGTCAGCCGCCTTCTTCTGCGGCTTGGGCGCTTCGAACTTGCCGCCGGCCGTCTTGCAGGTCTCGGCGGTGGACTCGGTGAAACCGTGGCCCTTGCACGCGTTCTGGCCCTTGCACGCGTTGGACGCGCTCTTGCACGCGCCCTGTCCCTTGCAGGCATTGGCGCCGACGCAATGGCCGACCTTCGCCGATCCGGACTCGGCAGCATGGGCCATCGGTGCACCGAGGAACAGGGCGGCAGCGGCAACCGCGACGGAAAGACCGGAAAGCTTGGTGGTGTTCATGACAAGACCTCTTTGGGGTTGGGGAAGGCGTCTTCGACAGACCGCAGGACGCCTTGCCATTCCAGCGTTGCGTGCGCCGAACGACTATTCCTCCGCGTTCCGGCGATATAGCCCATCGTCCGGGCACGGGCTGTGGCGGACGCCTGCGCATGAACGGCGGACGCACGGTCATGGCCCGCGTGCACCCCGTGGCCTAGGATGGCGGCATGGATGCAACACACGCCCCTGCGTTCGGCCTGGCCGAAGACGATGACCGCGACGCCGTGCTCGAGACGGTGTTGGGGGCATACCGCATGCGCGTGGAGATCACGGCCGATGTGCGCTACTGCGGCACCTGGTACGACAGCGAGCCGGCGACACACCATGGCCAGTTCCACCTGGTCACGCACGGCCGGTGCTGGATCAGCGGCGAGGCCGTCGATGAACCTGTATTGCTGGAGCGCGGCGACCTGATCGTGTTTCCCGCGGGCGTGCGGCATATCCTTTCGTCTTCGCCGGACCCTCATCTGGCCGACACCTCCGACGCAGGCGACACCAGCATGCTGTGCGGCGAACTTGAATTCATCACCGGCGCGCACAACCCGATCTTCGCCGCCCTGCCGCGCTGGTTCGTGATCCGCGGGCAGGACAGCAGCGCCGGCTTCCGGCAACTGGCGCAGATGCTGGCCGAGACCAGCCGCGAACGTCGCTGGGGGCGCCAGCTGGTGCAGAACAAGCTGGCCGATTCACTGTTCACCATGGCGGTGTGCGAATACGTGCGCCAAGCCGAGCAGCCCCGCGGCCTGCTCGCCGCCCTCACCGATGCGCGTCTGTCGCGGGCGCTTTCCGCGATCCACGCACAGCCCGGGGCGGATTGGACCATCCAGTCGATGGCCCGGGAAGCCGGCATGTCGCGCACCGCCTTCGCCGAGCTGTTCACGGCCACGGTCGGTTCGCCCCCTATCCAGTACCTGGCCCACTGGCGGGCGACCGAGGCGCGCCGGCTACTGAAGAACCGCCGATTCTCTGTGGCCGCCATCGCCGAAATGCTCGGATACAGCAGCGAGGCGGCCTTCCGTCGGTTCTTCAAGCGCGTCGAAGGGGTCGGACCCGGCAGTGCGCGACGCCGCTCCGGAGACGATCGGTCGCGCTGACCGATCGACGTCGTTGGCCGCGGTTGCGGCAAGGGGCGCTATCCTGCGCGCCACTTCCGCTTCGTGCACCGCCATGCGCCCTCCCCTTCGCCTGCCCACCCTTCTGCTCGGTACCCTGTTCCTTGCCGCCTGTGGTGGCGACAACGTGCGCCCCGCGCCGCCCGCCGCGGTGGTGAAGCCGGTGCCGGCGGCGCCGAAGCCCAAGGTCGGCATCGCGCTGGGTGGCGGCGCGGCGAAGGGGTTCGCGCACATCGGCGTCATCAAGATGCTGGAAGCCAACGGCATCGAGCCGGTGGTGGTCTCCGGCACCAGCGCCGGCAGCGTGGTGGGCGCGCTGTACGCCAGCGGCATGGACCCCTTCCAGATGCAGAAGCAGGCGTTCGCGCTGGACGAGGCGAAGATCCGCGACGTGCGGCTGTTCTCCGGTGGACTGGTGCAGGGGCTGAAGCTGCAGGACTACGTCAACGGCCTGGTCGGCAAGCGCAACATCCAGCAGTTGGCTAAACCCTTCGCCGCCGTGGCCACGCAACTGGAAACCGGTGAGCGCACGGTGTTCGTGCGCGGTAACACGGGCCAGGCGGTGCGTGCGTCCAGCAGCATCCCCGGCGTGTTCGAACCGGTGGTGATCGGCAAGGCGAGCTACGTGGACGGCGGCGTGGTGAGCCCGGTGCCGGTGGATGCCGCACGCCAGCTGGGTGCGGATTTCGTCATCGCCGTGGACATCTCCACCAAGGCGCCGGGCACCAAGCCGGGCAGCATGCTGGGCATCGTCAACCAGTCCATCGGCATCATGGGCCAGCGCCTGGGCGAACAGGAACTCGCGCGCGCCGACATCGTCATCCGGCCGAAGGTCAACGACATCGGGCCGGCCGATTTCGAGCAGAAGAACAACGCCATCCTCGAGGGCGAACGCGCCGCGCTGGCCGCCATGCCGCAGATCAAGGCGAAGCTGGCCGAACTGCAGCGCACGCGCAACGCCGCGCATGCGGCCCGACATGCGCCGCCGAAGCCCGACCCGCGCTGCCTGGAGGAGCCTTCGCGCCTGGGACGCCTGTTCGGCCGCGACGTGAAGTGCGACGCCAGCGGCCAGCCGGTGAAGGCACCGTAACGGGCGTTCAACCGAGCGCGCGCAGCGTACGCGGCATCAACGGCGACAGCAGGACCGACGCGGCACCGAAACGCAACAAGGCGCCAACCAGGGAAACACCCTCGCCCCACGCCCACATCATCAGTCCTGCCACCAGCGCGGTCGCGATGAACACCAGCACGGCCACCAGGGTCAGGCCCAGGTCCAACCAGCGCTCGCCACGTGTCTGTGCACGCGGATCCGGTTGCGGCTGACGCATGCGCTGGACCAGCTGCGCCGCGGCCACCGGCGCCAGCAACGTCACCGCCAGCGTGCGTGCGGCGGCGTGCCCGCACACCAGCGCCGCCAGCAGGAGGCAGGCGCCGTAGACCGCACTGCCTTCCATCATCGGTGCGGCGGCATGCCCCGCCCAGGCCCCCAGGGCCAGCACGCCCACGCCCTGCCCCGCCAGCGCGAGCCCATCGGCGCGGTTCATGCGGCCACCCGCTGCAGGTTGTCGCGCGCGCGTGTTTCCAGTGCGTCGTGGAACCGGGCGGTGCTGTAGATGCGCGGACGCTGCAGGAAGCCCCGCAGGATCTCGCGTCGCTTGCGCCGGAACAGGAAGCCCGGCACGTACGCGTATTCCTTGCGGATCTGCTGCTCGTACTCGTCGAATCGCGTGCGCTCCGCGCCGAGGATGGACAGGTCGATGTCGACCAGCAGTTGTTCGTCGCGGCCCGACGGCACGGCGGTATGTCGCGTGGCCATCACCAGCGCATGCACGCGGTCGGCCGCGGCCACATCGACGCCGGTCGCAAGCAATGCCGTGCGCGCCCAGTCGGCGCTGCGCTGCTCGTTGTCATGGCCCTTGACGTCGTAGATGGCGTCGTGGAACCACAAGGCCAGTTCGACCTCGTGTGGGTATTCCGCCAACGCACGCGCATCATCGAACGCCGACAGGCATTCAACAAGGTGCTGCTGCGTGTGGTAGTGGCGCTGGGGCTCGGCATACGCGGCCTTCAGCTGCGCGAACAGCGCACCACCCTCACCCACCGCACCGATGCCGGTCCATGCGCGTTGCCAGGAAGATTCGAAAGCATCCATGACGCAGTCTAGGCCGAAAGCATCGGTCGGAGTAACGGGTGGGAGCGACGTCAGTCGCGACGGCTAAGCTCGGTGACTGACGGCAACAGCCGCGGGCTCGTTCGGGTTCCGCGTCGCGACTGACGTCGCTCCCACAGGACCCGCGTTGCCCGTTTCACGCCTTCGGCAGTCCATGCCCGCCCACCGGCACCGTCTCGACATGACTGTCGAAACCGGCGATCAGTGGGCGCGCTTTCGCGATGGCCTGCTGCACGGCGGGCAACGACAGCGACGCCTTGTGGCTGGCGGCATCGGTCCAGGCTTCGGTGATCCAGATGGCGTCGGCGTCGGCGGGATCCTGCGCGACGATGTAGCTCAGGCAGCCCGGCATGCCGCCCACGCCATCGAGCAGGATCGCAATCAACGCGTCGCGCTGGCCTGGCGTGGCCCTCATTTTTCCAATCAGTCCATACATGCGGGGATTCTCCTCGGGTTGGGCGGCGACAGGCAGGAAGACGGCGATACCCGCCATGCCGAAGGTCGCCAGCAGATGGCGGCGCGCGGCATCCACATCAGGCCACGCGGTCTGCCGGGTGATGCACGCCGTCGCGGGTGGGCACGTCGCCCAGGTCGAACGGATTGACGCCTTCCAGGCAGCCCACGTTGTAGCCGTACTGCTGCGGGTTGGAGCGTCGCTGGTGGTGGGTGTAGATGCCGCACCGCGTGCAGAAGAAATGCTGCGCGGTGTGGGTGTTGAACGTATAGCGCCCCAGCACGTCGCGACCGGCGAGAAGGGTGATCCCCGACAGCGGCACCGACGCCACCACCGCTCCACGGCGACGGCACATCGAGCAGTCGCAACGGCGCGGGTCGACGATGCCATCCGGCAGGTCCAGTTCAAGCACCACGGCACCGCAGTGGCAGCTCGCCCGATGCTTCGGCTGGATGGGGGTAGGACCGACCTGTCTGATCATGGCGCGCGAGAGGGGCAAGAAGGAGCGCGTTGTAGCACGGCACGCGACCACATCCTGTCCTCGTCCTGCGCGGGTGGCCACGATCAGCCTTTCGGCAGCGGCAGGCCGCCGAACGTCTTCACCGCGCGCAGCACGAAACTGGAATTGACGTCGGCCACCCCGCTGGCATTGAGCAGCTTGTCCAGCAGGAACTGCGAGAAGTGCTCCAGGTCCTGCACCACCACGTGCAGCAGGTAGTCCATGTCGCCGGTCAGCGCATAGCAGGCCACCACTTCGTCCCACGCCTGCACGCTGTCGCCGAAGTGGTCGATGCTGGTCTGGCCATGTTTCTCCAGCTGCACCCGCACGAAGGCCTGCAGGCCCAGGCCCACCGCCTTGGGTTCGACCCGGGCGGAATAGCCGGCGATCACGCCGGCGGCTTCCAGCCGCTGGATGCGGCGCAGGCAGGCCGACGGCGACAGGTTCACCTGGGCGGCGATATCCGTGTTGGCGGCCCGCCCCTCGCGCTGCAGCAGGGCCAGCAGGCGCAGGTCGGTGCGGTCGAGCGGGGCGATTTCGGCCATTTGCTGCTCGCTTCGGCTTTATGACGCAACATTATTGCGCCAAGCGGCGATATGCGTGCAACTTTGCAACCCTGTTGCGTCGGTGAGCCGCTAGCATCGTGGCATCAGCCAAGGTCGGGAGTCGCCCATGAACGAGCCGCGCCGCGTCGAGCACCAGCAGACCGACAAGGGCTATGTGCCGGTTTACACGACCGCGGTCGTCGATCAGCCCGCCGATTACCCGGCGGCGGATCACGACACCTGGGGCAAGCTCTATGAGCGCCAGCGCGCGCTGCTGGTGGGCCGCGCCTGCGACGAGTTCCTGCAGGCCCAGGACGCGATGGGCATGAGCCCCGACCGGATTCCCCGCTTCGAGGAATTGAACGAGGTGCTGCGCCATGCCACGGGCTGGCAGCTGATCGGCGTGGAAGGGCTGTTGCCGGAACTGGAATTCTTCGACCACCTGGCCCATCGCCGCTTCCCGGTCACGTGGTGGATCCGCCGGCCCGACCAGATCGACTACATCGCCGAACCGGACCTGTTCCACGACCTGTTCGGCCACGTACCGCTGCTGATGAACCCGGTGTTCGCCGACTACATGGAGGCGTACGGCAAGGGTGGCGTGAAGGCGCACGGCATCAACGCCGACGCGCTGCAGTACCTGACGCGCCTGTACTGGTACACGGTGGAATTCGGCCTGATCAAGACCAAGGACGGCCTGCGCATCTACGGCGCCGGCATCGTGTCGTCGAAGGGCGAGTCGCTGTACTCGCTGGAATCCGCCGCGCCCAACCGCATCGGCTTCGACCTGGAGCGGATCATGCGCACGCGCTATCGCATCGACACGTTCCAGAAGACCTACTTCGTCATCGACAGCTTCGAGCAGCTGATGAACGCCACCGCGCCGGACTTCACCCCGATCTATGCCCGGCTGGCCACGCAGGACGCGATTCCCGCAGGCGATGTGCGCGAAGCGGACACGGTGTTCACCCGCGGCACCGGTGAAGGCTGGGCGGCCGACGGCGACGTCTGACCGGCGCCTGCGCGCGCGCCGCACGGCGTGCGTTGCGTGCGTGCTCTAGAATCACGGCTGCCTCCACGTCCTGCATGTCCCCCCGATGACACGACGCCTTCCCGTCCTCCTGGCGCTGCTCGCGCTGCTGTCGCTTTCTTCCTCCGCACTGGCCCGCAACTGCGCCATCACCATCGAAGCCGATGACCTGATGACGTTCAACCTGAAAACCATCCGCGTGCCGGGCGACTGCGTGCAGCTGCGGGTGACGCTGAAGCATGTCGGCCGCATGCCGGCACAGGCGATGGGGCACAACTGGGTGCTGACGGAGAGCCGCGATCATCGTGACGTGGGACTGGCCGGTGGCCGCATGAAGCTGGCCGACGCCTACCTGCCACGCAACGATCCCCGCGTGATCGCCCATACGCCGGTGATCGGCGGCGGCCAGTCGGTGGACGTGGTATTCCCCACGGCCCGCCTGCGCAAGGGGGGCAACTACACCTATTTCTGCTCGTTCCCTGGCCACTGGAGCATGATGAAGGGCACGCTGGTGTTCGACTGATGGCGGGCGTTCGCCTTGCTTCGATGCTGATGCTGGCGCTGACGGGGCAGGCCGCCGCGGCGCAGACACCGCCCGATGGCGAAGCCATCACGCTGGACCGCGTCGTCGTGGACGCCACGCGCCTGCGCAACGTCAGCGCCTTCGACACCCCGGCGTCGGTGACGACGGTGTCGCTGGGCGATGACCGCAGCGGACAGGGCGTGCAGGCGTCGGAGGTGCTTGGCGGCATTCCCGGCCTGCTTGCGCGCGAACGGCAGAACTACGCGCAGGACACGCAACTGTCGATCCGCGGCTTCGGTGCGCGCTCGACGTTCGGCGTGCGCGGCGTGCGCCTGTATGCCGACGGCATCCCGGCCACGCAGCCCGACGGACAGGGCCAGCTGTCGCACTTCACCCTTGCCGCGGGCGACCGCATCGAAGTGATGCGCGGGCCTTTCTCCGCGCTGTACGGAAACTCGTCCGGTGGCGTGGTGCAGATCATCAGCGCCGAGGGAACCGCGTCACCGCAGTGGGATGCACGCGTCACCGCCGGCAGCCACGACAGCTACGCCGCGTCGGCGCGCTGGCTGGGCACCGCGGGCAAGGTGCGCGCCAACATCGCGGCGTCGCTGTTCGATACCCACGGTTATCGCGAACACAGTGCCGCGCGGCGCGAGTCGGCCAACGCCCGCATCGACATCGATACCCGTGGCGACGACGGGCTGACGCTGGTGTTCAACCACCTGGACATTCCGGACGCACAGGATCCGCTGGGCCTGACGCGCGTGCAGGTGGCGGAGGACCCGCGCCAGGCGGTCTCGGTGGCGCGGCAGTTCAACACGCGCAAGTCGGTCGGCCAGGACCAGGTGGGCGCCGTGTATGCGTGGCGACCCGCACCGGCGCACGCCATCACGCTGTCGGCGCATGCCGGCGAGCGCGAGGTGGAGCAGTTCCTGGCGCTGCCCGTGGCGGCGCAGGCCAATCCGTTGAATTCCGGTGGCGTGATCGACCTGGGCAACGAATACGCCGGCGCCGACCTGCGCTGGGCCTGGCAGGGCGAGTGGGCGGGACGGCCCGCCGAGTGGACGATGGGTGCGGACACCGCACGCCTGCGCCAGCACCGGCGGGGCTACGAGAACCATGCAGGCGGCGCGCTTGGCGTGCGGGGTGCGCTGCGGCGCGATGAGCGCAACCGGGTGGAGAACGTCGACCAGTACGTCCAGGCCTGGTGGCAACTTGCACCGCGCTGGTCGCTGCTGGCGGGCGCCCGCCGCAGTGACGTGCGCTTCCGCTCGCAGGATCACTACGTCACCGCCGCCAATCCCGACGACAGCGGTCGCATGCGGTATGGCGAAACGACGCCGGTGGCGGGTGTGACGTTCCATGCCGATGACGACCTGCGTCTTTACCTGTCCGCGGGACGCGGTTTCGAGACGCCGACCTTCAACGAGCTGGGCTACCGCGCCGATGGCGGCGCCGGGCTGGCGCTGGACCTGCAGCCCGCCGTCAGCCGCAATGTGGAAGCGGGCCTGAAGTGGCGCACGGATGCCGGCACACGGCTGGAGATGGCACTGTTCCGCGCCGACACGGATGACGAACTGGCCGTGGCCAGCAATGTGGGCGGCCGCAGCACGTTCCGCAATGTCGGCCGCGCGCGCCGCCAGGGCGTCGAGGCGATGTTCCAGACGACGATGGGCGGGCAGGGGCAGCTGCAGCTCGCCTACACGCGCCTGCAGGCCGAGTTCCGCGATGGCTTCCTGGTCTGCGCGCGCACGGGGTGCGCGACGCCGGACACGCCGGTGGCCGCAGGCACCCGGATACCGGGCGTGGCGCGCGACCAGTTCTTCGCCCGCGCGGAATGGCCGTGGGCGCAGTGGCGCGCGGCGGCCGAAGCCGTCGCCGTCGGCGACGTCAGCGTCAACGACCTGGGCACCGGTTCGGCGCCGGGCTACGCCCTGCTGCATCTGGAACTGTCGCGGCGCTGGACGCTGCGCGATGGCGGCCTGCGTGGCTTCGCCCGCATCGACAACGCACTGGACCAGCGCTACATCGGCTCGGTGATCGTCAACGAGGGCAACGGCCGCTTCTACGAACCCGGCCCGGATCGGACCTTCCTGCTGGGCCTGGAGTGGAACCTGCGCTGACCAGCGGGCGCTGAAACGCCCCGTTGTCCGAATGTCGCAGACCGCGGGCGGTACAGGATTGGTAGCATACGCAATGCACTGCACGGCATCGCGGCCGTTGCGCAGGCCTTTCACAGCAGACGCCATGAATACGAACTTCCGCAAACCGCTCCCGGGCACCGCGCTCGACTATTTCGACGCGCGCGCCGCGGTGGAATCGATCCAGTCCGGCGCCTGGGATGGCCTGCCCTACACCGCGCGCGTGCATGCCGAGAACCTGGTGCGGCGCTGCGATCCGGATACGTTGATCGATTCGCTCAAGCAGTTGATCGAACGCCGCCGCGACCTGGATTTCCCCTGGTTCCCCGCGCGCGTGGTCTGCCACGACATCCTTGGCCAGACCGCGCTGGTCGACCTGGCCGGCCTGCGCGACGCCATCGCCGACATGGGTGGCGATCCGGCGCAGGTGAACCCGGTGGTGCCGGTGCAGCTGATCGTCGACCACTCGCTGGCGGTGGAATGCGGTGGCTACGACCCGGACGCGTTCGCCAAGAACCGCGCCATCGAGGACCGCCGCAACGAAGATCGCTTCCACTTCATCGAGTGGACCAAGCATGCGTTCAAGAACGTCGATGTCATCCCGCCCGGCAACGGCATCATGCATCAGATCAACCTGGAGAAGATGTCGCCGGTGATCTACGTGCAGGATGGGGTGGCCTTCCCGGATACCTGCGTGGGTACCGACAGCCACACGCCGCATGTGGACGCGCTGGGCGTCATCGCCATCGGCGTCGGCGGCCTGGAGGCGGAGAACGTCATGCTGGGGCGCGCGTCGTGGATGCGCCTGCCCGACATCATCGGCGTGGAACTCAGCGGCAGGCCGCAGCCCGGCATCACCGCGACGGATGTCGTGCTGGCGCTGACCGAGTTCCTGCGCCAGTCGAAGGTGGTCGGCGCGTACCTGGAATTCCGTGGCGAAGGCGCGGCAGCACTGACGGTCGGCGACCGCGCGACGATTTCCAACATGGCGCCGGAATACGGTGCAACCGCGGCGATGTTCTTCATCGACGACATGACCCTGGATTACCTGCGCCTGACCGGTCGCAGTGACGAGCAGGTCGCGCTGGTGGAGAACTACGCGAAGACCACCGGGCTGTGGGCCGATGCGCTGGCGACCGCGCAGTACGAACGCACCCTGCATTTCGACCTGTCGACGGTGGTGCGCAACATGGCCGGACCGTCGAACCCGCACAAGCGGCTGCCGACGTCCGCGCTGGCCGAACGCGGCATCGCGGACGAAGCCAAGCTTGCGTCCGGCAAGGCCCAGGAAGCCGAAGGCCTGATGCCCGACGGCGCGGTGATCATCGCCGCCATCACCAGCTGCACCAACACCAGCAACCCACGCAACGTCATCGCCGCCGCGCTGCTGGCGCGCAATGCCAATGCCCGGGGGCTGGTGCGCAAGCCGTGGGTGAAGACCTCGCTGGCGCCGGGCTCGAAGGCCGTGCAGCTGTACCTGGAAGAAGCCGGGCTGCTGCCGGAGCTTGAGCAGCTGGGCTTCGGCATCGTCGCGTTCGCCTGCACCACCTGCAACGGCATGAGCGGCGCGCTGGATCCGGCGATCCAGCAGGAGATCGTCGATCGCGACCTGTATGCCACCGCCGTGCTGTCGGGCAACCGCAACTTCGACGGCCGCATCCACCCGTACGCCAAGCAGGCCTTCCTGGCGTCACCGCCGCTGGTGATCGCCTACGCCATCGCCGGCACCGTGCGCTTCGACATCGAAAAGGATGCGCTGGGCGTCGATGCAGACGGGAAGCCGGTGACGTTGAAGGACATCTGGCCGAGCGACGAGGAGATCGACGCCATCGTCAAGGCGAGCGTGAAACCCGAGCAGTTCCGCAAGGTCTACGGGCCGATGTTCAACGTGCGCGTCGAACACGGCGGCAAGGTCGAACCCCTGTACGCCTGGCGCCCGCAGAGCACCTACATCCGCCGCCCGCCCTACTGGGAAGGCGCCCTGGCCGGCGAGCGTACGCTGCGCGGCATGCGCCCCCTCGCGGTGCTGGGCGACAACATCACCACCGACCACCTGTCGCCGTCGAACGCGATCCTCGCCACCAGCGCCGCAGGCGAGTACCTGACCAAGATGGGCCTGCCGGAAGAGGACTTCAATTCCTACGCCACGCATCGCGGCGACCATCTCACCGCGCAGCGCGCGACCTTTGCCAACCCGCAGCTGGTCAACGAAATGGCCGTGGTGGAGGGCGAGGTGAAGAAGGGATCGCTGGCCCGCATCGAACCCGATGGCCAGGTGACGCGGATGTGGGAAGCCATCGAAACCTACATGGCGCGCAAGCAGCCGCTGATCATCATCGCCGGCGCGGACTATGGACAGGGCAGTTCCCGCGACTGGGCCGCGAAGGGCGTGCGCCTGGCCGGCGTGGAAGCCATCGTGGCCGAGGGCTTCGAACGCATCCACCGCACCAACCTGATCGGCATGGGCGTGCTGCCGCTGGAGTTCAAGCCGGGCGACACCCGCACGACCTACGGCATCGACGGCACCGAGACCTTCGACGTCATCGGCGAACGCAGGCCCCGCGCCGAGCTGACGCTGGTGATCCACCGTCGCGACGGCGAGACCGTGCAGGTGCCGGTCACCTGCCGCCTGGACTCCGATGAAGAGGTCAGCATCTACGAGGCCGGCGGCGTGCTGCAGCGGTTCGCCCAGGATTTCCTGGACGCGTCGAAAGCGGCCTGACCCGTTCGTCGTATCGGTACACCCAACGCACAGGAGTCCGATCATGTCCGAGAACAGCCCTACCGGTACCGTCCGCCTGCACCGCGTGCTGCGCGCACCGCCCGAGCGCGTCTACCGCGCGTTCCTGGACCCGGATGCGATGGTGAAGTGGCTTCCGCCGCATGGCTTCACCGGCAAGGTCCATTCGATGGACGCGCGCGTGGGTGGCGGCTACACCATGTCGTTCACCAACTTCGGCACCGGTTCCAGCCATTCGTTCGGCGGCACCTACGTGGAGCTGGTGGAGAATGAACTGCTGCGCTACACCGACCAGTTCGACAACCCCGGCCTGCCCGGCCAGATGCACGTGACGGTGACGCTGAAGAAGAGCATCGCCGGCACCGAGTTGAATGTCGTACAGGAAGGCATTCCCGCCGCGATCCCGGTCGACTTCTGTTACCAGGGCTGGCAGGAATCGTTGGAGATGCTGGCGAAGCTGGTGGAGTCGGAGATTCCGGACGGGGCATGATCTACGCAGGCGAACAGTTTGGGGATGAATTCTTTTGGGACCCCATCAGAGATGCGGGAAAGAGCCGCCTGCTATTTCTCGCTAGGTTCCTCGGCGAGCCGAGACGGTTGTTTGAGTTTGAGACTAGTCAGTACGAGCTGTCTGGACGTTTGGGAAGACATATCGTCCCTGAAGCTCTACGTCATCAATCCGTCTCGGATCGCTATCGCGACACACCCTATGCCCGGCACGCAATGATGGAAGCTGGGAACAAATTGAAAGCAGAGTCGGTCCTGTTACATCTTGACCGCATTCATTGTTCCGGTAAGGACGTCGACGCCCACTGGGAAATCCGCGGCCCGAACTCGCAGCGTGAACATCTGGTCCCTGTTGTCTCCCATTTGAATTCAGCGTTGGTCGCTGCGGGACTACCGGCAGGCGGTGGTCACAGTCCGCACATTTCAATTTGTTATGGAGGCGCGACTCCACTTGCCCGTGACCTACATTTCAGGACGATCCCATGGTCTATCGATGAGATCGAACTGGTCGTCGGAGGTGGGCGCCCATACGCTTACGAAACCCTCGGTCGTTGGGTGCTGGAGCCCGAGCGTGGTCGTGTTTTCCAGGGCGCTTTGTTCTCAACAGATACAAACATCTGATTAGGTATTTTCAAATGAACTCAGTTCCCCAGACCCGCATCCCCGCCACCTACATGCGCGGCGGCACGTCGAAAGGCGTGTTCTTCCGCCTGCAGGACCTGCCAGAGCGCGCACAGGCGCCGGGGCCGGCGCGCGATGCGCTGCTGAGCCGCGTGATCGGCTCGCCCGATCCGTATGGCAAGCACACCGACGGCATGGGCGGGGCGACGTCGAGCACCAGCAAGGTGGTGATCGTCTCGCCGAGCACGCAGCCGGACCATGACGTGGATTACCTGTACGGGCAGGTGCCGATCAACGAGGCCTTCATCGACTGGAGCGGCAACTGCGGCAACCTGTCGTCGGCGGTCGGACCATTCGCGATCGCGAACGGCATGGTCGACCCGGCACGCGTGCCGCGCGATGGACTGTGCACCGTGCGCATCTGGCAGGCCAACATCCAGAAGACCATCATCGCCCACGTACAGGTCAGCGGTGGCGAGGTGCAGGAAACCGGCGATTTCGAACTGGACGGCGTGACCTTCCCGGCCGCGGAAGTGCAGCTGGAGTTCATCGATCCGGCCGACGAGGGCGAAGGCGATGGCGGTGGTGCGATGTTCCCCACCGGCCATCTCGTCGACGACCTTGAGGTGCCCGGCGTAGGCGTGTTCAAGGCCACGATGATCAATGCGGGCGTACCGGTGGTGTTCGTCGAAGCGGCGGCGCTGGGTTACGACGGCACCGAGCTGCAGGGCGCGATCAACGAAGACAACGCCGCACTCGCCAGGCTGGAGGCGATCCGCGCGCACGCCGCGGTCCGCATGGGCCTGGTCGCCGACGTCGCCGCCGCGGCCAAGCGCCCACTGACGCCGAAGGTGGCTTTCGTCGCGCCACCGAAGGATTACCTGTCGTCGAGCGGCAAGCCGGTCCATGCGACCGGCATCGACCTGCTGGCGCGCGCCATGTCGATGGGCAAGCTGCACCACGCGATGATGGGCACCGCGTCGGTCGCCATCGCCGCCGCGGCTGCCGTGCCCGGCACCGTGGTCAATGCCGCGGCGGGCGGCGGCACGCGCGAGGTGGTGGTGTTCGGCCATCCGTCGGGCACGCTGCGGGTCGGGGCGGAGCTCAGGCAGGTGGATGGTCAGTGGTCCGCCACCAAGGCCATCATGAGCCGCAGCGCGCGGGTGCTGATGGAAGGCGCGGTGCGCGTGCCGGGTGATGCTTTCTGACGGCGACGCAGCACTGACCTGCCGGAAGTCACCACTTTCGCCCTACCCATTGCCTCTGCACGCCGCGCGCGACAGCATGGGGGCATGTGGCAGACCCTGAACCGATTTCGCGAACCGATGACGCTGGCGGGCGTGTTCACGCTCGGCGCGGTGAGCCTGGGCCTGCGCTTCCTGCCGCCGGAAGTGATGCCGGCCGCGGCCGCCGCTCTCGGGGCGTATGCGCTGGGATTCCTGCTGTTCGCCCTGGCACCGGACAGCTGGGAGCGGCAGCGGCGGATCGCCCTGGTGGCGATGGCCGGACTCGCCCTGCTGCTGGCATGGCTGACGCCGCGCGTGGGCACCGCGCAGGTGCTGCTGGTGGTCTGGGTGGCATGCGCGGTCAACGTGCTGTCGCCACGCGCGGTCATCGGCGCCGCGCTGGTGCTGAACGTGGCGTTCTACACGCTGATGGTGCACCACGGGTTCGACGCGCCGCTGACGATGACGCTGATCAACGTCGGCTTCCAGGCGCTCGCCGGCCTGTGCGTGCACTACGCGCGTCGCTCCGAGGAATCCCGCGACCAGTTGGCACTGGTGAATGCGGACCTGCTGGCCACGCGGGCGCTGCTGGCCGACAGCGCGCGTGATGCCGAACGCCTGCGCGTGGCACGCGAGCTGCACGACGTGGCCGGCCACAAGCTCACGGCGATGAAGCTCAACCTGCGGGCGCTGGCCAGCGACCCCGTGTTCGCCGTCCGCGATGAAGTCCGCATCGCGCAGCAGTTGTCCACCGAGTTGCTGGACGATATCCGCAACGTCGTGCAGGCCCTGCGCGATTCGCGCGGGCTGGATCTGCAGACCGCGATCCGTGCCCTCGCCGCGCCGTTGCCACGGCCTGTGCTGGATCTGCGTATTGGGGAAGACATCCGCATCGCCGATCCGGCCGTGGCGGAGTCGCTGCTGCGCATCGTGCAGGAGTGCCTGACCAATGCCGCACGGCACGCCAATGCGGAGACGTTGACCGTCTGGCTTAGCAACGAGGACACCCACATGCGCGTGCGCATCGAGGACGATGGCAGGCTCAAGGGCGGCATGCGCGAAGGCAACGGCTTGGCCGGCATCCGCGAGCGCGTCGCGGCGCTGGGCGGCGACCTTCGCCTGGGCAACAGCCCTACCGGCGGCCTGCGCCTGGACGTGAGGCTGCCCGCATGAGCGTGCGGGTCGCCCTGGCCGATGACCAGGCCCTGGTGCGCGCCGGCCTGCGCGCGTTGTTGAAGGCGCAGCGGGTGGACGTGGTGTTCGAGGCCGACGACGGCGCGGACCTGCTCGCCAAGCTGGAGGCACAGCCGGTGGACGTGGTGCTGAGCGACATCCGCATGCCCGGCGTCGACGGCATCGACGCCCTGATCAGGCTGCGCGAGCGGGGGGACCGCACCCCGGTGCTGCTGCTGACCACGTTCGACGACAGCGACCTGCTGCTGCGCGCGACGGAAGCCGGTGCGCAGGGTTTCCTGCTGAAGGATGCCGCTCCGGAAGACCTGCACGACGCCATCCGGCGCGTGGCCGCAGGCGAGACGCTGCTGCAGCCGGTCAGCACCGATCCCGTGCGCGCACGCTTCCGCTTCCGCGACGAAGCGCCGCCCAGCGATACCTTCAGTGAACGCGAGGTGGCGATCCTGAGGCTGTTGGCGGGTGGATATTCGAACAAGGAAATCGCGCGCACGCTGTTCCTGGCCGAAGGCACGGTGAAGAACTATGTCTCCACCATCCTGGACAAACTCGGCACGCGCGATCGCACGCGCGCCGTGCTGAAGGCGATCACGCTACGGATCATCTGAGTCCGCTGGGTGTTTGTAGGAGCGACGTGAGTCGCGACCGCACGCTCACCATCACCCGGTTCTTTCAGTGACACGGAACGGATCGGCAATCCCTTCTCGCGAAGGTGTCGTGTTCCACGGCGATTCGGTGCCCCGGTCGCGACTCACGTCGCTCCTACAGAAAAGCCAGGCTCAGAACACCACCATCGCCGCGCCCGCAGCCAGCGCCACCAGCAGGCCCGCCGACACCCGCATGCCATAAGCGGCCCCGCCGCTGACCCAGGCGATCACCGATTTCGCGACCAGGCTGGCGCCGAGCAAGGCCAGCATCCACCAGCGCGCTTCCGCCGCTGCCAGGCCGCCGCGCGAAAACTGGTTGGCCAGCGTGGCGACGGCGGCATGCAGTTCGGCCATCGCCGACAGGGCCGCGGCGGCCATCGCGCCGCGTGGGCCGATCCACGCGGCCAGCGCGGCCGCGATGAAGCTCAGTGCCGCGACCAGCAAGGCAAAGCCGAGCGCCTGGCCGAAGCGGAACATGCGGCTTTCCGAGGTCGGCGGCTTCACCGTTTCCTCGCGGCCCGCACGCAGGCCCAGCAGTCCCCCGGCCAGCAGCACGGCGCCGATGGCGCAGAGTTCCGGCAGCAGGTCACGCACCAGTGCCGGCGACACGGCCCACAGGATGGGCACGCACAGGCTCAGCGACGCCAGGTTTGCCAGCAGCGCGGCGGCCACCGCGGAACGCATCAGGGCCGGCGTTTCCTTCGCCCGCTGGCCAAAACCGATGGTCGCGGCAGTGGACGACACGTAGCCGGCGAAGAACCCGGCCGCTGCCAGCCCCCAGCGGTTGCCGACCAGGCGCAGCACCACATGCCCCAGCGCACTGACCGCCATCACCAGCACCACCAGTTTCCAGATGGTCGCCAGGTTGATCGCTTCGAATGGCCCGATCGGCCGGTCCGGCAGGATCGGCAGGATGACCAGCGCGGACGCCAGCAGCAGCAGGCCGTCGAACACCTCGCGCTCGCTGAAGGTCTCGCGGGTGAGTTCATGCAGCGGTTCCTTGGCGTACAGCAGCACCGCCACCACCACCGCCAGCCCCGCGGCCAGCGCCGGGGCACGCATGGCCATCGCGCCCAGCAGGTAGGTCAGCACCAGCGTGACCTCACTGGTCAGGCCCGGGTCGTCACGGCGCGTGGCCCGGTAGCCCATGGCCGCCAGCACGCCGGTCACCCCCAGCCCCACCAGCAGCACCGGCAGGCCCAACCAGGCCGCCACCGCCGCGCCCAGCGCCACCAGTGCATGCGTGCGCAGGCCGGCGATGCCGTGCGCGTGCCCTTGGCTGCGCTCGCGCACCAGACCGATCAGCAGGCCCAGGCCCAGCGCCGAGGACAGCGCCAGCCAGGTTTCCGGGGTTGTGTCGTCCATCGCGTCGTTCCTGTCCGAACGGTGAGCATAGCGAATGGTCTTGCATTGGTCCCATCAACCCGGACAATGCGCGCACCGTTCGCCGTGGATCCCATCATGCCCGCTTCCGCTCCATCCGCCGTCTCGCTGAGCCGCTACCTGATCGAGGAACAGCGCGCCGGCCGCATCAGCGCCGACCTTCGCCAGCTGATCGCGGTGGTGGCCCGTGCCTGCACCAGCATCTCCATTGCGGTCAGCAAGGGTGCGCTGGGCGGCGTGCTGGGCGACGCCGGCACCGGCAACGTGCAGGGCGAGGCGCAGAAGAAGCTGGACGTGCTGAGCAACGACATCCTGCTGGAAGCCAACGCCTGGGGCGGTCATCTGGCCGCGTGCGCCTCGGAGGAAATGGACCACAGCCAGCCGATCCCGGATGCGTATCCGCGTGGCGGCTTTCTGCTGCTGTTCGATCCGCTGGACGGCAGCTCGAACATCGACGTCAACGTCTCCGTCGGCACCATCTTCTCCGTGCTGCGCAGCCCGGACGGCGTGACCACGCCGGGCGACGAGCATTTCCTGCAGCCCGGACGCGACCAGGTCGCCGCCGGCTACTGCATCTATGGCCCGAGCACGATGCTGGTGCTGACCACGGGCAACGGCACCCATGCGTTCACGCTGGACCGCGAGCAGGGTGCGTTCGTGCTGACCCAGCGCGACATGCGCATCCCGGAGGAGACGAAGGAGTTCGCCATCAACATGTCGAACCAGCGCCACTGGGAAGCGCCGATGCAGGGCTACGTCAGCGATCTGCTCGCCGGCAGGGAAGGCCCGCGCGGGAAGGATTTCAACATGCGCTGGATCGCCAGCATGGTGGCCGACGTGCACCGCATCCTGACCCGCGGCGGCATCTTCATCTATCCGTGGGACCGCAAGGACCCGGGCAAGGCCGGCAAGCTGCGCCTGATGTACGAGGCCAACCCGATGGGCATGCTGGTCGAACAGGCCGGCGGCGCCGCCAGCACCGGGCGCGAGGACATCCTGTCGCTGCAACCCACGCAATTGCACCAGCGCGTGCCGGTATTCCTGGGCTCGAAGCACGAAGTCGAGGCGGCAGTCGCATACCACCGCGCGCACGACACCGCGGCGGCCTGACCACCCTGCGCAGGCGGGCGGCTAGAATCCGGCCATGACGTCGAATCCCCATCCCGCAGACTTCATCGAGGTCTATCACGATGCGCTGGACGCGGCGACGTGCCGCGCCATCGTGGAACGCTTCGATGCCAGCCGGCAGGACCAGCCGGGGCAGGTCGGGGGTGGGCACCATCCCGAGCTCAAGCACAGCCGCGACATCAGCATCAGCGGACTGGCCGACTGGCGCGACGTGGAACAGCGCCTCAACCTGGCCGTGCTCGCCGGCCTGAAGCAGTACCTGCGCACCTATCCCTTCAGCCTGATCGCGCCGCTGATGCTGCAGCAGCCAGGCGCCGACGGGCAGCTGCATCGCCTGGGTTACGAGGACGTCGCCAGCATGGACGACGAGGCGCTGATGCGCCTGGTGATGGCGGTGTTCGTGCCGGGGCGGATCAACCTGCAGCGCTATCCCGCCGGGGAAGGCGGCTACCCGTACTGGCACTGCGAGCTGTTCCCGAAGGGCCCGGATGCGGAGTCGCTGCACCGCCACGTGCTGTGGACGCTCTACCTCAACGACGGGTTCGAGCAAGGGGAAACCGAGTTCTTCCACCAGCAGCGCAAGATCGTGCCGCGCACCGGCAGCCTGCTGATCGCACCCACCGCCTTCACCCACACGCATCGCGGCAACCGGCCGGTCGGCGGCGACAAGTACATCGCGACCAGCTGGATCCTGTTCCAGCGCGCGGAACGGTTGTACGGCAACCGCTGACGCCGACGCCTCAGAACAGTTCGCCCTGCGGCGAAGGTTTGCGCGGCGGCACGAACAGGTCGCACGCCAGCGGGGGATGCCGCCTGCCCGCGTAGCCGAAGCGTTTGCGCGCCAGCGCAAAACGCCTGGCCAGCAGGTCGGCGTAGACGCCCTCGCCGCGCATGCGGCTGCCGAAGCGGGCATCGTAGTCCTTGCCACCGCGCAGCTGCTGGACGGTGCTCATCACATGCTCCGCGCGTTGCGGGTGGTGCGTCTGCAGCCAGTCGCGGAACAACGGCGCGACTTCGTGTGGCAGACGCAGCAATACATAACCGGCCGCCGTTGCGCCGGCATCCCGCGCCGCTTCGAGCACCGCTTCCAGCTCGTGGTCGTTCACCCAGGGGATGACCGGCGCGAACATCACGCCAACCGGCACGCCCGCCTCGCTCAGCCGGCGGACCGCCCGCAGCCGCGCATGCGGCGCGGAAGCCCGCGGCTCCAGGCGCGACGACAAGCCGTTGTCCAGCGTGGTGATGGAGAAATAGACATGCACCAGATGCTCGCGTGCCAGCGGTGCGAGCAGGTCCAGGTCGCGTTCGACCAGCGCGTTCTTGGTAATCAGTGAAAAAGGATGCCGGGTTTCGGCCAACACTTCGATGATGCGCCGTGTCAGCTGCAGTCTGCGCTCGGTGGGCTGGTAGGCATCGGTGTTGATGCCCAGCGAGATCGGGCTGACCTGGTAACCGGGCCTGGCCAGTTCGCGGCGCAGCACGTCGGGCGCATTGGTCTTGGCGAAGATCCGGGTTTCGAAATCCAGTCCCGGTGACAGGTCCAGGTAGGCATGCGAGGGCCGTGCGAAGCAGTAGGAACATCCGTGCTCGCAACCACGGTACGGGTTGAGCGACTGCGAGAATGGAATGTCCGGCGACTGGTTGCGGCTGATGATGCTGCGTGCGGCTTCCTCGCGGACTTCCGTGCGGGGCGACGAGGCGATGTCGCCTTCGTGATCGGTATCGTGCCAGCCATCGTCGACGGCCTCGGGCGTGGTGACGGCATAGCGCCCCGGCAGATAACCGGTCGAACCCCGTCCCTTGATGCCTGGTTGCTTTGGCGCGCCCATGGCGCAAGGGTACGCCCGCGCCGTCGCATGGGCGGCGACACGGCTAGAATTGCCGCATGCTGCAGACCCTGCACGATCTCTGGACCAGTCTCTGGTCGATCCCCCATCTCAAGCTCTGGCTCACCGCGGCCTGGCTGCTCTACCTGGTGCCGTTGTGCGCGTGGATCGTGCTGCAGAAGCGCGAGCCGGTCGCCACCCTCAGCTGGCTGCTGTCGTTGGCCATGCTGCCTTACCTGGGCTATCTGGTGTACTTCCTGCTGGGGCCGCAGAAGATCAAGCGGCAGCAGTTGCGCCGCTCGCGCTCGCGCGCGGGCCTGGACACGTACGAGGTGTTCGCGCCCTCCGACGGCAACAGCGCGGAACTGCCGATGCTGGCGCAGAAGATCACCGGGCTGCCCCCGTCCACCGCGACCTCCGTGCAATTGCTGGTGGACGGCTGTGCCACCTACCAGGCGCTGCTGGATGCGATCGCCGGTGCGCAGAACCACGTGCACGTGGAGTACTACATCTTCAATGGCGACCGCACCGGCCAGCGTGTGCTGGAAGCATTGGCCGAACGCGCGCGCGCCGGCGTGAAGGTGCGGTTGCTGCTGGACGCGGTGGGCTCGGGCAGCCTGAAGCGTCGCACCCTTCAACAGCTCCTGGACGCGGGCGGCGAACAGGCGTGGTTCCATCCCACGCGTCTGCGCCCGTTCACCCGGCCTTGGCTCAACCTGCGCACCCACCGCAAGATCGTGGTCGTCGACGGCGTGGTCGCCTTCACCGGTGGCATCAACGTCACCGACGAGGAAGACGAGTCGTTGCGCGACGATGCGTACCGCGACCTGCACCTGCGCATGGAGGGTGAAGTGGTGCGCAGCGTGCAGCAGGTGTTCGTGGAGGACTGGGTGTATGCCACCGGCCAGCAGCGCAAGGATTTCCAGGGCACGCGGTTGTGGAGCGCCACCGAGGCGAACGTCCAGGGGGGCATCGTTACCCAGACGTTGATCTCCGGCCCGGACTCGGCCTGGGAACCGATCCACCGGTTGAAGGTGGCTGCCATCCACGAGGCGCGCAAGCGGGTCTGGCTGGTGACGCCGTATTTCGTTCCCGGCGAGGCAGCCCGCATGGCATTGACGTCGGCGGCGCTGGGCGGGCTGGACGTACGGCTGGTGGTGCCGAAGACCAGCGATTCCCGGCTGGTGACGCTGGCCGCCCGGTCCTACTTCGACGAACTGCTTGCGGCCGGGGTCAAGGTCTACGAATACGGGCCGCGCATGATGCACAGCAAGGCCCTGCTGTGCGACGACGGGCTGGCCATCATCGGCAGCGCCAACTTCGACCACCGGAGCTTCCGGTTGAATTTCGAGATCTCGATGATGTTCCGCGACCGCGGCGTGGCCGGCACGCTTGCCCAGCTGCTGGAAGGGGAAATCGCCGCCTCGTCGCAGGTCCACCCGCAACGCGACCGCTCCCTCTGGCGCCACCGCCTGCCCGAGGCGCTGGCCCGGCTGATGTCGCCATTGCTGTGAACCGCGACCGTTTTTGGCGGCCCGGGGAAGCGGTAAGATGCGGCCAGATTCCCCGGGGAACGGACGATGCACTGGTTATTCCTGCTGCTTGGCATAGGGTCGCTGTTCATCGCGATGCGGACCGCGTCGATGGCGCTGATGGTGGTCTGCCTGCTGGCGTCGCTGGCGCTGTTCGTGCTGTGGATCGTCGGCTGGTACTCGCAGCGCGTGGGCGACAGCAGCCGCAACGACGTGCAGATGATCGACCCCGCCGAGTTGCGCCGCCTGCGCGAGATCGCCGAGGCGCGCCGCAACGCCACGACCCCGCCGGGCGAGCCGCCGCCGCTGTGAGGCATTTTCCAGGGACGGTGCGGTGACCCTGCTCAGCGTCAACGTCAACAAGATCGCGGTGCTGCGCAATTCGCGTGGTGGCAGCGAACCGGACGTGGTGCGGGCTGCCCGCACCTGCCTGTATGCCGGCGCGCACGGCATCACCGTTCACCCCCGGCCCGACCAGCGCCACATCCGCACCGATGACGTGCTGGCGCTGTCGGTGCTGACGCGGGAAAGCGGCGTGGAATTCAACCTGGAAGGCAATCCATTCGCACCGCCGCGGGACGGATACCCGGGCTTCCTGGCGCTGTGCGACCAGGTCCGTCCGGCACAGGCCACGCTGGTGCCCGATGGCGACGGCCAGATCACCTCTGACCATGGGTTCGATTTCAGCCGTGATGCCGAACGCCTGCGTCCCCTCGTCGGCGAACTCAGGGCGATGGGCTGCCGGGTCAGCCTGTTCGTCGATGCCGGTTGCGAGGGTCTGGATCAGGCAGCCGCGATCGGGGCCGACCGCATCGAGATCTATACCGGTCCCTTCGCCGAGGCACTTGCACGCGGCAACGCGGATGCGGAACTTGCGCGTTGCGCCGCGACGGCAGGCCAGGCGCGTTCACTCGGGCTGGGCGTCAATGCGGGGCACGACCTGAGCCAGGCGAACCTGGAGGAGTTCCTGGAAGCCGTGCCGGGCGTACTGGAAGTCTCCATCGGCCACGCACTGATCGGCGAGGCCCTCTATGCCGGCCTGCAGCGGACGGTGCAGAACTACCTGGCCATCCTCGACCAAGCCGCCGCGGCCCGCCCTTCCGGGCGGACCGGCTGATCCCGCCTATTGCCGCAGGGTGATCTGCGGGAAGCCGCTGGCTTCCACCACGGCCATGGCCTCGACCATGCGCTGGTACTCCGCGCCTTCGGCGGCCTGTACCTGCAGCACCGTGCGCGGATCGGAGATGCGCGCCTCTTCCAGCTGCGTGCGCAGCTGCGCCAGCGTTGTCGGGCGATCGTCCAGGCGATAACCACCGTCCAGGTCCACCTGCAGCAGCAACTGCGTGGGAGGTACCGCGACCTGTCTGTCGGTGGGCTGCGGCAGCACCAGGTTGAGCGGTCGCGACAGCATCGGTGCCGTGACCATGAAGATCACCAGCAACACCAGCATCACGTCGACCAACGGCGTGATGTTGATGTCGGCCAGGGCGGAACGGGAAGCAGGGGCGGAGAAAGCCATTGCGGACTCCTTCTGTGGGTACCGTCGCTGCCGACGCTACGCCTGCGCTGCAGGGTCCGCAAGCCCCCGCAGCGGCTTGGTGGGATAGCCGTGGCGCCATCCCGACGAGGATGACGCAAAAGAAAACGCCGCCCTTCCGGGCGGCGTCTCAAGGTCTTGCTGAAGCGTCAGGTTTACTGCACGAAACCGATCTTCATCATCTGCGCGTTCTTCGCCGCGGCCAGTACCTTGGCCATGATGTCGTACTGCGCTTCCGAGTTGGCTTCGATGCGCAGCTCCGGCTGGTTGGTCGGATCGCGCTGGACTTCGTCTTCCATGCGCTGCTGCAGATCGTTGACGTTCACCGGGCTGTTGTTCCAGTACACGGAACCGGCAGCGTCGATGCGCAGGTCGATCGGCGGCGGCGGTTCGCGCACCTGCGGCGGCGGGTTGATCACGCGCTGCGGCAGGGCCACTTCGATCGGATAGGTCATGATCGGCGCGGTCACGATGAAGATGATCAGCAGCACCAGCATCACGTCCACCAGGGGCGTGACGTTGATGTCGGCCATCGGGCCCTTGCTTCCACCACTACTGAATGCCATGGCTTACTGCCCCTTCACTTTCGTGGCCACGTAGCCGATGTCCAGCATGCCCTGGCCCTGCGCGATCTTGGTGACTTCCTGGATGGTGCCCATCTTGGTCGTCTTGTCGCCACGCAGGTTCAACTTCGGCTGCGGTTGCAGCTGGGCCGCACTGGACAGACGCGATTCCAGGATTTCCTTGCTGACGGGCTCGTCGCCCCAGTACAGGGAACCGTCTTCCTTCACCGAAATGGTGATGGGCGGCGTCTTCGGCGCTTCTGGATCATCCTTCTGCACAAGGTTCGCCTCGGGCAGCTCGATCTTCACCTTGTGCGACATCAGCGGCGCGGTGATGATGAAGATGATCAGCAGCACCAACATCACGTCCACGAGGGGCGTGACGTTGATCTCGGCCATCGGGCCACTGCTATTACCACTACTGAACGCCATAACAGGCTCCGTCTAAACGTTGCGTTGACTGCTTGCTACCGCCGGCTCAGCGAACGCGCGAGCCGGTGGCGAAGAAGTCGTGCAGATCGTGAGCGAACGTGTCGAACTTCGCGATCGTCGAGCTGTTGATCTTGCTGAAGAAGTTGTAGGCGAACACGGCCGGGATGGCGACGAACAGACCGATGGCGGTCATGATCAGCGCTTCACCCACCGGGCCGGCAACGGCGTCGATGGAGGCCTGGCCGGTGGCACCGATGCGAATCAGCGCGCCGTAGATGCCCCACACCGTACCCAGCAGACCCACGAACGGGGCGGTCGCACCCACGGTGGCCAGCAGGGTCATGCCCGTCTGCAGCTTCGAGGATTCACGGGTCACGGCCTGACGCAGGGCGCGGTCCACGAATTCCGAACGGCTCAGCGATTCGGCGAGGCTGGAGCCTTCCTGGCGCTGGTGGTGGGCGGCGGCCATGGCAGCGTCGAGCGCGATCTTGGAGAACGGCTCGTTCTTGGGCTGCTCTTCCATCAGGCGGATGGCGTCCTGCGCGTTCGGGGTTTCCCAGAACGTGCTGGTGACGCGGTCGGCCTGGCCCTTCAGGCGGGTGCTCTTCAGCGCGTTGATGACCGTCCAGTACCAGGACATGGCCGACATGATCACCAGCGTGAGCAGGACGACCCAAGACACGACGAATTCGCCGGGCTTGCTGGTCATCTCGCTGATCATGTGTTCAAAGCCCATCTGCGAGAGGGCGTTCGCGGCGTTGTTGCCCCCCGCTGCGGCGGCAATGATGGTTTCCTGCAGCATGACGCTTACCTTTATATGTGTGTTGATTGAGAGTGTTGCGGATTACGGAATGGAACGGGGTTGATGCCGGGTGCCGGCATCAGCCACCCATGTTGAAGTCCACCGGGACGCGGACACGGCCCGCAGCCTTCTGGCCATTGGAGATGGACGGATTGAAGCGCCACTTGCGTGCAGCATCCATGGCCGCGCGGTCGAGATCGCGGTTGCGGCTGGATTTTTCCACCGACACGTTGGTCACGTTGCCATTGGCATCAACGTCGATGATCAGGATGACCGTGCCTTCGATACCGGCGCGGGCGGCTGCCGGCGGGTAACGGGGCGGGTTCATGTTCTTGGACGAGATGTCGACGCTGGCGCCGATGTCCGGCGACGGCGCAGGCGGTGCGGGCGGCGACGGCGGCGTCACGATATCGGTCGGACGCGGCTCGGCGATGTCGACCGGCGGGGCTTCCGGCGGCGGCGGCAACGGCGTGGTCTTCGGCGGCGCCAGGTTCTTCACCGGCGGCGGCGGGGTGTCTTGCGGCGGCGGCGGCGGCGGCGGCGGGGGAGGCGGCGGCGGCGCGTCGACGATGACGACCGACGTACGGCGCTCCTGCTCCTTCTCCGCCGGCGGGGCGACAGCCGGGATCAACAAGGCAAGCAGCGCGGCTGCATGCAACGCGATCACGAAGGCAATACCGATGATACGGGGCCAGTTGAGGCTCGTGTCCTCTTCCTCGTCCCTGTACCTGTTGATGACCAGTTGTTCAGCCATGCGCCAATTAACTCAAGGTTGGATACGGGTGCCTGGGCACCACGTTTGATTCGGAACCCGCCGACGAGCTTTTTGTCGGCGGAATCCCCAGCTTATACCAATCAGGCCCCGCTGCACCATCATCTGTTGTGATTTTGGCCTACGGTGTCATGGATCGGATCAGGGCAGGGCGATGATCTTCTTCGCGTCTTCCGGCTTCTTCAGACCCTTGTCCAGGGCGGCACGGGCGGCCACCTTGGCTTCCGGCACGCGACCTTCCTGCCACAGCACGCGGGCGAGGTTGAGGTAGGTGTCACCGTTGGGGGCCAGCGGGGCCGCCTTCTGCCAGGCGTCAATGGCCGGCGCGATCTGCTCGGAGTAGTAGTAGGCCTGCGCCAGTGCCAGCTGGGTCTGGTAGTCCGGCTTCAGGACGCCCTTCTGCAGACCTTCGTTGACGACGGAGATGACTTCCTTCTCCTTGCCGTCCATGTTGGCGTAGGTGACGTAGAGCTGGCGGTACTCCTTCTCTTCCGTCATCTGGCCGGCGGCCCGCATCTTCTCGAGTGCGGCGGCGGCCTTGTCGAACTGGTCGGCCTGCTGGTACGTGGCCACCAGGTTCAACTGGGCTTTCTTGTCGGCGGGATTCTTGGCGGCCAGCTGCTCGGCGATCTTGACCGCCTCGCCCGGCTGGTCCGCGCCGGCGTAGGACGCCAGCAGCAGGCTGTACCAGCTGTCCTTCGGCTCCGGGGTGGCGGCGATGGCCTGCTGCAGCACCGGGATGGCCTCGGCGTACTTTTCCATCTGGTACAGCGCCTGGCCCTTCTGGATCAGGTCTTCCGGCTTGGTCGACTTGGTCTCGGCCAGGTAGCGGTCCAGCATGGCCATGCCCGGCACGAACTCGTCGTCCTGCAGCTGCAGCTGGGCCAGCATCAGCATGGCCTGGTAGTGCGCGTTGTTGTCGAGGCTGTTGAGCTCGACGACCTGCTGCAGCAGTTTCTTCGCGGTCGCGGTGTCGTCCAGGTTGTACGCGGCCTGCGCGCCCAGCTGGGCGGCCATGCCCTTGTCGTATTCGTTGGCGCCCGCATCGGCCAGCAGGTCCTGGGCCAGGGCCAGCGTCTCGGCGTCGTTGTTTTCTTTCTCGTAAGCCTTGAAGAGCTTGCTCAGCTTGCCCTGCATCTTCGTGGACGCCTTGGTCTTGGGCTCCTCACGGGTGGCGTCGGGGTAGCGCACTTCCGCCTTCTGGCTCTTGTTGCGCGAGCTGCGGTCCGGCGAACGGGCGTCGAACGCCACGGCGTCGGCGACGATGCCACCGCCGAAGGCGGCCAGCAGCATCAGGCTGAGTACGGTCTTTTTCTGCATGGAAAGCTTCATGTCTAACCTCATCAGGCCATCCGGGGGGATGACGGTCCAACCCGCCTGCGTGCGGGGCCGGCAAAACTAACAGAAACCAACGGTCGGCGGATACAGTTTCAGGTGTTGCGAAGCAACAATACCGGGGCGTGTGTCAGCCGCATTTCGGGGTGTTTCCGGCCCTGCGGGCCGCCTCGTAGGTGGGGACGAGGGAGGGGGCGTCGCGATCGAGCTCACGGATGCGATTTGCGGGATCCGGGTGCGTCGACAGCCATTGTGGCGAGCGTCCGCCGCTGGCAGCCATCATGTTCTGCCACAGGCCGACCGCCTGGCGGGGGTCAAAGCCGGCTTGTGCCATCAGACGCTGTCCGACCACATCCGCTTCGCTTTCCTGGGTGCGGGATCCGGGCAGCAGAAACGCCGCCTGCGCGGTCATGCCACCGAGCTGGTTCACGGTACTGGCGGCGCCTTCGCCGTAACGCGCACCTGCCAAGGCACCCAGTACGCCAAGGCCTGCCTGCGCACCCATCTGGCGGGTGATGCGCTCCTCATGGTGGCGCGCGATCACATGGCCGATCTCATGGCCGATCACGGCCGCCAACTGGTCCTGGTTCTTCGCCACGGTGAAGATGCCGGTGTTGACGCCGACCTTGCCCCCCGGAAGCGCGAAGGCATTGGGTTCGTTGTCGGTGAAAACCGCCGTTTCCCAAGCCACGTTGCGTTGTTCCGGCGGCAGCTGGCGCACCAGCGCATTGACCACGCAGGTGACGTACGCATTCTGGCGTGCGTCGCGGTTGAGGGTTTCCTTGGCCTTGGTCTCGGCGAAGGCCTGCGCACCCAGCTGGTCGAGCTGTGCCTGCGACACGCCGCCCACCATCTGCGTGCGCCCGGTGGGCGACGTGGTGGTGGCACAGGCGGTCAGGCCCAGCGCAATGGCTGTCGCGAGAATCATGGGTTTCATGCCTGCCCCCTTAGGCGTCTTGAGTACGCAGCCAGTGTGGGCAAGACGATCTTAAACTTTCGTCAATCACATTAAACCGGCGCGCTGCCGTAAACCTGCAAGACAGCCAGCGCTATCGCATTGTTCAGGATATGGGCTGCGATCGGCGCCCACAGCGTCTGCGTCCGGCGATAGACCCACGCAAACATCCCGCCCATGCCGGCGTAGACCAGGATGAGGAACACCGTGCTGGCCATGGGTTTGCCGTTGAGGCCGGGGAGCTCGTGGACCAGCGCGAAGACCAGGCTGCTCAGCACCAGGCCCAACACCGGCCAGCCGGCCTGCCAGAGCCGTCCGAACAGGACGCGCCGGAACAGAAGTTCCTCGTACAACGGCGCCAGCATCACGGCGAACAGCGTCAGGAACACGGGATACCGCGCAAATCCCTCCCGGATCAGGTCCAGGTTGCTGGGTTCGAGATCCAGGCCGAGTGCACGCCCTGCGGCACTCATCAGCGAACTGAAGAGGAACGTCGCCAGCCCCGCCACCAGCGCCCACACCCATGTACGGTGGTGTCGCAGTCGGTTGAAGGACGCTCGCCGCTCGACCGGAGTCGCGCGTCGTCGCCAGACATACAGCAACAGCGCCGTGCCGCCGGTACTGACCAGCGTCATGACGATCAGGAACAGAACCGGTGGCGCACCGAGCTGCGCCTGCAGGGCCTGCGCATCCAGTGCGCCGCCATTCCGCTGCGCGAGCTGCACTCCCTGCCAAGCTGCCCAACCGAACAGACCCAGCATCAGCATCGAGAACGACAGCGTGATGGCCAGCACCACGTCGAGGACGAAGGCCGGCAGCACGCTGCGCAGGGGCAGGGCGGCCGGCGCCGCGTCGATGGCGTCGGGCAGGGGGCGCACCTCGCTCATTCGCGCGGCGTCACACGTCGAGGTTGGAAACCTTCAGCGCGTTGTCTTCGATGAATTCACGTCGCGGCTCCACCACGTCACCCATCAGCGTGCTGAAGATCTGGTCGGCGGCGACGGCGTCCTCGATGCGCACCTGCAGCAGGCGACGCGTCTCCGGATTCACGGTGGTGTCCCACAGCTGTTCGGGGTTCATTTCACCCAGGCCCTTGAAGCGCTGGATGCTGCGGCCCTTCTTGGCTTCTTCGAGCAACCACGCCTGCGCATCGGCAAAGCTGGCCACGGCCTGCGCCTTGTTGCCTCGGATGACCTGCGCGCCTTCGCGGATCAGGCCATGCAGCAGGGCGGCGGCTTCGCGCAGCGGGCGCAGTTCGCCGGTTTCGAACGCCGACAGCGACAGCACCTGCACCAGCTCCTCGCCCATGTGCTTGCGCGTGGACAGCAGCGCGGCGGGGCGTTGCTCGGTGGCGGCCTGCAGGGTCAAGGCATAACGCGCACTGCCCAGGCTGCCGCGGTTGAGCTTGGCTTCCAGTGCATCCAGTTCGTGGCGTTCGTCGATGTTCTGCTGCAGGTGCGCGGCATCCAGCGGCGTGAAGTCGATCAGCGACTCGAGCAGGATGGGATCGTAGCGGTGCGCATTGCGGGCGATGGTGTCGCGGGCGGTGGTGAACACCAGCAGCAGCTTCTCCAGGGCCTCGCCGGAAATCGGCGGTTCGCCAGTGGCGGGAATCAGCGACGCACCTTCCACCGCGTTGCTCGCCAAGTAGACGTTGAGCGCCGCATCATCCTTCATGTACAGCTCCTGCTTGCCCTGTTTCAGCTTGTAGAGCGGGGGCAGGCCGATGTAGATGTGGCCGCGCTCGATGAGCTCCGGCATCTGACGGTAGAAGAACGTCAGCAGCAGCGTGCGGATGTGCGAACCGTCGACGTCGGCGTCGGTCATGATGATGATGCGGTGGTAGCGCAGCTTGTCCGGGTTGTACTCGTCCTTGCCGATGCCCGTGCCCAGCGCGGTGATCAGCGTGCCGACTTCGGCGCTGGCCAGCATGCGGTCGAAGCGCGCGCGTTCCACGTTGAGGATTTTTCCCCTCAAGGGCAGCACGGCCTGGTTCTTGCGGTTGCGGCCCTGCTTGGCGGAACCGCCTGCGGAGTCGCCCTCGACGATGAAGAGTTCGGACAGCGCCGGATCCTTCTCCTGGCAGTCGGCCAGCTTGCCGGGCAAGCCGGCGATATCCAGCGCACCCTTGCGGCGGGTCAGGTCGCGGGCCTTGCGCGCGGCTTCACGGGCACGGGCGGCGTCGACGATCTTGCTGGCGATGGCGCGGGCTTCATGGGGGTGTTCCTGCAGGAACTCCTCCAAACGTGCACCGAACGTGCTCTCAACAGCCGGCCTGACCTCGGAACTGACCAGTTTCTCCTTGGTCTGCGAGGAGAAGCTGGGGTCCGGCACCTTCACCGACAGCACCGCAATCATGCCTTCGCGCATGTCGTCGCCGGACAGGTTGACCTTGGCCTGCTTGGCGATGCCGTTCTGTTCGATGTAGTTGGTCAACGTGCGCGTGAGCGCGGCACGGAAACCGATCAGGTGGGTGCCGCCATCCTTCTGCGGGATGTTGTTGGTGAAGCAGAACATCGTTTCCTGGTAGGCGTCGGTCCACTGCAGGGCGACATCCACCACGATGCCACTGGCTTCGCCGGTGACCGAGATGACGTTGGGGTGCAGCGGGGTCTTCAGCTGCGCCAGGTGCTCGACGAAGCTGCGGATGCCGCCCTCGTATTCGAAGATGTCCTGGCGGCCTTCGCCGCGCTCGTCGATCAGGGTGATCTTGACGCCGGAATTGAGGAACGACAGCTCGCGCAGGCGGCGCGCCAGGATGTCGTAGTGGAACTCCACGTCGCTGAAGATCTCCACCGCCGGCTTGAAGCGCAGCGTGGTGCCGCGCTTGTCGGACGCCTCGAGCTGCTTGAGCGGGTAGAGCGGCTCACCCAGCGCGTATTCCTGCTGGTAGTGGTGGCCGTCGCGCCAGATGTTGAGCCACAGGTGCTCGGACAGGGCATTGACCACCGAGACGCCCACGCCATGCAGGCCGCCGGAAACCTTGTAGCTGTTGTCGTCGAACTTGCCGCCGGCGTGCAGCACGGTGAGGATGACCTCGGCCGCGGAAACGCCTTCTTCCTTGTGGATGTCAACCGGAATGCCGCGCCCGTTGTCCGAGACCGAGACCGAACCGTCTTCGTGGATCTTCACCACCACATCGTCGGCATGGCCGGCGAGGGCTTCGTCGATGGAGTTGTCGACGACTTCGAACACCATGTGGTGCAGGCCGGTGCCGTCATGCACGTCGCCGATGTACATGCCCGGACGCTTGCGGACCGCTTCCAGGCCACGCAGGACGGTGATCTTGCTCGAGTCGTAGTTGCCGTTCGGTACAGGAATCGTTTCGTCGGTCATTCGCTTCTGGTCGGCTGCATAGCCCCGGGCGGTGCGGCCAGGGTGGCCGGCGCCGCGCATTTGCTATTGGGTTCGGGTTCGAATTATAGCACCGCGCCCGAGGCAGCCCCTGAAGGCCGGACGTCCGCTACAGGGGGCGGATGGCCCCCTGTTCCACGTGGAACAGCGTAAGGGGCGCCTCCATGCCCGCCATGCCTGCGGGGGGTTCCGTCCCGGTGACGAACACTTGTGCGCCGCTAGCCAGCAGGCGCTCCAGTACCCGCCGCTGATGGTTGCGGTCCAGTTCCGATGCCAGGTCGTCCAGTGCGATCACCGGCCATTCGCCCCGGCGTGAGGCAAAGTCGCGGGCCTGCGCCAGCAGGCAGGTGAGGGCAGTCAGCTTGGCTTGGCCACGCGACAGGGTTTCACGCTGCGGAGTGGCCGTGTAATCGATCCGCCAGTCGGCGCGATGCGGACCCACCGACGTGTAGCCTGCCGCACGGTCACGTTCGCGGGCGAGCAGCAGGGCGTCGGCCAGCGAAACCTCGTGGCGGCGCCAGCCTGGCTGGAACTCCAACGTGGCCTGCCCCAGCATGGGCACGAGCTCGGTGGCCACGTCCCCCAGGCCCACTTGCAGCTGGTCGAGATAGGCCTGTCGCCGCTCGGTCAGCGGCTCCCCGGCTTCGGCGAGCTCATGATCCCAGGCATCCAGCTGGCTACCACCTGTCCGCGACTTCAGCAAGGCATTGCGCTGCTTCAGGGCGCGCGCATAACGGCGCCACAACCGGAGGAAATCACCGCCCTCGGCCTCACGTTCCACGTGGAACAAGCCCCAATCCACGAACCGGCGTCGCGGCTCGCCACCTCCAGTCACCAGCGCATGGCTGCCGGGCTCGAAGCTGACGACGGCCAGCGCGGCACACAGATCGCCCAGCTGGGGAACATTTTCCCCATCCAGCCGCCCCGTCCAGGTCTGGCCTGTATGTCGCAGACCCGCCTTGCGGGTACGGAGGGAGGGGGTGCCGGTGAGCGTCTGTTCCTGCCATTCCACGAAGATCTCGACCGCATCCCGCCCCGTGCTGACCAGTCCGTCACGGACGCGGCCCCGGAAACTGCGCCCGTAGGCCATCAGGTGCAGGGCTTCCAACAGGCTGGTCTTGCCGGCCCCGTTGTCGCCCGTCACCAGATTGAGCCCGGGACCGGGAGCCATCTCGATCTGCTGGAACCGGCGCAGTCCTGCCACGCCAAGGCGGGTCACCTGCACGGATCACGGTCCTTCAGCACGGGACGATCGGCAAGGGACGGGATGTCGTGGCAAGGGCAGAGGGGAAACATGCAGGGATTTTATCCCGCTTTGCTGGACGGACACGGTTATCCCGAGCCCTGAAACGAGTTCGCCCGGCGCGGGGCCGGGCGAAAGACGTGTTCCACGTGGAACAGGATCCGATCAGAGGCGGAGCGGCATCACCACGTGACGCGATTTCTCGCTGCTGGCCTCGCGCACGAGCGCCGACGAGTTCGCGTCGCGCAGCTGGATGACGATGTGTTCGTCACGCAGCGCGGAGAGCGCGTCGAGCAGGTAGTTCACGTTGAAGCCGATTGCCAGGCCATCAACCTTGGTATCCGCCTCGATCTCTTCCTGCGCCTCTTCCTGTTCGGGATTGTGCGCGCTGATCTTCAGCTGGCCTGGGGAAACTTCCACGCGCACGCCGCGGTACTTCTCGTTGGACAGGATGGCGGCACGCTGCAGCGCGGCGCGCAGCACTTCGCGGTCCAGCTTCACCTCGCGGTCCGCACCGATCGGGATCACGGCGGCGTAGTCGGGGAAACGGCCGTCGATCAGCTTGGAGGTGAAGGTGACATCGTCGCGCTTCACGCGGATGTGGCTACGGCCGACTTCCAGTTCCAGCGAACGGTCGCCGCCCTCCAGCAGGCGCTGCAGTTCGGTGACGCCCTTGCGCGGCACGATGATCTGCCGCTTGGATGCCGCGGCGCCTTCCAGCTGCGCTTCGCACAGGGCCAGGCGATGGCCGTCGGTGGCCACGCAGCGCAGCGTGCGGTCAGCCAGGTCGAACAGCAGGCCGTTGAGGTAGTAGCGCACGTCCTGCTGGGCCATGGCGAACGAGGTGCGCTCGATCAGTTCCTTCAGCGTCGCTTCCGGCACTTCGATCCGCTCGGTCGCTTCCACTTCGTCCACGGACGGGAAATCGTTGGCGGGCAGGGTGGCCAAGGTGAAGCGGCTGCGGCCGGCCTGCACCGTGACCTTGTCGCCGGTCTGGCTGACGGTCACCTTGCTGCCGTCCGGCAGCGCGCGAATGATGTCGAACAGCTTGCGGGCAGGGATGGTGGTCTCGCCATCCTGAGCATCTTCGATCGCACTGCGCGCGATCATCTCGACTTCCAGATCGGTGCCGGTCAGCGAGAGCTGCCCGTTTTGCACCTGCACCAGGAAATTCGCCAGTACCGGCAGGGTCTGCCGGCGTTCGACCACGTTGACCACCTGGGCCAAGGGCTTGAGGAAAGCTTCGCGCTGCAGACTGAAACGCATGAGTGTTGGGGCCCCTTCGCTTTGGATTTTTAAAGACTAAAAGCTTAAAAGCTGGTGGTGATGGTAGGGCCCGAAATCCGGGAAAACCTACATAACCTTATGAATTCGTTTGATTTTCTCTTCCCGCAACCCGGTGGACAGGGTCGGGTGTGCCTATGCAGAAACCTGTGGACAACTTTCCGGCCCGAATCCACGCACATCTTATCCACAGAAGGCAGGCCTGCTTGTCCACGATGTTATGCGTTGCCCCGGTTCGCGGCCCTGCCTACAGTATCGCCACAAGGTGCGGCGGCGGCCTGAAGCAACAACCCCGACCCCGATGAGGAAACCGGCGACGCGGGCGAAGCAGGAACCCCTTTGGCGCGCACGCACGGATCACCCTCCCTTGCCGGACAACGTGAACGCCAGGACCCGAAGACCGCGTGAACGCGGAAACGCAACGGGGCGATCCGCGATTACTCGCTGAGCTTACGGATCAGCTTGTCCCAGTCCTCGCGCAGCTTGCCATCCGCTTCCATCAGGGTGCGGATCTGTCGGCAGGCGTGCAGCACGGTCGTGTGGTCGCGACCGGCGAACGCGTCGCCGATTTCCGGCAGGCTGTGTTCGGTCAGTTCCTTGGCCAAGGCCATCGCCACCTGCCGCGGACGCGCCAGTGAACGCGTGCGCCGCTTGGACAGCAGGTCCTTGACTTGCAGACCGTAGTAGTCTGCCACGGTCTTCTGGATATTGGGGATGCTGATGGCCTGCTGCTGCGCGCGCAGCAGGTCGCGCAGGGTTTCCTGCGCGAATTCGGTGGTGATGGCGCGGCCGGTGAAGTTGGCGCGGGCGGCCAGCGTGTTGAGCGCGCCTTCCAGGTCGCGCACGTTGCTGCGCATCTTCTTGGCCAGCAGGAAGGCCACGTCATCCGGAATCTGCGCGCCGCGCTCATGCGCCTTGGCCAGCACGATGGCCGCACGGGTCTCGAAGTCCGGCGGATCGATCGCCACGCTCAGGCCCCAGGCCAGGCGCGACTTCAGCCGCGGCTCCAGGCCTTCCACTTCGCGCGGGTAACGGTCGCAGGTCAGGATGATCTGCTGGCGGCCGTCGAACAGCGCGTTGAAGGTGTGGAAGAACTCCTCCTGCGTGCGGTCCTTGCCGGCGAAGAACTGGATGTCGTCGATCAGCAGCGCGTCCACCTGCTGGAAGCGGCGCTTGAACTGGTCCATCGACTTTTCGATCAGCGCCTTGGTCATAGCGCTGAAGAACTGCTCGCTGCGCAGGTACAGCACGCGGGCATTGGGATTCTGCCGGCGCATTTCGTTGCCGGCGGCGAACATCAGGTGCGTCTTGCCCAGGCCGGTGCCGCCGTACAGCAGCAGCGGGTTGTGCGAACGGTCGCCCGGCTTCTGCGCCGCCTGCCAGGCCGCCGCGCGGCCCAGCTGGTTGCTGCGGCCCTCGACGAAGTTGTCGAAGGTGTAGTGCGTGTCCAGGTTGCCGGCGAACGGCTCCACGTAGGCGGAGGTGCCCACGGCGCCATTCGTGGCGGCGGGCACCAGGGTCTCGGTGGGCTTGCTGCGCGAACCGATCTCCAGCGACACGTCATCGTGGCCGGCGAAGTAGTCCAGCAGTTCGCGGATGCGGCCCAGGTAGCGTTCGCGCACCTGTTCGACGATGAACGCATTGGGTGCGTACAACACCATGGCGTTGCTGCGCTGTTCGGCCTGCAACGGCTTCAACCAGGTGTGTACATCCTCGGCCGGCAATTCGGCTTCAAGGCGTTCAAGGCAACGGGGCCAGGCATCCATCAGGTGAAGCAACTCGCGTATGGGGGTGGAACAGGCCGCCGCGCGGTGTCGATGACATCGCGGGCCGGGTGTTATGGGGTCGGCCAGCCTACCACCGCGGCCGGGACCCGCCAATGATCCTGTGCATAACATGTGGATGAATGGGGAAGGCGCAGCGGCGGCGCGTGTGAATCCGGGGCGTTTGTCGCCCCTGCCACATCCCAGTTGACCGTAACCCGCGGGTTCCTATAGAATTTCCGGTTCTTTCCACCCGCCAACACGCCCGAGGGCCCCATGGCCACCAAGCGCACTTACCAACCCAGCAATCTGAAGCGCAAGCGCGACCACGGTTTCCGTGCCCGCATGAAGACCGCCGACGGCCGCAAGATCCTGTCGCGTCGCCGCGCCAAGGGCCGCAAGCGCCTGACCGCCTGATGGCTTGGCCGCTCTCCGCGGCCAAAGCTTCAATGCGTTCACTGCATCACCAGGAGCCCGCGCGTCCACGTGCGGGCTTCTTGCTGAAATGAGCACCGGTTTCCCGCGTCACGCGCGGGTACGGGCACGTGCCGACTATGCGCGCGTGTTCGAACAGGCCCGCCGCACCTCCGACCCGCTGATGAGCCTGCACTGGCTCGCCGGTGACGCGCCCGCGCGCCTGGGCCTGGCGGTGTCGCGCAAGGTGGATACGCGTGCCGTCATGCGCAACCGGATCAAACGCCAGCTGCGCGAACACTTCCGCCAGCTGCGTGCGCAGCTGCCCGGCGGCGACTACGTCATCGTCGCGCGCGCACCGGCGGCCAAGGCCACCGCCTCGCAGCTGCGTGCCACGTTCGTGCGCGTGCTGTCGCGTGCCGGCGCATTGCCGCCACCGGCGGCGGGCGGCACAATGCCGCCGGGCTTGAATTCCCCCGCGCCGCCACCCACTCCTTCTTCTTCGACCAAACCGGTATCCGACGCCGGTTGAGACCGCCTGCCTGATGAACCAGACCCGTGTATTCCTGATCTTCGCCTGGCTGATGGTGGCCACCCTGCTGTGGATGGAGTGGGGCAAGGAGAAGGCAGCGCCCGCCGCGCCGGCGGTGCCTGCCCAGACAAGCGTGTCTCCCGGCAGCACCGTGCCCGCCGCGACCACGCCGAGCGCGGCGACGTCGGGCAGCGTTCCGAGTGCCCCGACCGTCGCGCCCATGCCGGCCGCTACCGCCCAGGCCGCGGTGGCACCGCGGGTCACCGTGAAAACCGATGTGCTGCGCCTGGTGCTGGATGGCGGCAGCGTGCTGGAAGCCGACCTGCTGCACTATCCCCAGAGCAGGACGCCGGGCAGCGGCCCCGTCCGTCTCTTCAGCGAAGACCCGCAGCATTTCTATACCGCCGAGAGCGGCTGGGTCAGCAACGCCGCGAAGGCGCCCGATCACCATGCCTTCAGGCCCGAGAACGGCGCCGGCGACGTGGTGCTGCCCGACGGCGCGGACAGCGTCAGCGTGCCCTTCGTGTGGCAGGGTCCCGACGGCGTGACCATCCGCCGCACGTACACCTTCAAGCGCGCCAGCTACGAGATCACGGTCCAGGACCAGGTCGTCAACGCCGGCGCGGGCACCTGGCAGGGCACCGTCTACCGCCAGCTGCTGCGCACGCCGCCGCAGATCAAGAGCGGCATGACCAATCCGGAATCCTTCAGCTTCAACGGCGCCACCTGGTGGGACAAGGACGGCAAGTACCAGCGCCGCAAGTTCGACGAAGACTATGTGGAAGACGGGCGCGTGGACCAGCAGGTGAAGGGTGGCTGGATCGCGATCCTGCAGCACCACTTCTTCAGTGCGTGGATTCCCAGCACCGACGACACCACCGTCATTTCGCTGGACAACCCGAACAATGGCGCGCGCGCGCTGATCCGCGAGATGGGCCCTGGCGTCAACGTCGGCCCCGGCCAACAAGCCACCACCACCGCGCGCCTGTGGGTGGGTCCCAAGCTGGTCGACAAGATCCAGGCGATCAACGCGCCCGGCATCGACCGCGTGGTCGATTACAGCCAGTTCGCGATCCTCGCGCTGCTGGGCCAGGGCCTGTTCTGGGTGCTGAACTTCCTGCACGGCTTCATCGGCAACTGGGGCTGGTCGATCATCGGCCTGGTGATCCTGGTCAAGCTGGTGCTGTATCCGCTGTCGGCGGCGCAGTACAAGAGCTTCGCCAAGATGCGCAAGTTCCAGCCGCGCATCCAGCAGCTGAAGGAGCGTTACGGCGACGACAAGCAGAAGTTCCAGGTCGCCATGATGGAGCTCTACAAGAAAGAGAAGATCAACCCGATGGGCGGCTGCCTGCCGATCCTCGTGCAGATGCCGGTGTTCCTGGCGCTGTACTGGGTGCTGGTGGAAACCGTCGAGCTGCGGCAGGCGCCGTGGTTCGCGTGGATCCAGGACCTGACCGCGCGCGACCCGTACTTCATCCTGCCGATCCTCAACATGCTGGTCATGTGGCTGACGCAGAAGATGACGCCGGCGCCGGGCATGGACCCGATGCAGCAGAAGATGATGCAGTTCATGCCGCTGGTGTTCGGCGTGATGATGGCGTTCTTCCCGTCCGGTCTGGTGCTGTACTGGGTCACCAACGGCGCGCTGGGCCTGCTGCAGCAGTGGTGGATGACCAAGCGCCACGGCGAGCCGGCCACGCCGAAGACCAGCGTGGCGAAGTAATCCCGCTCCCCGCAACGCCACGAAGCCCGCCGCCAGGCGGGCTTCGTGTTTCCGGTACGCTAGCGTCCCTTCCTTCCACCGCACGCCATGACCGTCGCTCAGGACACCATCGCCGCGATCGCCAGCGCACCGGGAGCCGGTGGCGTGGGCATCGTGCGGCTGTCCGGCCCCGCGGCGCTGCGCATCGCACGCACGCTGTGCGCGCGCGCGGCACTGACCCCGCGCCACGCACACCATGTGCGGTTCCATGACGCCGACGAGCGCATCATCGATGACGGCATCGTGCTGGCGTTCCCTGCGCCGCGAAGCTTCACCGGCGAAGACGTGGTGGAACTGCAGGCGCATGGCAGCCCCGTCGTGCTGCAACACCTGGTCGCGCGTGCCTGTGCACTGGGTGCGCGGCCCGCGCGCCCCGGTGAATTTTCCGAACGTGCCTTCCTCAACGGCAAGCTCGACCTGGCCCAGGCCGAAGCCATCGCCGACCTGATCGCGGCGGCCGATACGCGTGCCGCGCGCGCGGCGCGGCGATCGCTGGACGGCGTGTTTTCCCGTCGGGTGGATGCGATCGGCGCACAGCTCATCGCGCTGCGCGTGCATGTCGAAGCCGCCATCGATTTCGCGGATGAATCGCTGGACACGCTGGGCGGACGCCAGGTGCGCGACCGGCTTGCCGCCGTACAGGCCCAGCTTGCGCAACTGCTGCAGGAAGCCGAGCGTGGCCGCAAGCTGCGGGACGGATTGCATGCGGTCATCGTGGGTCCACCGAACGCCGGCAAGAGTTCGCTGTTGAATGCGCTCGCCGGCAGCGACCGCGCCATCGTCACCGACGTGGCCGGCACCACCCGCGACACGCTGCGCGAGACCATCCGCCTGGACGGGTTGGAGCTGCATCTGGTCGACACTGCCGGGCTGCGCGACGGTGGCGACGCCATCGAGCGCGAAGGCATGCGGCGTGCCCGCGCGGAGCTGGAGCGCGCCGACGTCGCGCTGGTCGTGGTGGACGCGCGCGACCAGGACGCCGGCCGTGCCGCCGTGGCCGCGGAGATCGCGCGCGTGCCCACCGTGCTCTGGATCCACAACAAGGTCGACCTGCTGCCCGTCCCGCCGGACGACACCCCGCACGTGGTCCATGTCTCCGCAGCGCACGGCCTCGGCCTGGACCGACTGCACGACCGCTTGCGGGCGTTGGCAGGCGACCACGCGGGCGAGGGCAGCGACGGCGAATTCTCGGCGCGCGCGCGCCATGTCGAAGCCCTGCAGCGCGCGCTCGAGCATGCCGGGCACGCCGCCGCCCAGCTGGAACACGAGCACCTGGAGCTGGCCGCCGAAGAGCTCCGGCTGTCGCACGACGCACTGGGCGAGATCACCGGCCGGCTTTCTCCGGACGACATGCTGGGCCACATCTTCTCCACGTTCTGCATCGGCAAGTAGGGCTCCGACGCCGACCGCATCGCCGATCGTCGCGCGCCGGCGCGCACCGACGCAAAACTGTGACCAACATCAAAAGATTGTGGTTCGTGGCCGGCGTACTCTGGTGCCCGGGTAGGGGTACCCGGTCGGCGCACGGGCGGATGTCCGCCTCGGGCCGGCATCACGAAGGTCAGGCTGGCGCCAGCCGGGAAGGCAGTTGCAATGGCGTGCCCGCACGGCGGGCGACATCGCAAGTGCATGCCATGGTTGACAAAAGCGCCCGGATGACGCGTTCTACGCGCATTGGGGAATGCCGTCATCATTCGAAGAGCTTTTGGGGGAGTTGAAACGATGTCCTTAGTCTTTATGTCCCGGCGCGCGCGCCTCGTTGCGCCGTTGTTGCTGGTGGTCGCCGTGGCGGCCTGTTCCAAGAAGGAAGATGCGGCTGCGCCCGCCGCGGGCACTGCTGCCACGCCCGCCGTCGCCACGCCACCACCACCGGCGGTCTCCGCCCAGGTGCAGGCGATGGACGCCGACGCGCTGCGCGAAGCCGCCACCAAGGCGCTGCGCGAGAACCGCATCTACGCACCCGGTGGCGACAACGCCATGGAGTACTACCTGGCCCTGCGCGACAAGCTGCCCAATGATCCGGGCGTGACCAGCGCGCTGACCGACCTGCTGCCCTACACGCTGATCGCCGCCGAACAGAGCATCGCCCGCGAAGAGTTCACCGAAGCGCAGCGCCTGTCCGCGATCATCGAGAAGGCCGACCCGAAGGCGCCGGCGTTGCCGCGCCTGAAGCAGAGCATCGCGACCTCGCAGGAAGCCGTGGCGCAGCGCGCCGTGGATACCGAGGCCAAGACCAAGGAACAGGAAGAAGCGCGCCTGAAGGAACAGCAGCGCCTGGCCCAGGTAGCCGAGCAGCAGAAGGCAACCGAAGCCGCCGCCGCGCAGCAGCTCGCGCAGCAGCAGGAAGCCGCCCGACAGGAAGCCGAACGTCGTGCGGCCGCCGAACGCACGGCCGCTGCGCAACGCGAAGCCGCCGAACGCGCCGCCGCCGCCACCCGTTCCGCCGCGCCGGCCGCTGCCTCCGCAACCGCGGCGCAGTCGCTGCGTGCGGTCAGCACGCCCGCCCCGCGCTACCCGCCGGAAGCACTGCGTTCGGGCACCAGCGGCGAAGTGCTGGTGGAAATCACCGTGGGCACCGATGGTTCGGTCACCAACGCCCGCGTCGTGCGCGCCACGCCTGCGCGCGTGTTCGATCGCGAAGCACTCAACGCCGTGCGTCGCTGGAAGTTCGAACCGTTGGACTCGCCGGTCACCACGCGTCGCACCATCGGCTTCAGCCCGGGCTGATACCGCGACAAAGCGCGAAAAAAAGAGCCGGCCATGCGCCGGCTTTTTTCATGGCGGAGAAGAAGGGGAAGCATGTGGACGGCATGCGCGTCGTCGCACCTCGATGCGAGGTGGTGCGTTGCCGTAGACAAGCGACACCGCTGTTTACCGTGCGCCGCCCGCATCGCGGGCGACCGACGAACTCATGTCCAAGGAAGGATTACATGACGCATCTGCCTGTTCCCTTCACACTTTCTTTGCCGTCCTGTCGGCACCCGCCACGGCGACGGAAGCCGGCCAGGGGTACGGCCGCGTCGAGGCCGGCCCCAGCGACCTGTAACCCAGCGCCGGTGGCCAGCGCATCGATGACACCGACACCGCCTGTGGCCTGCGCGCGGGCCATCATTTCCACCCAGCTTCGCGGTGGAAGGTTTCTGCTCGATCCTCGGCGACCGTTCGCTTGAAGGCGCGTCCTGCGACATGGATGCCGCTGGCGTGGGCGTGGTCGGCAAGAAGAACTTCGGTGCCGGCAACACCGGCTTCTTCATTGCCGGACGCGCATGCGTGCAGAGCGTCAACACCAAGTTCAGCGCCGGCGGCTACCGTCTTCGCGAACGTTCCACCCAGCCTTGCGTGGGCGTGGGCTACGACTTCGACCACCACAACGGTCTGAGCCTGAACTACGACTACGACCGAGGGCGACCTGTTCAATGCCGACGTGAAGGCACAGGCGCTGACGTCGGGTTACGAGGACCGGTTCTGACGCGGGTGGCGCCCAGGTCGCCGACGCATTCCTAAAAAAAAGAACGGCCACCTGCAGGTGGCCGTTCTCTGGTGCAGCACTCACCGGAAGCCGCTTATCCCGCGACAGCCAGTTTCTCCTGGTGGTAACGGCGCACCGCGGCGAACCACAGCACGGCGGCGACGCCGAAACCCGCCGCCAGGTAGATGGCCCACGTCTGCGGCCCGATGTACTCGTTGCGGATCACCTTCAGCAGCATCTGGTTCTGCGCCAGGAACGGCACCGCGAACTGCCACGGCTGGCTCTTCAGCGGGTTGGCCATCAATGCGAACGTGGGGATCATCGGCAGCAGCATCAGCCAGGTCATGTGGCTCTGCGCTTCCTTCATGCTTTTGGCCGAGGCCGCAAGGTAAGTCAGCAGCGAGGTGCCGACGAACAGCATCGGCACCAGGATCAGCAGCATCTTGCCCATCGCCAGGAACGACACGTTCAACTGACGTCCCAGCGTGCCGGCGAACTGCGCGCTGAACTTGAATGCCAGCAGTGTCAGCAGCAGCGTGCCCAGGCCGATCACGCAGGCGGCGGCGATCTTGCCGCTGACCACGGCACCTCGTGGTGCCGGGGTCGCCAGCAGCGGTTCCAGAGATTGCCGCTCGCGCTCGCCGGCCGTGGCATCCAGGATCAGGTAAGCGCCACCGATGAAGGACGTCAGGATCAGCAGGTAGGGCAACAGCACCGACAGCAGTACGCCCTGCTTGGCTTCCGGCGTGGCCAGGTCCTGCAGGCCGATGTTCACCGGACGTGCCACCGAGGCATCCACGCCGCGGGCGAACAGTCGCAGTGCGCCGACCTGCTGGCTGTAGCCGCCCAGCGCGGCCTGCAGCCGTTGCGTGGGAATGTCGGCGTCGCGACGCGTGCTGTCGCGGATGATCTCCACCAGCGCCGGCCGTCCATTGCGCCAGTCGCTGGCGTAGTCGGGGCTGATGCGCAGGGCGACGTCGATTTCCTGCGAGCGGATCGCCGCATCCAGGTTGGCTGGCGGCTTGGTCGCGGTGATGCCGTTGGTGGCCAGGAACTTCACCAGGTTGGGCGCGTGCTCCGCGCCCATCACCGGGACTTCCAGCGTCTTGTCCACCTGGGTACGGATGCGGTTCTCGGTCAGGTAGCCCATGCCCAGCATCAGCGCGGGATACAGCAGCGGGCCCAGGAACAGGGCGAGCGCCAGCGTCCGGCGGTCGCGCGACAGGTCGCGCAGTTCCTTGCGCATCACCGTGGAAACGGTCGAAAGAATGCTCATGCCAGCAGGCCCTCCTCGGAGCCGATCACCTTGACGAAGGCGTCCTCCAGGTTGTCCTCGCCCGCCTGCGCACGCAGTTCGTCGGCGGTACCGGCGGCGACCACCGTGCCCTTGGCGATGATGATGATGCGGTCACACAGCGCGGCGACCTCCTGCATGATGTGGCTGGAGAAGATCACGCAGCGTCCTTCATCACGCAGCTGCCTGAGGAAGCCACGCATCGCGCGCGTGGTCATCACGTCCAGGCCGTTGGTCGGTTCGTCGAGGATGACGTTGCGCGGGTCATGCACCAGCGCGCGCGCGATGGCGGTCTTGGTGCGCTGGCCCTGGCTGAAGCCTTCGGTCTGGCGATCGAGGATGTCGCCCATGTCCAGTGCGTCGGACAATGCCTTCGTGCGCTCGGCGATCTGCTTCGACGAAAGCCCGTGCAGCTCGCCGAAGTAGGCGATGTTCTCGCGCGCGGTCAGCCGCTTGTAGACGCCGCGTGCGTCGGGCAGCACCCCCAGGGCGCGGCGCACCGCGACCGGGTCGCGCGCGGCGTCGATGCCGTCCACGGTGACCTGCCCGCGGTCGGGCGTCATCAGCGTGTACAGCATGCGCATGGTGGTGGTCTTGCCGGCCCCGTTGGGACCCAGCAGCCCGGTGATCTGTCCGTCGTGGGCGGTGAAACTGACGCCGCCCACCGCGGTGACCAGTCCGGTCTTGGTCTTGAATGACTTGTGCAAGTCGTTGGCGATGATCATGGGGTGGTATCTCGTCGGGAAGGAAGGGAATCCGGGAAGCCGCGCGCGGGGCGACTCATGGTTCCCAGCCGTTGAAACTGGTGAAGGGCGGTACGTAATCCAGCGAGTCCAGGCATTTCGCATCCAGTCCCTTCGCATCCGCGCTCTCCAGGAAGCGCGCCAGCAGCTTGGGCATGCAGCCGATGCTGAAGGTGCCGTGGCCTTGGCCCTTCAGCACCAGATGGCGGCCGTTGGGCAGGTTGCGCACGATCTGTTCGCCATAGCGGGGCGGAGTGACCGGGTCGAGTTCGCCGGACAGCAGCAGGGCCGGCAGGTCCGATGCCCACGGCGTGTGGAAGTCCGCAGGCCGTTTGCCCGTGGGCCATGCCGAGCACTGCACTTTCAGGTAGTCGCCCAGCGTGTTGCCCAGCACCGTGTCGCTGTCGTCGGGATTGGGTTGCAGCAGGTCGGCATCCTCCGCGCAGATCACCGACAGCTGCATGCCATGCATGAACTGGTCGCCCATCTGCGTCTCCAGCACTTTCGCCAGCGACATCAGGGAGCCGTAGCGGCCCTGGTTGGCCTCGTTCAACACCAGCGGCAGCAGGGCCGCCCCCTGCGGGTAGTACGAATACATGCGGGTGATGCTGGCCACCGTGCCCGGCGTGACCTGCCCGCTGGCCAGTTCGCCGGTGGACGGATCGCGGTACTCGGTCTGCACCGGTGCCGCCGCCAGCCGCGCCATCAGGCTCCGCAACTGCTCGCGCAGGTCGCCGCCGAACTTGTCCCTGCAGGCCGGCGTGGCCTGGCAACGCTGGAACTGCAGGGCCAGCGCGGCATCCAGGTTGCGCGCATGTTCGCTGCCCAGCGCCAGTTCATTCGGCACCACGCCATCGATGAGCACGCTGCGCGTGTGCTGCGGATGGCGCATCGCGTACTGCTGCGCCACGCGGGTGCCGTAAGACGCGCCCACCACGTTGATCTTCTCCGCCCCCAGCGCGGCGCGCACGCTGTCCAGGTCGCGCACCGCATCGGTGGTGGTGTAGAAGCGCGGGTCGGCCTTCAGCGAGGCGGCGCAACGGCGCGCGAACTCGATCGCAGCGGCTTCGCCAGGCGCCTGTTCGTCGCCGTAGGCGTTCCTGCCCTCGTCGTCCTTGCATGAGAGTGGATTGGAGGCGCCGGTGCCGCGCTGGTCCACCAGGATGAGGTGGCGCGACTTGCGCACCTCGCGGAAGGCACCGTCGATGGCGGGCCATACTTCCACGGCCGACTGGCCCGGGCCGCCCGCCAGGAAGAACACCGGATCGTCGGTGGCCCCGCCCTCATTGGTCGCGGGCAGCCAGGCGATGTTCAAATCCACCTTGCGCCCGTCCGGCCTGGCCGGATCTTCCGCCACGGGGAGCGTCGCGCACTGCGCCTCCACGTTGGTGGTCAGGTAGGGCGATGTCAGCGTGCAGGGCTTGAACGCGATGTCGCCGTAGTGGCGCACGGCCTGCTGGCCAGCCTCCTGCGCCGGTCCACTGCAGCTTGCCAGCAGCAGCAGGCCGAGCGCGGCGGCAGGTGAACGAAGGGGTAGTGCCATGGTGTCTGTCCCGGATGAATGCTGTCGTCAGCATGCCATGACGGGGCAGCGCGCCGGATGTGACCGACGCGATGGCGAAAAGGAAGGGCCGTCGGCCTACTTGCTGCTGACGTACTTCTCGCGGCGGATCTGAGGCACCGGCAGGCCGTGCGTCTTCAGGGCCTCGAAGCAGGCGTCCACCATGTTCGGGTTGCCGCACAGGTAGGCGATGTCGTTGGCGGGATCCGGTGCGAATTCGTCCAGGAACTGCTGCACGTAACCGTGGCGGACGTCGGCGTGCGGGTTTTCCGGCAGTTCGCGGGAGAAACACGGCACGAAACGGAAGCCGGGGTGGCGATCGGCGAACGCGCGGAATTCATCGCCGTAGAGCAGTTCTGCAGGCGTGCGCGCACCGAACAGCAGCACGACTTCGATGCCGCGCTCGGCCATCAGGGTTTCCAGCTGCGGCAGCATGGCGCGGTAGGGCGTGACGCCGGTACCGGTGCCGATCAGCAGGTAGCGCCGGTTCTGGTCGCCCGGCATCAGGCAGAAACGGCCATACGGGCCACTGGCGTCCACATGGCCGCCTTCCGGCAACCCCTCGAACAGCGCCGTCGCCGCGCCTCCGGGTACATAACTGACCGCGATCTCCACCGCTTCGCCCGGCCCCATCGCGTGGTCGTGGATGGTCGCCAGCGAGTAGCTGCGCTTGGTGCTGGTGCCATCGGCGTACTGGAAGTGCACCTGGATGAACTGCCCCGGGATGAAATCCAGTGGCTGGCCGTCGTCGCGGACGAAGGTGTAGTGACCGACGCTGGGGGCCAGCATGCGGCGCCCGACGAGCTTCAAGGGGAAATGGACGATGGCCAAGGGAGGCGGGCTGGAACACTGTGTGTGCCGGGGCCGGCCCGGCGGGACGCCTATAATAAGCGCTCGCATCCACCCGGGCGTCTTCGCGGCGCCACAAGGTACCCCATGGCGTCCGCAACATCCGTACCGGCCTCGGCTCCCGCGCTGGCCATCACCGACCTGCGCAAGGTCTACGACACCGGCGTGCAGGCCCTGAAGGGCGTGTCGCTGCAGGTCGATCCCGGCGATTTCTTCGCCCTGCTGGGCCCCAACGGCGCCGGCAAGTCCACGCTGATCGGCATCGTCAGTTCGCTGGTCAACAAGAGCGCCGGGCAGGTGAAGGTGTTCGGCACCGACCTGGACCAGGACCGCGACGGCGCGATGCGCCTGCTGGGCCTGGTGCCGCAGGAGATCAACTTCAACATGTTCGAGAAGCCGCTGGACATCTGCGTGAACTACGCAGGGTTCTACGGCATCCCGCGCGCCGAAGCGCTGGTGCGGGCCGAAGAGGAGCTCAAGCGCGCCCAGCTGTGGGAAAAGGCCAACGTCATGAGCCGCACGCTGTCCGGCGGCATGAAGCGCCGGCTGATGATCGCCCGCGCCATGATGACGCGCCCGCGCCTGCTGATCCTGGACGAGCCCACCGCCGGCGTGGACATCGAGATCCGCCGCGGCATGTGGAAGACGCTGAAGGACATCAACGCCGCCAGCACCACCATCATCCTGACCACGCACTACCTGGAAGAGGCCGAAAGCCTCTGCCGCAACCTGGCCATCATCGACCGCGGCACCATCGTCGAACAGGGCCCGATGCGCCAGCTGCTGGCCAAGCTGGACGTGGAAGGCTTCCTGTTCGACATCGATGGCGAACTGCCGGCGCAGCTACCGGTCATCGAGGGCACCACGATGGTCGCCACCGACGGCCACACGCTTGACCTGGACATGCCGCGCGCGATGGACCTCAACCGCGTGTTCGCCGCGCTGGGCGACGCCGGCATCCGCGTGCGCTCCATGCGCACCAAGAGCAACCGGCTGGAAGAGCTGTTCGTGCGCCTGACCGGCGACGAAGCCGCCGCCAAGCGGGAGCAGGCCGCATGAGCGCCCTCCATCCGCAGGAAACCAGCCAGACCACGCCGCTGCAGAAGAACTTCGTCGCGCTGGGCACCATCGTGCGCCGCGAAGTCAACCGCATCCTGCGCATCTGGGGCCAGACCCTGGTGCCGCCGGCCATCACCATGACGCTGTACTTCCTGATCTTCGGCGGCCTGATCGGCAGCCGCATCGGCGACATGGGCGGCTACAGCTACATGGAGTTCATCGTGCCCGGCCTGGTGATGATGAGCATCATCCAGAACAGCTACGGCAACATCAGCTCCAGCTTCTTCGGCGCCAAGTTCGGCCGCCACGTGGAAGAGCTGCTGGTCAGCCCGATGCCCAACTGGGTGATCCTGCTGGGCTACGTGGCCGGCGCGGTGCTGCGCGGCCTGATGGTGGGCACCATCGTGCTGGTGATCGCGATGTTCTTCACCAAGGTCCGCATACCGCATCCGCTGGTGACCATCACCACCGTACTGCTGGGCGCGACGATCTTCTCGCTGGCCGGTTTCGTCAACGCGGCGTACGCGAAGAAGTTCGACGACATCGCCATCGTGCCGACCTTCATCCTGACCCCGCTGACCTACCTGGGCGGTGTGTTCTACTCGGTCAAGCTGCTGCCGCCGTGGGCCGAGGCGCTGACGCACGCCAATCCGATCTTCTACATGGTCAACGCCTTCCGCTACGGCCTGCTGGGCACCAGCGACGTGCCGCTGTGGGTGGCGTACGCGCTGATGATCGGCTTCGTCGTCGCGCTGGCTGCGCTGGGCCTGTGGCTGCTGAAGAAGGGCGTGGGGCTGCGCAGCTGATGCGCGTGCTGGTGCTCGGCGCCGGCGGCACCGGCGGCTATTTCGGTGGCCGCCTGGCACAGTCGGGCGCGGACGTGACCTTCCTGGTGCGGCCCGCGCGCGCCGCCCTGCTGCGTGAGCACGGGCTGCGTATCGACAGTCCGTTGGGCGACGCCACGTTGCGGGTCGACACCGTCACCGCGGAGGAACTGCCGGCGCGCGTGGCGCAGGCGCCCTTCGACCTGGTCCTGCTGAGTTGCAAGGCGTACGACCTGGACAGCGCGATGGACAGCATCGCGCCGGCGATGGACGCGGGGGCCGACGTACTTCCGCTGCTCAACGGACTGCGCCACTACGGCCTGCTGGATGCGCGTTTCGGTGCCGACCGCGTGGCGGGCGGGCTGTGCTTCATCAGCGTGGTGCTCGGCAGCGCGGGCGAGATCCGCCATCTGGGCACGCCGGCGTCGATGACGTTCGGCGAACGCGAGGGTCAACCCGCCAGCGACCGCCTGCAGCAGCTCGCGCGCCTGTGTGCAGGCGCCGGCATCGACCATGCGTACACCGACCGCATCGCGCAGGCGCAGTGGGTGAAGTACAGCTTCCTCACCGCATTGGCCGCCGCCACCTGCGTCATGCGGGCCCCCATCGGCGTTGTCATGGCGGGCGAAGGCGGGCGCGCGTTCGTCACCGCGCTGTATGCGGAATGCGTCGCGGTCGCGGCCGCGGCCGGACACCCCATTGCCGCCGCCGCGCAGGCCACCGCGCTGGAGACCCTGACCCAGGCCGGCTCGCCGCTGAAGGCCTCCATGCTGCGCGACCTCGAGTCCGGTCAGCGCGTCGAGGCCGCACACATCGTCGGCGACATGGTGCACCGTGCCGAAGCGCATGGCATCGCCGTGCCCCGGCTGCAGGCGGCGTGGGTGCACCTGCAGGCCTACGAGACGCAACGTCCGGCGTGAACCACCCGTCGGATGGCTTCACGCGCGGCTTACGCGCCGCGCCGCCATGCTGTGCCGTCCCGAGCACCGAAACGTACGATGAAACACCTGCAGAAGCTCTTCCTCGCCGGCCACCTGGCGATCATCGCGCTGTTCTTCCTGTGCGCCATCGCGCTGATCGTGCTGGCCGCCAGCGAGCTGTGGCATGGCGTTTTGATGGCGGGCGGCGATGCCGGCCTGCGCAACCGCTTCGACAACATCCTGGAGAGCATCGGCATGCTCACCATCGGGCTGGTCGCGCTGGAACTGGCGCAGACCGTGTTCGAAGAAGAAGTGCAGCGCGACGTGAAAGTCAGCGGGCCCACGCGGGTGCGCCGCTACCTGTCGCGCTTCCTGGTGGTCATCGTCATCGCCATGGCCATCGAAACGCTGGTCGCCACTTTCGAACTGATGCACGAAGACGCCACGCAGCTGCCCTACGTCGCCGCGATCGGCGGCTCGGCCGCGCTGCTGCTGGTGGCGTGGGGCGTGTTCGTGCGGCTCAACCGCAGTGCGGAGGAGCTGGAGCCCGAAGCGATGGCGCAGGCGAAGTCGGAAGACCGCAAGGTCGACTAGCCGCGGTCAATCGCAGGACACGACATCGCCACGGGCACGACACTGGGGCGGGAACCCGTGCTTGCGCCAGTACGCCAGGATGCCGTTGTCGCGCAGAAAGGCCTGGAACGCGGGATCGCGCCGAAGGTAGGCCAGGTCCTTCGTCCACAGCAGCAGGTCCCAGGTGGAATAGCCGCGCTGGCGTACCTGGTTGAGGTCGTCGATCAGAGACGCAGCGTTTGCGGGCGCGGTCGGTGCCAGTACGCGCGAGAAGTTGCCCATGCCGGTGGCTTTTTCGTACGCATCGAATTCGGCGATGGCGCGCGGCCATCGGGAAGGATCGATCAAGGCCTCCGACGTGGCGATGTATCCGGGCGCGAGTTGCTTCGCATACGCATCGGGGTGGTTCGATCCGTCGATGTCCACCTTCGCGATCCGCAAGGCGCCTGCGTAGTCCTTGCGCCAGACGGCATTGAACCAGCGCGCATAGGCCGCGTAGGCGGGAAGGGGCTCCAGCAGGCGGTGTGCTTCGTCGTGCCGTCCCTGGGTATCCAGCACGCGTGCCAGCATGAAGCCGCCGTTGCGGCCCAGGGGATCGCGCGCCTGCAGGTCGCGCGCCCCGGCTTCCGCACGATCGAGGTAGCCCAGCCTGGCGAGCGAGAGCGTCATCCCATACGCCATCTCCGCATTGCTGGGGTTCACGCGCAACGCCCGCTCCTGGAGGGACAGGCAGCGCTCCCAGTCGTCGGCGATGCAGGCATTGGCGGCGAGCACGAAGTACGGTTCGGCGAGGGTCGCGTCCAGGCGCTGGGCCAGTGTCGCCTCGCGGATGGCTTCCTCGCGCAGGGTGGCGGCGAGCGTCGGCCGCCGTTGCGCACGAACCTCGAGGGCCAGGGCGAGGCCGGCGTGGGCGCGGGCGTCGTCCGGTCGCTCGCGGAGCAGCACGCGGAATTCCCGCTCCGCACGCTCGGTCGATGTCTCGGGCGGCAGGTCCCGCAGGCTGACCAGCGCGCGGGCGATGTGATAGCGGCGCAGGAATTCGGCATCGCCGCTGCGCGACGGCGCGTCGGTCAGGCCCAGACGCAGCGCCAGCGAGCCGGCGACGGTCTCCGCGATGTCCCGCTGCAGCAGCAGCACCTCGGACGCGTCGCGATCGAAATCCCGCGTCCACAACGTGCCGCCGCCCTGCGCGTCGACCAGGCGCAAGCGCACGCGGAGCGACTGCCCCGCCTGCTGCAGGTTGCCTTCCAGTGCATGGGTGATGCCGAGCCGCTGCACCAGCGTGGCCGGGTCGGCCGAAGCATCGGTGGCCAGCCGGGTGGAATCGCGTGCGATCACCCGCAGGCCTTCCACCTGCGCCAGGCTGCAGATCAGTTCTTCGCCCAGGCCGTCGGCGATGATCCGCACGCTGTCGCCGCTGCCGATGGGCTTCAGCGGCATCACCACCAGGGTAGGTGTCGCCCGTCGGGCCGCCACGGTCGCGGGTGCGGATGGCGATGTCGTGGTGTCGCGCGGCCACCACCCGACGACGGCCGCGACGATACCGGCCAGACCGAGCGCCAGCCAGCGCCACCGGGGCGTCGGGCGGTGCGGGACCGCGACGGCGGTGGTCGCTGGTTCCAGTAACGCCACCGGCAGGCCGTCGTCCGTCGCATCGGGCGGAGACAGCGCGGCGAGCGGTGGTGCCTCCGGTCCGGCGGTGGTGGTGGGCAGATCGAAGCGATAGCCGACGCCATGCACGGTATGCAGCAGGCGGGGATGGTGCGCGTCTTCGGCCAGTGCGTGGCGCAACAGGGTGATGATGCGGTTGAGCACCCCGGGCGTGACATGCCGGTGTCCCCAGACGGCATCCAGGATCTCGTCGCGGGTGAATACGCGGCCCGGCTCGCCCGCCAGCAGTGCGAGTACGGCGAACGCCTTCGGTTCCAGCGGTTGTTCGGCGCCTGCCCGCCACAGACGGCGGCCTGCGAAGTCGATGACGGTGTCTTCGAAGTGGCAGGGTGGGGCGGGCGAGGACATGGCGGCTCACAACCCGGGCTGGTATTCCTTCAACGCAGCGCGGCGACGGCGTCGGCCTAAGGATTTCCCAAGCTTTTCCGCCATGCCCGTGCGGTTTCCTCAGCCGGTCCTCAAGACCGGCCGGGCGAACGCGACGACGCTGGCGACAGGCCCGATCCCCGGCCGTCGTCCAGGAAAACATCATGAACACGCTCGCCCGCATCGCGGTTGCCGCAGGCCTGGCAGGCGCCGGCATGGCACCGGCCATGGGCCAATCCCCGGGCGAACCGGCACCGGCCCGCATCGTCATCGACTGCGCGCGGCCCCGGCTGCCTGCCCAGCATGAAGTCGGCGCACTGCTCGACCAGCACAACCTCGGCCAGGTGTACGCAAGCCGCGCCGCGCTGATGGCCGAAGCAAGACGCGCATGCCGGCGTGGCCCATCCACGGTGCGGCAGGTCGCCTTCGAACCGACACCCGCCCGTCCGTCGCCGGAACAGCGCATGGCCGACAACCGGCGCGAGCGCTGAAGCGCAGCGGCACCAGTATTCCCGCGCGGCCGATCCCCTCCGGTTGCCCGGGTTACCTCCGGCCGCCCTGCTGGCGGCACCCTTCGTTACGCAATGGAGCCCACCATGAACCTGCCTACCTCCACGATGATCGCGCGGGCCCTGCCCCGATCCCCCCGGCTGCGAAGCCGCTTGGCCGGCATGCTGCTGGCGGCGTCGATACCCGGTCTGGCCCAGGCCGATGCCGTCATCGACTGGAACACCATTGCCTGGCAGACCGCCGTGACCGCGGGCGCCCCGCCGCTGCAGACGCGCATCAATGCGATCACCCACCTGGCGATCCATGACGCGCTGAATTCCATCGATCCACGCTACGACACCTATGCACGCCGCCACCCGGCCGCCCCCGGCGCATCACCCGATGCTGCCGTCGCCACCGCCGCCTACATGACGCTGTCGGTGACGGTGCCTGCGCAGGCGGCCGCGCTGGAAACCACCTACGACAACTACCTGGCTGGGTTGTCGTGCCCGCCCGCGCACCCTGACTGCCTCGACGACGGGATCGCCGTAGGCATGCTGGCCGCGCAAGCCATCCTGCAACGGCGTGCCAACGACGGTGCCGCCACGCCACACGCGCCTTACGCCGCACCCGCGCTGCCCGGCGTCTATCAACCCACCCCGCCCAGCTTCACCGCACCCCAGTTCGGCAACTGGGGCAACGTGAAGCCGTTCGCGCTCAACAACGTCACCCAGTTCCGTGCAGGTCCGTCGCCGCTGCTGGTCCGCTCCAGTGGCACCTATCGACGCGACTACCAGGAGGTCCTGGCGGTCGGGAGCGCGGCGGTGCGGGGTGCCCCGCAGAACGTCGAGTCGGCGGAAAGCCGCAGTGCGCGCTACTGGGCAGGCGGAGGCGCCAATGCCAACGCCATCGCCCAGCGCATCGTCAACGGACGCGGCCTGGACCTGTGGCAGCATGCCCGCCTGTTCGCGCTGATGAACATGGCACAGGCGGATGCCTCCTTCGGCGTGTTCAGCAGCAAATACAGATACAACTTCTGGCGGCCGATCACCGCGATCCATGCGGCGGGCGACACCCAGTGGACGTCGTACCTGGTCAATCCACCGTACCCGGACTATGCCAGCGGCCTGTCGGCGCTGACCGGCAGCGCGACGGAAGTGCTGCGCCGGGTATTGGGCACGGACGCCTTGCCGTACACCTACACGGCCGCCGGCATCGAGCGTCATTTCGACACGCTGTCACAGGCCGAATACGAGGCGGCGATGTCGCGCGTATATGCCGGCATCCACTTCCGCACCGCGTGCATGGACGGCCTGAAGCAGGGCAACAAGATCGGCAACTACGTGGTGCGCCACTACCTGCGGCCGCGTCGGGGACGTTGAGCGCGGCATGTCCGCGCACGATGAGGCGCCCGGTCGTGGCGCCTCACGCCAGGGCAGGCAACCGGAAGAACGCGCGCGCCGTCGCGGTGGTGGCGGCGCCCGTTGCGTCGACGTCTTCGCCACGGTCACGCGCCAGCTCGGCCACGATGTGGGCCAGGTACATCGGCTCGTTGCGCCGATGCGAGGGCTGCGGCTTCACGGTGCGTGGCAGCAGGTAGGGGGAGTCGGTTTCGATCATCAGGCGGTTGGCGGGGATCGACGGCACCAGCTCGCGCAGGTGCAGGCCGCGGCGTTCGTCACACAGCCAGCCGGTGATGCCGATGTGCCAGTCCTGGTCCAGGTAGTCGAAGAGTTCCTTCTTCGTCCCGGTGAAGCAGTGCACCACGGCCGGCCCCAGCCTGCCGTCGAAGTTCTTCATCATCGCCATGAAGTCGTCGTGGGCGTCGCGCTGGTGCAGGAAGAGCGGCTTGCCCACGCCATCGACCTCCATGTCGGCCGCGATCTGCAACTGCCGCTCGAAGGCCCTGCGCTGCGCGGGACGCGGCGAGAAGTCGCGGAAGTAATCCAGCCCGCATTCGCCGACCGCCACCACTTCCGGGTGCGCATGCAGCGCGCGCATCTCCGCATCGCACTCGTCGGTGTACTCGGTGGCGTGGTGCGGGTGCACGCCGGCGGTGGCGAACAGCTCGCCCGGGTGCGCCTGCGCCAGGCGCAGGGCCATCGGCGAATGCTCGCGGCTGGCGCCGGTGATGACCTGCTGGACCACGCCGGCTTCACGCGCCCGCTGCAGCACCGCGTTGCGGTCGTGGTCGAAGCTCTCGTGGGTGAGGTTGGCGCCGATGTCGATGAGATCCATGGTGGACATTTTAGTCGTTGGAGGCGGTGAGTTGAGGTCTGTGGGAGCGACGTCAGTCGCGATGAGGCCTCCGCGGCAGTCCATCGCGACTGATGTCGCTCCCACAAATGCCTGCGTGAGTTGCGGCAGGAAGCCGTATCCTTTGCGCCGCATGCCATCGCCCACCTTCCCCATCACCCCGCTGCTGCCGGACATCGTCCGCCGCCTGTCGGACCATCCGCGGCTGGTGCTGGAAGCGCCGCCCGGCGCCGGCAAGACCACGCAGGTGCCGCTGGCGCTGCTGGAACAGCCGTGGCTGGCGGGCAAGAAGATCGTGATGCTGGAGCCGCGCCGCGTGGCCGCGCGTGCGGCCGCTGGCTTCATGGCCAGGCAGCGGGGCGAACCGGTGGGCGAGACCGTCGGCTACCGCATCCGCTTCGAGAACGCGGTGTCCGCACGCACCCGGGTGGAAGTGGTCACCGAAGGCATCCTGACCCGGATGATCCAGGACGATCCGATGCTGGAGGGCGTCGGTGCGATCCTGTTCGACGAATTCCACGAGCGCCACCTTGCCGGCGACCTGGGGCTGGCGCTGGCGCTGGACGTGCAGGCGCAGCTGCGCGAGGACCTGCGGCTGGTGGTGATGTCGGCCACGCTGGACGGCGAGAAGCTGGCGCGTTTCCTCGACGCTCCCCGGTTGAGCAGCGAAGGCCGAGGGTTTGCCGTGCAGGTCGCGCACTTCCCGGCACGGCGCGAGGAATCGCTGGAAGTGCAGGTCCGCCGCGCCGTGGAGCACGCCGTGCAATCGCATCCCGGTGACGTGCTGGTGTTCCTGCCGGGCCAGCGCGAGATCGCACGCGTGCAGGCGATGCTGGCCGAGGTGCTGGCGCACGACATCGTCGTGCTCGCGCTGCACGGCGAGCTTCCGGTCGAGAAGCAATCCGAAGCACTGCAGGCCGATCCGCAGGGCCGGCGGCGCGTGGTGCTGGCCACCAACGTGGCCGAATCCTCGGTGACCCTGCCCGGCGTGCGCGTGGTGGTCGACAGCGGACTGGCGCGCGAGCCCTCGTACGATCCGAACAGCGGCTTCTCGCGACTGGAAGTGGCGAACATCTCGCAAGCGTCCGCCGACCAGCGCGCCGGCCGCGCCGGCCGCGTGGCGGAGGGATGGGCGTACCGGCTGTGGCCGCAGTCGCAACGGCTCGATCCGCAGCGTCGTCCCGAGATAGCGATGGTGGAACTGGCATCGCTGGCGCTGGAATTGGCAGCGTGGGGGAGCGACGCGCTGCGCTTCGTCGATCCGCCGCCGCCCGGTGCGCTGGGCGCGGCGCGTGATCTCCTGCGTCGCCTGGGTGCCCTGACCGCGTCCCATGCCATCACCCCGCTGGGCAGGCGCATGCTGGCGCTGGGCACGCATCCGCGGCTGGCAGCCATGCTGCTGTCGGCCACAGGAAGCGCTGACCGCGCGGTGGCCTGCGACCTGGCCGCCCTGGTGGAGGCGCGCGATCCCCTGCGCATGGGCGGCGACGCCCTGGCCGCGCGCTGGCGTGCGCTGGCCGCGTTCCGTGCCGGGCGCGCGCCGCACGACGCCAATCGCGCCGGCCTGGCTGCCATCGACGCGGCCGCCAAGCAGTGGCGGGGGCGCCTCCGCGAAACCGCCACCGCCCCTTCCACCATCGAAGCGCACCAGCTGGGCGACGTGCTGATGCATGCGTTCCCTGACCGTATCGGCACCCAGCATCCACAGGATGCACGGCGCTACCAGTTGGCGAATGGCCGCACCGCGCGTCTGTTCGACGACAGCGCGCTGTTCGGCGAACCCTGGATCGTGGTCAGCGAACTCCGGCACGAAGCGCGCGATGCGCTGATCCAGCGCGGCGCGCCCGTCGACGAGAAGCGGCTGCGCGCCGAATTCGCCGACCGCTTCGTCACCGAAGACACCGTGCGCTGGGATGCGTTGCGTCGCGCGCTGGTGGCACAGCGCGAGTCGCGCTTCGACCAGATCATCATCGATGCGCGCCCCGCCGGCCGCGTCGATCCGGCGCTCGCCGCCGCGGCGTTGACCGACGCGGTGCGCGAACTGGGACTCGAGGCGCTGCCCTGGCCCGAGTCGCTGCAGCAATGGCGCGAGCGCGTGCGCTGCCTGCGCGACTGGATGCCGGACCTGGAACTGCCGGACCTGTCCGACGATGCGCTGATGGACACGCTGGACGACTGGCTGAAACCCGCCTTCGCCGGCAAGACGCGGCTCGATGCGCTGGATGAGGAAGATCTGTCCAGTGCATTGAAGTCCGGCCTGGACTGGGGACTGCGCCAGCGCATCGACCAGCTCGCGCCGGTGCGCATCGTGGTGCCATCGGGCATGGAGCGCCGCATCGAATACGCGCACGGCCAGCCGCCAGTGCTGGCGGTGAAGCTGCAGGAACTGTTCGGCATGGCGGACACGCCGCGCGTGGCCGACGGGCGCGTGCCGGTGCTGCTGCACCTGCTGTCGCCGGGTGGCAAGCCGCTGCAGGTGACCTCGGACCTGCGCAACTTCTGGAATTCCACCTACGCCGAAGTGAAGAAGGAAATGAAGGGGCGGTATCCGAAGCATCCGTGGCCGGATGATCCCTGGAGCGCCCAGGCAACGCATCGCGCCAAGCCGCGCGGTACCTAGCGGCTCGATACCGCCTGCCGCGGCGGCGGCTCATGCAGTGCGTGGGTGGCCGGTTCCACTCGGCGCGGCCTGACGATCCCTGGAGTGCACAGGCAACGCATCGCGCCAAGCCGCGCGGTACCTAGCGGCTCGATACCGCCTGCCGCGGCGGCGGCTCATGCAGTGCGTGGGTAGCCGGTTCCACTCGGCGCGGCCCGACGATCCCTGGAGTGCCCAAGCCACGCATCGCGCCAAGCCGCGCGGCACCTGGAACGCTTAGACTCGTGCGCTTCCGACATCGCGTGTTGCCATGACTGCTCCCGTCCCGATGCTGCACGATCCTGCCTTCATGCCGTTCCGGCTGGATGCCGTGGGCAGGCGCATGTTGTTCGTGCAGCTGGACCGCACGCAACGCGCGAAGGCGGCCTTCCTGGACGAACGCGTGCTGGCCGGGAACTCGCAGGGCGGCTGGGTGGCGCTGGAGACTTTGCCGCCCTGGACCGAGACGCCGGCCGAATGCCACTTCCTGTTCCACATCGGCCATTGCGGCTCCACCCTGCTCAGCCAGCTGCTGGCCGAACACCCGCAGACACAGGTGCTGCGTGAACCGCTGACGTTGCGCACGCTGGCGGAACACCAGGTCGATGCAGGCCTGCCGCAAGGGCGATTTTCACGGGAAGCGTGGCAGACGCTGCTGCACGATACCGTGGGCAGGCTGGCGCGACCGTTGGCGCCGGACCGGCGCAGCGTCATCAAGGCGACCAGCAGCTGCAACGGGCTGGTGCGGCCATTGCTGGCGGCGTTTCCTGCAGCCCGCGCGATCTTCATGGACATGCCGCTGCGTCCCTATCTGGCCACGCTGCTGAAATCGCCGGACTCCGTGCGCGATGCGGTAACGACGGCGCCCGCGCGCCTGGCATGGCTGCGCGAGCAGGTGGGGGAGGATGCGTCGCTGCATCTGCACCGCCTGACGCTGCCGCAGCAATGCGCGATGGTGTGGCTGGCCGAGCACGCGCGTCGCAAGGCATTGCAGACAAGTGCGGAAGGCGACCGGGTGCTGCACGTGGACTTCGAACGCCTGCTGGAGTCTCCGGAATCGACGCTGGCGGCGGTGGCCGCACACCTCGGCTGGGATACAGCCTGGGTCGCTGCAGCGAAGGCCTCATCCGCGTGGGGACGTTATTCCAAGGCGCAGCAGCATGGCTACAGCGTGGAGGACCGTCGCCATGACCTGGCGCGTTCGTTCGGCCTGCACGAGCAAGCCATCATGGACGCGGAAGCTTTCGTCAGCACGTTGCAGCAGCGGCATCCGTCGCTGGCGTGAGGCGTGCAGCGCAGATCAGGTATCGGCCCACATGCGGAACAGGTTGGTGCGCAGCGATTCCAGCAGCACCAGTTGGCGCGCGTTGCCGGGATCGGCCAACGAGCGTGCTTCCTCGATCTGCGCCAGCAGCTCGCGGCGCGACACGTCCGCCACCCAGCTCTGCAGCCAGGTGATGGCCGCGATGCGGATGCCCTGCGTCACCGGCGCCACCTGGTGCACGGTCGTCGACGGATACAGCAGCGCGTCGCCGGCCTGCAGCTTGTAGCTCAGTTCCTGCGAACCGAGCTGGATGGTCAGCTCGCCGCCCTGGTATTCCGTCGGTGAATTGAGGAAGACCGTGCACGACAGGTCGCTGCGCATCGGCGGCGTGGAAGGGAACAATGCCTCGTCCACGTGCCAGCCGTAGGTCATGCCCGGCTCGTAGCGGACCACGGTGGTGCGCGCCATCTGCCGCGGCTGCCCGAACAGGCGCACATCGGCATGGCGCACCAGCGCATTGCGGGCGATCTCGGCGATGCGGGCATTGGCAGGGTCTTCGAGCGGTGCCTGCAGGTTGCGCTTCACCGCCGAGGCCTGGTTGGTGATGCGGCCATCGGCAAACCGCACCTGCGGGATGAGCTCCCGCACCATGGCCAGCTCGCCCGCGTTGAGGATGTTCGGCAGCACGTGGATCATGCGCCATGATCGCCGTTCAGCTTGCGGTCGGCAACTGGCGCACGGAATGACATCGCGTGAACATCAGCGCGGTGACACTGACCCCGTAGACAACCCCTGGGGTAATGAACATGAGCAAGTTGACCATCATCACCGACCGCGCGATGGAGCTGGCCAGCCAGGCCGGCAGCAGCCTCAAGCACGCGGTGCCGAGCGCCGACAAGCTGCTGCAGACAGGTGCCGCGCTGGGCATAGCGAAGACCGGTGGCAAGGTGGCGCTGGCGTTCGTGCGTCGCAATCCGGCGGTGGCCATTGCCACCGCGGCGGGCGTCGGCCTGCTGGCCTTCGCCGCCTACCGCAAGCGCAAGCGCGATGAAGCGGGCGCACCGATCGAAGGCAAGTCCCGCCGCATCGAAGCGCGCAAGGTCAATGGCAGCGGCACCAAGACCACCGCCAGCAAGCGCGCCGCGCCGCGCAAGCCGCGCAGCACGACGACGAGCAGTTCTTCCGCCGAAAGCTGATCGCTTTGCCGGGGCAACACCGCCCCGGCGTTGTTGTGGGAGCGACGTGGGTCTCGACCGCACTGCATCTCTCTCCTCTGCAGTCGCAACCCGCGTCGCTCCCACGAGACGCAGCCGCGTCAACAGGCGCGCCACTGGCCGGGCGCCAGCCCGTCCAGTCGCACGGCGCCCATCGCGACGCGCACCAGCCGCAGTGTCGGCAACCCCACCGCCGCCGTCATCCGCCGCACCTGGCGGTTGCGGCCCTCGGTGATGACCAGTTCGATCCATGCATCCGGCACGGTCTTGCGGAAGCGCACAGGCGGATCACGCGGCCAGAGCTTGGGCGGCATGTCCAGCAAAGAGACCTGTGCCGGTCGCGTGGGTCCATCGTTCAACAGAACGCCGCCGCTCAACTCTGCAAGCCTGGCCTCGTCCGGCACGCCCTCCACCTGCGCCCAATACGTCTTGGGTTGCTTGTGGCGCGGGTCGGTCAGGCGGTTCGCCAGTGTGCCGTCATCGGTGAGCAGCAGCAGGCCCTCGCTGTCGTAGTCCAGCCTGCCGGCTGCGTAAACGTCGGGCGGCAGCCCGAACTCCGCCAGCGTGCGCCGTGGCGGCACGCTGCGATCGGTGAACTGGCACAACACGTTGAAGGGCTTGTTGAAGGCGATCAGCACGCCGGCGGATCCTGGACAGCGGACGGACCCTGCATTGCACACGGATCGCCACAGGGCGTCCAGCGCGGTGGCGGCATGCCGGACGCCGGCGGGGATCAGTCCTGCGGTGGCACTGTCGGCAGCACCGCGCCGGCGCCCGTGTCATTCGCGTCGCGATGCGGTCGCCCGCTGCGCGCCATGGCATCGAACACGCCGTCGCGCCGTATCCAGGCGTGGTGCAGGGCCGCTGCCAGGTGCACCAGCACCAGCGCGAACAAGGCGTAACCCAGTGTGCCGTGCGCCCCGCGCAGCCAGGCGTACAGCGCGGGATCGTGCGGCACGATGGCCGGCAGATGGAGCGACGCGGTGATGCGCACGGGATAGCCGGCGGCCGACAGCATCGACCAGCCCAGCAATGGCATCACCAGCATCAGCGCATACAGCACCACGTGCGATGCCTTCGCTGCCACCGCCTGTAGACGCGGCAGGTCGGGCGGCAAGGGCGGCGGCGGATGCCGCCAGCGGTGGAACAGCCTGACCAGCGCCAGCAGCAGCAGGGCGATGCCGAGGGGGCGGTGGATATCCAGCAACACCGGCCGCAACGACAGCGAGGCCACCATGCCCACGCCGATGAACAGCATCGCCAGGATCAGCACGGCCATGCTCCAGTGCAGCAGGCGCGCGAATCCGTCGAAGTGCCCATCGCCGTTCATGGCGTGGCCTCACGGTCGTCGCTGGCCGGCGGCGTGGCTGCACGCGCGGTCTCGCGTTCGCGGCGGTTGAACGACACCGCGTACGCGGCGGCCCGCGCCGCCAGGATGGGATCGTTGGACAGCGCGATGCCGTCCGGCACCACCGTGGGATCGTAGTTCACGTCCCGGCAGGCGCCGGAGGCCTGCGCCTGGCTGCGATCCAGCACCAGCGTCCCGGCCACGTGCCGGGGCCGCGATGCCGGCCAGCGCTGCGACGGATCGTCGACCGGATCCCCGGGCGCGGCTTCGGTCACCACCAGGTCCCAACGCAGCGGCCCCTGCGCCAGCCTGGCCTGCAGTTCGCGTTGCAGGTAGTCCGCCTCGGCCTGCTGGCGCGTCGTTTCCGCCACTGGCTGGAACGGCGCCTGCGGTTGCATCGACCAGCGCACGAACCGCGACCGGCCTTGCGCATCGATGAAGCGGAAGCTGTTCACGCCGTTGTATTCGGTATTCGCCCAGCTGCTCGACCAGGGCGCGGACTTCGCCCACGCCTGGAACCGTGCCGCCTCCGGATACTGTGCAAGGAAGGCGGCCATCTTCGCCGGATCGGGCTTGCCGGTGGCCGGGTCGGGTCGCGATGCCAGCAGCTGCGCGTGGAAACCCGCCGGCGTGGCCACCGCGAAGAACGGGAAGCTGTTCATCGCCATCCGCCACTCCTGCCCATCGTCCGTCCGCAGCGACAGCGCCAGACTGCGCACGCGGGCCTGTGCTTCGGGGCCATGGGGATCGGCGCCGCCGATCGAAAGGCGACCCTGCACCGGTGTGCGCGGCTGGCGGAAAACGCGCGCGCGCGACAGCGCCGCGGCCTGCGTGCTCGGCTCGAAGTAGCCGGCCACGCAGACGCCCTTGCTGTGTGCGCGACGGAAGCCGGGATACGGCTTGCCGTTCTCGATGTCGTCCACCAGCCGCGGCGCGGTCAGGCGCATGGTCGGCCCGATCCACCCGGCCACCCAGGCGAAGGCGACGGCAGCCACCGCCACGATCGCGGCGATGCCAAGCAGTGCCGGCCCGTTACGCCGGGAAGGCGAAGGAGGCGCGTCGTCCGGGGGAAGGGTCATCTGCATGCGCCTGCAAGAACGGAAGGACGCCGGCGACGCCTAGCGTCATGGCTTCACGAAGCGCAGCGTCATGCGGTCGCTTTCGCCGATGGCCTGGTACTTGGCGGCTTCGGCGGCATCGTGGCGACCCACCGGCGGCAGCGTCCATACGCCGTTGGGGTGGTCCTTGGTGTCCTTCGGGTTGGCATTGACCTCGCTCTTGCCGGCCAGGCGGAAGCCGGCGGCTTCCGCCATCGCGATCACCTGTGCTTCGCCCACGTAGCCGCTGCCGTCATCCTCTGGCACGTCGGTGGCCGCCCGGTGTTCCACCACGCCCAGCACGCCGCCGGGCTTGAGCACGTTGAAGAAGCCCTTGAACATGCCCGCGGCCTGCTTGTCCTTGCGCCAGTTGTGCACGTTGCGGAAGGTCAGCACCACGTCGGCCGAATTGGCCGCACCGAACACCGGCGCGGTCGGGTCGTACTTCACCACCGTGGCCTTGTCGTACTGCGCGGCGGCGCCGGCGAACTTCTTCGACAGGCCATCCACGCCACGCTGGTAATAGTCGCGGCTGCCGCCTTCGGGCCGGGACATCGGGTCCACCACGGCCGCGATGTATTCGCCGCGCTCGCGCAGGTAGGGCGCCAGCACCTCGGAATACCAGCCGCCGCCGGGGGTGATCTCGATGACGGTCTTGTCGGGCGTCACGCCGAAGAACGTCAGCGTTTCCTTCGGGTGGCGGTAGCGGTCGCGCGCCGCATTCTTCGGGTCGCGCCACGCGCCTTTCAGGACGGCATCCAGCGAAGCGGTATCGGCGGCCGACAGGGTGGCGACGGCGCGATCGGTCTTGGCGGCGGTCTCCGCCAGCAACGGCTGCGAGGCGGCCAGGGCGGTGACGACGGCCAGGCACAGGGAGATACGGGTCATGGGATTGCCTCCAGAAAGGTGGCCGGAGCCTACCACGCAGCCTGTTCACGCCGCATCGCGCACCCGCCACCCCACGCCAGCACGAGCCGTTGCTGCGCCGGGCCGTGGCGAAGGCTTCACCGGGCAGCGACTATGCTGCGCATCCGCCACTGCCGTCGCAGCGGCACCGCCCGGGTACGCGCATGAACATTCCGCTGTCTTCCACGCTGACCCGCATCGTGCTGGCCGCGCGCCCGCAGGGCGAACCGACCGCTGACAACTTCCGCCTCGAGCAAGTCCCGATGCCCTCGCCCGGCGAAGGCCAGGTGCTGCTGCGCAACCACTACCTGTCGCTGGACCCGTACATGCGCGGGCGGATGAATGCGGGCCGTTCCTATGCCAAGCCGGTCGAGATCGGCGAGGTGATGGACGGTGGCACCGTGTCGGAGGTGATCGAATCCCGCCACCCCGACCTCACGCCGGGGGACATGGTGCTGGCACACGGCGGCTGGCAGACGCATGCCATCGCCGACGGGCGCGCGCTGAAGCGGAAGCTGGATGCGGGCATCGCGCCGTTGACGACGGCGCTGGGCGTGTACGGCATGCCCGGTTTCACCGCCTACGTGGGCCTGCATGAGATCGGCAAGCCGCAACCCGGCGAAACCGTCGTCGTGGCTGCCGCCAGCGGGCCGGTCGGCGCCACGGTCGGGCAGATCGCCAGGCTGCAGGGTGCGCGCACGGTCGGCATCGCCGGTGGCGAGCGCAAGCGCGCCTACCTGCAGGACGAACTGGGCTTCGACGTCGTGCTGGACCATCGTGCGCCGGACTTCGCCGCACAGCTGCGCGCTGCATGCCCGCAGGGCATCGATGTGTATTTCGAGAACGTCGGTGGCGCCGTGTTCGACGCCGTGCTGCCGCTGCTCAACGACTTCGCCCGCATTCCGGTGTGCGGACTGGTGGCGCACTACAACGACCGCGCATTGCCCGCCGGCCCGGACCGCCTGCCGATGCTGCTCAGCCACATCCTGACCCGGCACCTGACGGTGCGCGGCTTCATCCAGCATGACTTCATCCAGCTCTATCCGCAGTTCCTGCGCGAGATGGGCGGCTGGCTGCAGGAAGGCCGCATCAAGTACCGCGAAGATCAAGTAGACGGCCTGGAAAACGCTCCGGCGGCACTGATCGGGCTGTTGAAAGGCGAGAACTTCGGCAAGGTGGTGGTGAAACTCTGAGGGGTGAAGCCCTGATAGACGCGCGCTCAGCGCTCGCTGCCGTTGTCCGCGTCGTACCGTTGCATCCTCTTCATGGCCTCCACCAGGTACGTGTACCACGCGGCCTCGACGTCCTCGACCGGGCCGATCAGACGCTCGAAGTCGGGGGTTGAAGCGCCACGTGCGAGCAACTGCTTGTAGCCCGCCGCGTACTTGCCATCCTGGTAGTGGAACAGGAAGTGCGACAGGCTCCAGTAGTGCAGATAGTAGAGATTGACGTGCCTGTTGATGTCCGGCCCACGGCCTTCGAGCAGGTCTCGCAGGGGGATGAGCCGACCGGCGGCGATGTCCGCCTGCCGGTTCCCTGTCAGCTGCATGCGCGACAGCCACCAGATCGGGTAGGCGTTGGGGTCGCTGCGTCCCGGTGTCAGCACGCCGTCCTCGAGCCAGCTCGCGCCCAGATAGCTGGCGACCCCTTCGTTGGCCCAGGTGGGCAGTCGCCAGCCGGCGACTTCGGTATTCAGGTGATGCACGACCTCGTGCAGCATCCAGTGGTACGTATTGGCTCCGTCTCTGTAGTACGCGTAGCTCGCGGGCTGCAGATAGTACGCCTCGGCCCACGGCCGGCTGCGGTTGTTGCGCTGGAACTCCTCCCGACTGGCGTACAGCACCAGCGTCAGCGGCGGGGTGGAACCGCTGATCTCGGCGGGGAACAGCTTCCTGTAGGCCGCATGCAGGCTTTCCGCGGCGTCCCCGACCTGCTGCGTCTGTGCCGGCGTGGCGGTGCTGTGCACACGGTAGTGCGGCATCTGCAGCAGCGTCGCCCCTGCAGGAATGTGCGCGACGGGAGCGGGCTCGCGCCTCGTGCGCTGCCAAGCGATGAGGCCCACCAGTACCAGCGATGCAAGCACTGCTGCGAAGACGGCGACATGGCGCGTCATGCCGTCGGCAGCACGGGCAGGCTGACGTTCACCACGGTCGCGTCGTCGGGGTCCGGCTTCACCCGGAACCCGAGGTTCTCGCACATCACCAGCATCGTGCGGTTCTCGCGCAGCACCTGGCCTTCGATCCGCTTCAGGCCCTGCCAGCGTGCGTACTCGATCATGATCTGCATTAGCTTCCAGCCGATCCCGTGCCCTTTCAGGTCCGAGCGCACCAGGATGCCGTACTCGCCGGTCTCGTAATTGGCATCCGCGTGCAGCCGCACCGCGCCGAGCATGTCGTGGCTGTCGGGATGCACCGCGACCAGTGCGATGGAGCGCGCGTAGTCCAGCTGGGTAAGGCGGGCGATGAACTCGTGGCTGAAGTGGCGCACGGACTGGAAGAAACGCAGGCGCAGGTCTTCGTCGGTGACGTGGGTGAAGAACTCGCGGAACATCGCATCGTCCTCGGGCCGCACCGGGCGCACCAGCACGCGCTGGCCGTCCGCCAGCTCGATGGTCCGCTCCCACTCGGTCGGATACGGGAAGATCGCGAACCGGGGATGGCCGCGGCCCTTGTGCAGGCGACGGTCCCGCGCCACCGCGATGCGCGCATCCACCGCGATGACGCCGTCGCGGTCGGCCAGCAGGGGGTTGATGTCCAGCTGCAGGATTTCCGGAATGTCGGCCGCCAGCTGCGCCAGCTTGACCAGCACCAGCGCCACCGCACGCTCATCGGCCGCGGGCACGTCGCGATAAGCCTTGAGCACGCGCGAAACACGGGTGCGCGCGATCAGTTCGTGCGCCAGGCGCAGGTCCAGCGGCGGCAGCGCCACGGCCTGGTCGTTGATGACTTCCACCGCGGTACCCCCGCGGCCGAAGGCGATGACAGGGCCGAAGACCGGATCGTCGGCGATGCCGGCGATCAGCTCGCGTGCCTTCGGGCGCTGCAGGGTGGGTTGCACCAGCACGCCTTCGATGCGCGCATCGGGGCGGCGTTCGCGCGCGCGCTGCAGGATGCCGGCCGCCGCTTCGCGCACCGCGTTCGCATGCGGCAGGTTGAGGCGCACGCCATCGACATCCGACTTGTGCGGAATGTCGGGCGACAGGATCTTCACCGCGACGGTGGCGCCTTCCGCCAGCAGCGGAGCGGCCAGCTGCACCGCGTGTTCCGCATCGTCGGCACGCCACAGCGGTGCCATCGGGATGCCGTACGCCGCCAGCAGCTGCGTGGTGGCCAGCGGGTCCAGCCAGGTCTGGCCCGCCTCCAGCGCAGCGCCGACCAGCGCGCGTGCGGTGACGACATCGGCGCTGAAGTCCTCGGGCAGGCTGGGCGGCGTCTCCCTCAGTGCCGCCTGCACTTCGCGGTGCCGGACCAGGTGCATGAAGCCGGCCACCGCCTCCGATTCGTTGGGGTAGCGCGGCACGTGCGCCGCATCCAGCACGGCCTCCGCGCTGGGGTCGTTGCCCAGCCAGACCGAGAACACCGGCTTGCGCGGCGCATGCGCGGGCCGGCGCCGCAGCACGTCGGCCACCGCTTCGGCGGCTTCGACGGAGGACGACAGCACGGTGGGCACATTGACCGCCAGCAGGGCGTCGTTCGCGGGGTCGTCCAACAGGGTTTCGATGGTGGCTGCGTAACGTCCGGCGTCGATGTCGGTGAGCAGATCGACCGGGTTGGTGCGCGACCAGCCCACCGGCAGCGTGCGATCAAGGGCTTGCCGGGTCTCGTCCGACAGCGCGGCCAGCGTGCCGCCGAGCAGATGCAGGTGGTCGACCGACAAGGCGCCCACGCCGCCGCCGTTGGTGAGGATGGCCAGGCGGCGTCCATCGAACGGGCGCACCTGCCCCAGCGTGCGCGCGGCGGCGAACAGTTCGTCCAGCGACCGCACGCGCAGCAGCCCGGCACGTCGGAACGCGGCGCCGTACACGGCATTGGGGCGGGCAAGGTTCTGCGTGTGCGTGCTGCCCGCCGGCGTCACCGATGCCGCGCCACCGTGGCCCGACTTCACCACCACGACCGGCTTGGTGCGCGCCGCCGCCCGTGCCGCCGACATGAACTTGCGCGCGTCGCGGATCGCTTCCACGTACAGCAGGATCGCGCGCGTGCGGTGGTCGGTGGCGAAGTAGTCCAGCAGGTCGGCGAAATCCACGTCCAGCGCATCGCCCAGCGACACCACGGCGGAAAAGCCGACCGGCTGGGTCATGCTCCATTCCACCAGCCCGCCGGAGATGGCACCCGACTGCGAGATCAGCGCCAGGTCGCCCGCTTTCGGGAAGCGGCTGGCCAGGCTGGCGTTGAGGTGCGCATGCGGCGCGATCACGCCCAGGCAGTTCGGGCCCAGCACGCGCAGGCCTTTCTCGCGCGTCAGGGCGTGCAGCCGCTCGGCCGGCGATCCCGGCCCCTGTCCCATCGCCGCGGTCAGCACGACCACGGCACCGGCGCCTTTCTCGGCGGCTTCCGCGGCCAGCTGCGGCACCGATTCCGCCGGCGTCGCGATCACCACCAGGTCCGGCGTCCACGGCAGGTCGCGCAGGTGGCGAACGGTGGTGACGCCGTCCCACGGCGCCGGGTGCCGGTTGACCAGGCCGATGGGCCCGGGGAACGACGCCGCCAGCAGATTCCCGACCACCGCGCGCCCGACCGAACGCGGACGCGACTGGCTGCCCACCACCGCCACGGACCGCGGCTGGAAGATGGAACCGAGACGATAGGTGCTCATGCTGGCGAGGGCGCGTTCATGGCGTGCCTAGGGTAGCGTGTGGGTGGCGGCAACGCGTGATCGTTGCGCGCCGCGTTCCGCCTAGGCCAGCTTCAGTGCATCCGGATACGGCGGCGTGTCCGGGTAGTCGCCCTCGGCCAGCCGCTGCTGCAGGTCGCGCCACCACGACGCGCGGAACAGGTCGCCGTGTAGCGCCTTCAAGGCCTTCGCCAGTGGCTCCGGCAGGCCGAGGAACTGCGGGAAGCGTTCCGGAAAGACATCCTTGGGCCCCACATGGAACCACGGCCCATCGGACAGCATGTCCTCGTGGGATTCGGGCACGGGGTAATCGCGGAACTGGCAGTCGGTTACCAGGCAGAGTTCGTCGTAGTCGTAGAACACCGCGCGCCCGTGGCGCGACATGCCGAAGTTCTTCAGCAGCATGTCGCCGGGAAAGATGTTGTTGCGCGCCATGTCCTTGATCGCCTGCCCGTAGTCGATGGCCGCCGCCCGCGCCGCCTCCGGCTTCTGTTCCCGCAGGTACAGGTTCAGCGGGCGCAGCCGGCGCTGCACGTAGCAGAGCTGCACGATGATGTCGTCGCCTTCCTCGGTGATGCTCCGCGTGCAGCCGGTCGTCAGTTCCTGCAGCAGCGCGGGCGAAAAGCGTGCCCGCGGGAAACGCAGCGAGCGGTACGGCTGTGCATCGAGCAACCGGCCCACGCGGTCGAGCTGGAACACCAGCGCGTACTTGTCCTCGACGTCCTGCCGGCTCATCTGCTTGGGGTAGGCGAACGTGTCGCGGATCACCTTGAACACCAGCGGGTAGCTGGGCAGCGTGAACACCGCCATCACCATGCCGGGCGTGCCTTCCGCGTGCACCAGTTGTTCGTCCGCGTGCGCGGCGAAGTGGCGGAAGAAGGTGCGGTAGCGCTCGGTCTTGCCCTGCTTGGCACGGCCCAGCACCGTGTAGAGCTCGTCGATCGGCTTGTTCGGCATCAGCGTGCGCAGGAACACGACCGCGTCGCCCACCGTGGACAGGTCGGCATGGAAGTAGCTGCGGGCGTAGCTGAAAAGCTGCGCCACGTCGGCGCGCCGCGTCAGCACCGCTTCCGCACGCAGCTGGCCGTTGTCGTTGACCAGGGCGATGACGCAGGGCGAGAAGCGATGCTCACCGAACACCCGGCCCACCAGGTAGGCGCGGCGTTCCCGGTAGAACACCGTGTCCAGCAGTTCGATGGAGCGCACCGGATGCTCGCCCCAGTGCGCCAGGTCGTCCTGCAGCCGCACCACGATGGACGCCGCGCAGCGGGTGCGGTGTGCGTAGGGAATGTCGAAGCGGTAGTCGCCCAGCATCCGCGCCAGCGTGTCGGTGGGGCGGAGTTCGGAGATGGCATAGCTGTGCCGGGCCACCGGATGGGTGATGGCGTCGGTGGGTTCGATGTCCAGCGCGACGAACTCGATGGCCGGGTCCACGCCGCGGGTCTTGAAGAAGCGGCGGCTGAGCGTGTTGTAGAAGGTCTTGTAGAGCTCGCGGTCGATCAGGTCGCCCAGCAGTCGCTCGTAGCCGTCGCGCACCTGCGACCACAATGCGCGGTCGTGCGCGTGTTCCAGCAGCACCGACTGCAGGCGCAGCGCACACTCCGCGATGCACTGGTCGTACAGCGCGATGCGTTCGACCGCATCCTGGCGCGCGCCGGCCCAGTCGCGGGTCTCGAAGCGCGATTTCGCCCGGCGGGTGATCTCGGCAAAACGCGCATGGTAGTCCGCGAAGGCATCGTGGATCAGCTGGGCGATGGCATCGGCCCGCACCATGCCGGCATCGTGGCGGGCCATCACCCGGCCGCCACGCCGGCCTGCTCCAGCAACCACGCCCGTACCTTCTGGAAACCGGGGTGCGAAAGGCTGCGTTCGGGATAGACCAGATAGTGCGCGAAGTCGGCCTGCAGGCGTTTCTTCGTCAACGTCACCAGCCGGCCCGCCTTCACCAGCGGTTCGGCCAGCGTCCAGCGCGCCAGCGCCACGCCGACGCCCTGGGCGGCCGCCTGGTGCAGGGTCTCGGTATCGTCGAACTGGGCCACGTACCGTGCGGGCGGTTGCCCGCCGAAATGCCCGAACCAGTCCTTCCAGCGATTGGCTGGGTCGCCCAGCAAGGGCAGCAGGCCGAGCTGGTCCGGCGCGACCTTGCCGTGTTTCTTCATCAGCGCGGGACTGGCGACCGGCGTGATCCATTCGTGGAAGAGGAATTCCGACTGCACGCCCGCCCAGTGGCCGCCGCCCAGGCGCAGGGCCAGGTCCACCGGTTCGCGTTCGAAGTCCACCACGTGCGTGCTCGACTGCAGGTTGAGCCCCAGCTCAGGATGCTGCGCGAGGAACGCGGGCAGGCGTGGCACCAGCCAGGCCGTGGCCATCGACGGGATCAGGCTCAGGGTCACCGTGTGGTCGTTGCGCAGGGTGGCGCGTCGCAGTGCGTGCTCGATGGTGTCCAGCGGAGCTGCAATGGCGTCGAACAGGCGCTGGCCTTCCGGCGTGAGTTCCACTCCGCGCGGGCCGCGCGCCAGCAGCCGGTGGCCCAGGCGCTCCTCCAGCAGGCGCATGCGGTGGCTCAGCGCGCTGACGGTCAGGTGCATGGCTTCCGCCGCACGGGTCAGGTTGCGCAGCCGCGCCGCCGTGACGAAGGCATCCACCTGGTCCAGCGGAAGACGGCTCATGTTGAATGCACCTCAAGCCAGCGTTGCGGAGCTTTCGCTTTTTCAACGCGAATGATGCCCCTACCTTGGTACCTGTTCAAGCCGGGAGGTCCGGCGGACAGGAGAAGACCCATGCAGTCCGAGACCAGGAAACAGTGGTGGCAGCAGCTGGCTGGCATGAGCCAGGGCATGTTGTTCCTGCACGGCCACATCGCCCCTTCCGTCGCGCCTCCGCAGGCACAGGAAGACCACCGTCACCACGTGCATGACGCCGCGGGCAAGGTCCGGCACCGGCGTGCGCTGGAACGACTGAGCGCGCGTAGGCTGCGCGCGATGACCTCGCTGTCCTTGTTCCGTTGAGGGCATTCCCGGTTGCGGGAGCGACGTCAGTCGCGATGGACCGCCGCGGAGGCTTTTCGCAACTGACGTCGCTCTGACGCCGGCTCCGATGTCCTGCGGGTTCATGCCTTCACATAGACCCAGGCGTCCAGGCCGGATGCCAGCCGCACCTGCACGCGCTGGTAGTCGGCGACCTCGTAGCGGTCGGCCGCGGCGAGTTCTTCCGCGGTGATGCGGAAGACCATGCCCTGGACCTCATCGGTGGCATGGTCGCTGCGGCGGACGATCGGATGGAAGCGCTGGCCACTGGTGGCCAGCACGTCCGGATCGGTGATCTCGACCATGGTGCAGGTGTAACCCTGCAGCGTGTCGGGTTGGCCGTCGAGGCGGCGGCCGAACGAGGCCAGCTGCACGCTTTCCAGTTGCAGCGTGCCGTAGGAAAACAGGTGGATGTCGGCAGTGTCGGGCATGCGCCGGTTCCTGTGCGGGGCCGAAGACGCGAACGCCCGGCGTCGGCCGGGCGTTCGCGGATGCAGGGCGATCAGTTGGACAGGGTCGCCAGCGTGTCGTTGAACGTCTTGCTGGGACGCATCGCCGCCGCCGTCTTCACCGGGTCGGGGTGGTAGTAGCCCCCGATGTCGATGGCCTTGCCCTGGGCGCCGTTGAGCTCGGCCAGGATGGTGGCTTCGTTCTCCGCCAGCGCCTTCGCCAGCGGGGCGAACCGGGCCTTCAGTTCGGCGTTTTCGTCCTGCGCGGCCAGGGCTTCTGCCCAGTACAGCGCCAGGTAGAAGTGGCTGCCACGGTTGTCCAGTTCACCCACCTTGCGCGCGGGCGAGCGGTTCTCGTCCAGGATGCGGCCATTGGCCACGTCCAGGGCGTTGGCCAGCACCTTCGCCGGGGTGTTGAGGTAGCGCTGGCCCAGGTGCTCCAGCGACGCCGCCAACGCGAGGAACTCACCCAGTGAATCCCAGCGCAGGTAATCCTCTTCCAGGAACTGCTGCACGTGCTTCGGCGCCGAGCCACCGGCACCCGTCTCGAACAGGCCGCCGCCGGCCATCAGCGGCACGATCGACAGCATCTTCGCGCTGGTGCCCAGTTCCATGATCGGGAACAGGTCGGTCAGGTAGTCGCGCAGCACGTTGCCGGTCACCGAGATGGTGTCCTCGCCCTTGCGGATGCGCTCCAGCGACACCTTCATCGCCTCCACCGGCGGCAGGATGCGGATGTCGAGCGTCTCGGTGCTGTAGTCCTTGAGGTACTGCTGCACCTTGGCGATCACCTGCGCGTCGTGCGCGCGGTCCTTGTCCAGCCAGAAGATGGCCGGCGTCCTGCTCAGGCGTGCGCGGCCGACGGCCAGCTTCACCCAGTCCTGGATCGGCGCGTCCTTGGTCTGGCACATGCGCCAGATGTCTCCGGCTTCCACTTTCTGTTCGAACACCACCTGGCCGGCATCGCTGGTGACGCGCACGGTGCCGTCGGCGGGGATCTGGAACGTCTTGTCGTGGCTGCCGTATTCCTCGGCCTTCTGCGCCATCAGGCCGACGTTGGGCACGCTGCCCATGGTGGCCGGTTCGAAGGCGCCGTGGGTGCGGCAGTCATCGATCACCGCCTGGTAGATGCCGGCGTAGCAGCGGTCCGGGATGACGGCCTTGGTGTCCTGAAGCTTGCCTTCGGCGTTCCACATCTGGCCGGAGTCGCGGATCATCGCCGGCATCGACGCGTCGACGATCACGTCGCTGGGCACGTGCAGGTTGGTGATGCCCTTGTCGGAGTTCACCATCGCCACCGCGGCGCCATTGGCGTAGACGGCCTGCAGGTCGGCCTTGATCGCCTCCTGCTGGTCGGCCGGCAGCGCGCCGAGGCGCGCATACAGATCACCGATGCCGTTGTTGGCGTCGAAGCCGATCTGCTCCAGCACGACGGCATGCTTGGCCAGCGCGTCCCGGTAGAACGCGTTGACGACCACGCCGAACATGATGGGGTCGGAGACCTTCATCATCGTCGCCTTCAGGTGCAGCGAGAACAGCACGCCCTGCGCCTTCGCATCGGCGATCTGCTCACCGATGAAGGTCGCCAGCGCCTTGCGGCTCATCACGGCCGCATCGACGATTTCACCGGCCTTGACCTTCACCTTCTCCTTAAGCACGGTGACGCGGCCGTCGGCGGCAACCAGCTCGATCTTCAGCGCGCCGTCGGCCGCCAGCGTGGTGGACTGCTCGCTGCCGAAGAAGTCACCCGCAGCCATGTGCGACACGTGCGACTTCGACCCGCTGCTCCACTTGCCCATGCGGTGCGGGTGCTTGCGGGCGAAGTTCTTGACCGACAGCGGCGCGCGACGGTCGGAATTGCCTTCGCGCAGCACCGGGTTCACCGCGCTGCCCTTGACCTTGTCGTAGCGTGACTGGATGTCCTTTTCCTTGTCGTCCTTCGGCTCATCCGGATAGTCCGGCAGCGGATAGCCCTGCGCCTGCAGTTCCTTGATGGCGCCCTTCAGCTGCGGCACCGAGGCGCTGATGTTGGGCAGCTTGATGATGTTGGTTTCCGGCAGCGTCGCCAGCTGGCCAAGTTCGGCCAGGTCGTCGGCGATCTTCTGGTCGTCCGCCAGGTAATCCGGGAACTGGGACAGGATGCGACCGGCCAGCGAGATGTCACGCGTTTCCACGCGGATGCTGGTCGGGGCAGTGAAGGCCTCGATGATCGGAAGCAGCGACTGGGTCGCAAGGAAGGGCGCTTCGTCGGTCAGCGTGTAGATGATGCGGGGGGTATCCGACATGGACTCAGGACTCTCGGCAATGGGCGAAGGGAAACGTCAGCGCACCATTGTCGCGTGTCGTCGCACGCAGGGCAAAACGAGGGGGTATGGAAGTGCGGGCCCTCCCTCAAGGTGTCCCGGGACAAGCCGCGGAGAACCGCCGCCGTACAGCCGCGGCACCCCTGGGGCGAAAGCCGGGCAAAAAAAGCGGGCGTGGATCACTCCACGCCCGAGCTTGCCCACTGAGTGGGAGAGAGGGTGTTGCGGCTTATTACTTGACTTCGATTTCCTGGGTCATGCCGACGGGCGTGCCGTTCAAGGTCACGTCCACCTTGTACTTGCCGGCCGGCCAAGGATTGCTGTTGGTGAACTCGACGTTGGTCGTTCCTGCGTCTTCCGCCTTGACGTTGGCGGTCTGCTGGCCGGCGACCTGGCCATCCTGATAGGTCAGCTTGGCATCGATCGCGGCATTGGCGGACGTGGCCGCATCGGTCTTCACGGACACGATGATCTTGTCCTTCACGCCGAACGTGTTGACGGCCACCACGGACTTGTCAGCCGCCGCCATGTTGCCGACGGTGACGCTGGTCGCCGCAACCGGTGCCGGTGCGGGTTCCATCGGTGCGGGGGCCGGTGCCGGCTCGACGACCGCCGGCGGCGGTACGACGGCTTCTTCCTTCTTCTTGCAGCCGACGATGGCGACGCTGCCAGCCAGCGCGATGAGGAGGGCGGCGGAAATGCGGTTGTGCTTCATGGAGTCGTTCCTTGTCTGTGGAAGGGGGCGGATCAGGCTTCGGTGGGCTTCGACGGCAACTTGATGACCTGACCGGGGAAGATGCGGTCGGGGTCATCCAGCACGTCGCGGTTGGCCTCGAAGATCTGCTTCCAGGCATTTGCATTGCCAAGGTGTTCCTTGGCGATCTTGGAGAGCGTGTCGCCCTTCTCGATCGTGTAAGTCTGCTCGCCGATGATTTCTTCAGTGCTGTCGACGCGCGCCGTGACGCCGGAGAAGTCAGCCTTCTCGACGATCTGTTCGGTGGAGTCGACCTTGGCGGTAACGCCAGAAAAATCGGCTTTCTTCTCGGTGCTCATGGTGCAACCACCCTTCCTGGCTGGATGTTGGGATGAGCTAGCCTTGCACGCGCGCTGTTAAGAATCCATATCGCGCGCGTGAAAAACATAAACTGTTACACAAGCAACATTCACTGACGTAACGTGCGCTTCGCCAACGTGGGTTCAACGTCAGGCGTGGCACGCCAGGGATTGATGTCCAGGCCACCGCGGCGCGTGTAACGCGCTTCCACCGACAGCGATGTCGGATGGCAGTGCGCTTTCACGTCATGGAAGATGCGCTCGACGCATTGCTCATGGAACTCGGCATGATCGCGGAAGCTCACCAGGTAGCGCAGCAGTTCGACGCGGTCGATGCGTGGCCCGTGGTAGCGGATCACGACCGTGGCCCAATCGGGTTGGCCGGTGACGGGGCAGTTGGATTTCAGCAGCTCCGACGAAAGTATTTCTTCGACGATGCTCTCCGGATCCGCGACCAGGTATTCGGCACGCGGCGGTCCGTAGTGGTCGATTTCCACGTCGAGCGTGTCGATCAGTTCGCCTTCCACCGTCTCGCTCATCTCGGGCAGGCCGAACGCGACGCCGACATCGGCGCCTGCGCGCACCGACAGGTCATTGCCGATGCATTCCAGCAGGGCGGCGTCGCTGTTGAAGCGGGTGGCGTTCAACGAATTGAGGTAAAGCTTGAGTGACTTGGACTCCACCAGGCAGGGCGAATCGCAGGGCACGGTGAAGGTGGCCGTCGCCACGCGCGGCTTGCCGCGGGCATCGAGCCAGCTCAGCTCGTATGCATGCCACCGATCATGGCCGACGAAGGGAAGGGCATCCGGGGCAATGCCGATCTCGTCACGCGCACCCTGGCGCGGGATGGGGAACAGCAGGGTGGGGTCGTAATGCGTGGGATACGCGACTTCGCGGCCCAGCGAGGAGTCTTGTGGAGTGCTCATGCCGCCATTCTACGGACGCGTCTTTAAGCCAGGGTGTATAACGGCGGCGTCCGCAAGGAGAGGCCGATGAGGAAATCCTGGTTGCCCCTGCTCGCAGTGCTGGCCCTGACGGCCTGCGCCACCGCGCGGCCGTCCGCGGAAGCGCCGGATCCGCTTGTGGCAGCCGATGGCCTGGTCCGCCCCGATGCGCAGGGCCGCGCGACCCTGGCGGTGGGGCAGGTGCTGGAAATCGCGCTGATGGCCAATGCCAGCACGGGCTACCAGTGGCAGATCGTTTCCGACGGCGCGCCATCGCTGGTCCGGACCACCGGACCCGCCACGCCACCGCCGATGGATACCCAGCCCCCCATGCCGGGCGCACCGTCCCTCGCGCGCTGGTGGTTCCGCGCCGAGACGCCGGGCGAGGTCCGGCTGCGACTCGAATACCGGCGACCGTGGGAGAAGGACGTGCCGGCAGCGCAGGTCGCAGAGTATGGGGTGACGGTGAATTGAGCGCGCCGATGCGATCCGTCTCGTCAGGCTGACGGCCTTCGACAGCGATCAAGGCCGTAGGACCGCATCCCTGCAGGCATCGAGCGCTTCGGCGCGCGGGCGACGAAACGCCACATCCCGCGATGAACCAGGTCGCAGCCATACGACCCCATGCCATGAAGATCCCGTGTCGCCTGCCGTGTTGAACCGATCTCGCATCCGACTTGGCTTCATCGCCCGTGCAGGGCAAAGTGGCTTCTCCCCCAAGGCCAGGGAGGCCGTCATGACATCACGCGCATCCGTCGTCTGGTTGGCCCTGCTGTTCGCGACGCCGTTGGCTGCGCAGACGCCGGCGCCCATTCCACTGGCCGCTGATCCGGTCTATGCCCAGTGCCTTGCCAGCCTGCGCGGCGTTGCCGAAAAGCAGGGCATCACCCCCGCAACGTTCGACAAGCACACCGCAGGTCTCACGGCCGACATGACGGTCCTCGACCTGCTGGACGCGCAGCCCGAGTTCACCACGCCGTTGTGGGATTACCTGTCCGGCCTGGTCGATGACCAGCGCGTCGCTGATGGTCGTGCGGCGCTGGATGCGCATCGCGACCTGCTGGCGCGCGTGTCTCAGGCCTATGGCGTGGATGCGGAAACCGTGGTCGCGGTGTGGGGCGTGGAAAGCGACTTCGGCCGCGTGTTCGGCAAGCGACCGTTGCTGGTCTCGCTGTCCACGCTGTCGTGCTTCGGCCGGCGTCAGCCGTTCTTCCGGGGTGAATTCCTCGCCACGCTGAAGCTGTTGCAGGACGGCGACATCCAGCCCGAAGGCCTCAGCGGATCGTGGGCAGGGGCCTTCGGGCATACCCAGTTCATGCCCACCACCTACGCGCGCATCGCGGTCGACTTCGACGACGACGGGCGGCGTGACCTGGTGGGCAGCATTCCCGATGCCCTGGCGTCGACGGCGAACTATCTGGTCCGCTCCGGGTGGCGCACCGGCGAGTCGTGGGGCCATGAGGTGAAGCTGCCACCGGGCTTCGACGTCGCGCAGGCAGGCCGCACCAACCGCAAGCCTTTGCCGGCGTGGATAGCGCAGGGCATCACCCGCATCGATGGGCAGCCGCTGCCGGCGGACGACCGCGCCGCGGCGCTGCTGATACCCACGGGCGCCAACGGGCCGGCGTTCCTGGTGTTCAAGAACTACGACGCCATCTACGCCTACAACGCGGCCGAGAGTTACGCGCTGGCCACTGCGCTGCTGTCCGATCGGCTGCGCGGCGGAACCGGCATCGCGGCCGCGTGGCCCACCGACGATCCCGGCCTGTCGCGGGTGCAGCGTCGCCAGTTGCAGACCTTGCTGTTGGCACGTGGCTACAGCATCGGCGCGGCGGATGGGATGGTGGGTACGCTGACCCGGCGTGCCATCCAGGCAGAGCAGGTGCGGCTCGGCCTGCAGCCCGCGGACGGACGTGCCGGTGCGAAAATACTGGCCGCGCTGCAGGCGGAAGGACCGCCCGTGGTGCCCCCGCCATCTTCCACGCCCTGATCCCGATGAACGCATTGCCCGACGGCATCACCCACGACACCTGGCAGGGACTGGATGTCCTGCGTCTGCAGTCACCGCATTCCACCGCGCTGCTCAGCCTGTACGGCGGCCAGCTGCTGTCGTTCGTGCCCCACGGCTTCGACGACCTGCTGTGGCTGTCACCGGACAGCGCGCTGCCGCCGAAAGCCATCCGCGGCGGCGTGCCGGTCTGCTGGCCGTACTTCGGCCGGCAAGGACGGGAGGCCGACGCGCCCCAGCATGGCCACGCGCGCCTGACGCGCTGGCAGCTGGTGGATGCGCGCACGCAGGTCGATGGCAGCCTGCAGTTGAAGCTGGCGCTGCCGCTGGAACCGGGCGTGCCGCTGGAACTGGCCATGACGCTGCACGTGGGCAAGGAACTGCGACAGAGCATCGACACGCTGCATCGCGGCGATGCGCCGTACACCCTGACGCAGGCGCTGCATACCTATTTTCGCGTGGCCGACGCGCGCCGGGCCAGCGTCACCGGACTGGACGGCCTGCACTACGCGGACAAGTACGACGGCGAGACGCACCGGCAATCCGGCCCCTGGTCGCTGCACGATCCGCGCGACCCCGGACACAGCGACCGCATCTACACCGGTACCGGCCATCGCTTCGACCTGCTGGATCCTGCTGGCGGGCGCCGCATCCGGCTGGACACCTTCGGCAGCCGTTCGCTGGTGGTGTGGAATCCGGGCGCCGATGGTGCGCGGGATATCGCCGACATGCCGCATGACGGCTGGCAGCAGTTCATCTGCCTGGAGGCCGCGAATGCGAGCGATGACCGCATCGACCTGGAACCGGGCCAGCGCCATCGGTTGAGCCAGGTCATTTCGGTGGGCCCGTTGTAGGAGCGACGCCGGTCGCGAGCGGGAACCCGTCGCCGCCGCTGTTGAGGGCGGACGCGTTTCCTGCAGAGGGATGATCTCTGTACGCGCGAGGCTCGCCGTCGCGACTCACGCCGCTCCTGCAGCGCGGCATGTCCTACACTTGCGCACCCTTCCGCCTGTCCCGGTCCCGTGAACGCCGAACCGCACGCAAAACCCGGTCGCCGCGCCGCCCTGATCTTCATCTTCATCACCGTGCTGATCGACGTGCTGTCGTTCGGCGTGATCATTCCCGTGCTGCCCGGCCTGGTGCGCCAGTTCACCGGCGGCGACTTCGCGCAGGCGGCGTGGTGGGTGGGCGTGTTCGGCATGCTGTTCGCCGCCATCCAGTTCGTCTGCACGCCGATCCAGGGAACGCTGTCGGACCGCTTCGGTCGCCGGCCGGTGATCCTGCTCTCGTGCCTGGGGCTGGGCATCGACTTCATCCTGATGGCGCTCGCGCAGTCGTTGCCGTGGCTGCTGGTGGCGCGCATCTTCTCGGGTGTGTTCTCCGCCAGTTTCACCACGGCCAATGCCTACATCGCCGACATCACCCCGCCCGAGGGCCGCGCGAAGGCCTTCGGCATGATCGGCGCCGCCTTCGGCGTCGGCTTCATCATCGGCCCGATCATCGGCGGCGAACTGGGCGCCATCGACCTGCGCCTGCCGTTCTGGTTCGCGGCGGGCCTGGCGCTGCTGAACTTCCTGTACGGCTACTTCGTGCTGCCGGAATCCCTGCCGAAAGAGAAGCGGACCGCTACGTTCGACTGGGCGCACGCCAATCCGGTCGGATCGATGGTGCTGCTGAAGCGCTACCCGCAGGTGTTCGGATTGGCCGCGGTGGTGCTGATCGCCAACCTGGCGCATTACGTCTACCCCAGCGTGTTCGTGCTGTTCGCCGAGTACCAGTACCGCTGGAGCGAGCGGCAGATCAGCTGGGTGCTGGCGGCGGTCGGCGTGTTCAGCGTGATCGTGCAGGCCGGCCTGGTGGGCCGCGTGGTGCCGAAGTTCGGCGAGCGTCGCACGCTGCTGTTCGGCCTGGCCTGCGGCGTGGTCGGCTTCTTCATCTACGGCATGGCCGACGTCGGCTGGATGTTCCTGGTCGGATTGCCGATCAGCGCGCTGTGGGGCCTTGCGGGTCCGGCCACGCAGGCCTTGATCACGCAACAGGTTGGCGCTGATGTGCAAGGCCGCATCCAGGGGGCGTTGATGAGTCTGGTGAGTCTGGCCGGCATCGTCGGGCCGATGATGTTCGCCGGTACGTTCGCGCTCTTCATCGGCAAGCAGGCGCCGATGCACCTGCCCGGCGCCCCGTGGCTGCTGGCGGCGCTGCTGCTGGCCATCGGCTGGGTGGTGGGCTGGCGCTTCGCGCGGCCATCCACTGCCCGCGCCTGACGCGGCGTGCGGAATCCGCAAAGAAGAAGGCCGCCCGTGGGCGGCCTTCTTCATGGTGCGAGCGTACGAGATGGATCAATCGTTCTCGACGTGGATGACTTCACCGGTGTTGGCGGCCAGGTGGATTTCCACATCGTTGCCATCGGCGCGTTCGGCCTCGGCCTTCCACACGCCATCGTCGAAGTCGACGTCGTGGATCTTGGAGTAGCCCGCGGCGGCCAGCTTGGCCTTCACATCGTTCTCGCTGAGGTTGGACACCAGCTTCTCCGCGACGACATCGCCGCCGGCGGGATTCACGCGCACGTCGACGCGATCACCGTTGGCGCTGGTGGCATCGGTCTCCCACATGCCGTCCTCGAAGTCGAGGTCGTCGATGTTGGTGTAGCCCTTCTCCGTCAGCAACGCGCGGACCTGGGGCTCCTTCAATGCATCCTTGCCGGCGGTCGGCGACGGTGCCTGCGCGAAAGCGGCGCCCGACAGCGCGGCGAGGGCGGCCAGGGTCAGCAGGCGGTGGCGATGGCGGATGATCTGCATGGGGTTCTCCTCGAAGGGTGTGGGGCGATGCTGCCCGCGCCCACATCACCCGCAGGTGAATTCGCCCCTTTCAAACTGAACACTCCACGCCGCTTTCACCTGCATGAGTGGCGTTTAACGGTGCTGGTCATGAGGGGCGCCGCCACACCAGCAAGGTGACCACCCCGGCGAGCAGGCCCCAGAACGCCGAACCGATGCCGGCCAGTGACAGTCCCGAGGCCGTGACCAGGAAAGTGATGAGGGCCGGCTCGCGATCGGCTTCCTCACGCAATGCGGCCGCCAGGCTGTTGCCGATGGTGCCCAGCAGGGCGATGCCGGCGATGGCGAGGATCAGTTCCTTCGGGAATGCAGCGAACAGTGCTGCCACCGTGGCACCGAACAGGCCGACGATGACGTAGAACACGCCGGCCGCCATCGCCGCCACGTAGCGCCGCGAGGCATCTTCGTGCGCCTCGCGGCCCATGCAGATCGCCGCGGTGATCGCCGCCAGGTTCAACGCGAACGCACCGAACGGCGCCAGCAGCAGGTTGGCCACGCCGGTCCAGCCGATGACGGGCGAGATGGGGATCGAATAGCCGGACGCGCGGATCACCGCCACGCCCGGCACGTTCTGCGAGGCCATCGTCACGATGAACAGCGGCAGCGCGATGCCGGCGATGGCGGCGAAGGACAGCGTAGGGGCGATGAAGATCGGCTTCGCCCATGCCAGCGCCAGTCCATCGACGCGCAGCAATCCCAGTCCCGCCGCGAACGCGATGCCCACCAGCAGCGTCAGGATCACCGCATAGCGCGGCAGCAACCGGCGCGCCAGCAGGTACACCACGAACATGGTCAGCACCATGCCCAGCTGGGTCTTCATGGCGCCGAAGGCTTCCAGCCCGAAGCGCAGCAGCACGCCGGCCAGCATGCCCGACGCCAGCGACACCGGGATGCGGCTGATCATCCGTTCGAAGAACCCGGAGAAGCCTGCCACGCAGATCAGCAGCGCAGACAGCATGAAGGCGCCCACCGCATCGGACAGCGGCAACCCCGCGGCGCTGCTGATCAGCATGGCCGCACCGGGCGTGGACCACGCGGTCACCACCGGCATGCGGTAGCGCAGCGACAGGCCGATGCAGGTCAGCCCCATCCCCAGCCCCAGCGCCCACATCCAGGAACTGATTTCCGCCGGCGACGCGCCCAGCGACTGCGCCGCCTGGAACACGATGACGGCGGAGCTGGCGAAACCGACCAGCACGGTGACGAAGCCAGCCGCGATCGCGGAGAGGGAGAGGTCTTTGAGCAGGTGGCGGGGAGGGGGGTGGTCCATGGAGCCGTTTCTCTTGTGGGAGCGACGTAAGTCGCGAGCGCCTTCTCAACCTACTTCGATCGTCGTTCCTTTGATGGCCAACAGGCACGCCTTGACAGGCTTCGCCCTTTCGCGACTTACGTCGCTCCCACAAGAGCCCCACGCCTGGTCACCGCCTCACACCATCGCCGCGCGACGGCCAGCGACGTGGTGCAGACCGCTTCATCGGTGACCGTGGTGACGGCGCGCTCCAGCAGCTGGATGTCGGCCTCGTGCTGGCGTGCGACATGCGGATTCTCGAAGAAGATCACGCGCTGGCAGCGGTGCTCCAGCACACGGTCGGCGATCTGCGCATCGCCACCCAGCGGGCCGCTCTGGAAGCGCTCCACCCACGGTGTCTGCGATGGCCAGCCGCGGCTCCACGCCAGTTCGTTGAGCTGTTGACCGGTGGTGCCGGTGGCCATGCGGTGGGCGAAACGCGACAGCACGCCGAAGTGGTCGGCGGCGAATTCCACCATCTGCGGCTTCATCGCATCGTGCGCGATCAGCGCCAGCGTCTGGGCTTCCAGCGCGTGGAAGCGATCCGCGCCACGGTCCGGCGCGAAACCCGCATGGATGCGTTCCATCTCGATCCAGTCGCGTGCCGACGCCACGGTGGAAAGGAACGGTTTGCCGTGGATGACGCACTGCCGCTTCAGCGCGGTGGCCTCGGGGAAGATCGAGGACGGATCGACCGGATCGATGAAGTAGATCGCACCGTCGAGGCTGCGTTCCGCCCCTTCCAGCCCGACGACTTCCGCCACCAGCTTTATCAACCCGCCATCGCGGCCATACGGATAACGCTTGAGGCCGTCGTAGCCCCGCAGCATGCCGGCCGCGGCGATCGCATCATGCGTGCGGCCCACCGCATGCAGGGCCAGCCGCAGTTCGCGGATGCCGGCTTCACTGGCGCGCAGCCAGCGGAACAGCGCGGCATCTTCGGTGTGGTGATGCAGGCGGTTGGCAGCCAGGCCCAGGCGCATGGTCGGATCGTGTGGGAGGTCAGCCGCGAGTCTAGCGTAGGGCGGGCCGAAGCCCGCCATCGCAATCACCCTGCACGGCAAGGTTTACCGCGTGGCGAGGTGGGCCTGCGCCCACCCGCGCGCTATGCCAGCAACAACGTCGCGATGCTGGCCGCGGCATCACGGCCCTCGGCCACGGCCGTGACCACCAGGTCCGCGCCACGCACCGCGTCGCCGCCAGCGAACAGCTTCGGATTCGTCGTCTGGAAGGGAAGGCGCTCGCCGCCACCGACCACGATGCGTCCGTTCGGGCTGCCTTCCACACCCTGCGCGGCCAGCCATGCCGGCACGCTGGGCGAGAAGCCGAACGCGATGATCACCACGTCCGCATCCAGCACCGACTCGCTGCCCGCGATCGGTTCCGCGTTCCGGCGACCGTGTCCGTCCGGTTCGCCGAGCTTCGTCTCGACCACCTGCACGCCGGCGACCTTGCCATCGTCGCCGGCCACGATGGCCAGCGGTTGGCGGTTGAACAGGAAGCGCACGCCTTCTTCGCGGGCATTGCCGACTTCGCGCGCGGAACCGGGCATGTTGGCTTCATCGCGGCGATACGCGCAGGTGACCCTGGCGGCACCCAGGCGGATCGCGCTGCGCACGCAGTCCATGCCGGTATCGCCGCCGCCCAGCACCACCACCCGCTTGCCGTGCAGGTCGGGCAACGCCAGCTTGTCTTCCCAGCCCGCGATGGGCCGGCCCCACGGATCGTTGCCGCCGACGATGCGCCCGTTCTGCACCAGGAAAGGCAACGCCGGCAGCACGCCGTCGAGGTCCTGTCCGCTCAGTCCGCCGTCGGTGTAGCGGTAGGCGCCGGTGCCGAGGAACACCGCGTCGTACTCGTCCAGCAGCTGCTCCAGCGTCACGTCGCGGCCGACGTCCACGCCCAGCCGGAACTCCACGCCCATGCCTTCCAGCACCTCGCGGCGCTGGGCGATGACGCTCTTCTCCAGCTTGAAGGTGGGAATGCCGAACTGCAGCAGGCCGCCGATCTGTTCGTAGCGGTCGTAGACCACGGCCTGGATGCCGGCGCGCGCGAGACGGTCAGCGCAGCCGATTCCGGCGGGACCGGCGCCGATCACCGCCACGCGCTTGCCGGTGGGCACCACATCGCTCAGGTCGGGGCGCCATCCGTTCGCCAGCGCGGTATCGACGATGTACTTCTCCGCCGCGCCGATGGTGACCGCGCCGAATTCCTCCAGCGTGCAGCTGCCTTCGCAGAGACGGTCCTGCGGGCAGACGCGGCCGCAGACCTCGGGCAGCGGATTGGTGGAATGGCACAGCTCGGCGGCTTCCTCGATGCGGTTTTCCTGCAGCAGCTGCAACCACTGCGGGATGGCGTTGTGCACCGGGCATTTCCAGCTGCAGTACGGGTTGCCGCAATCCAGGCAACGGCCGGCCTGGTACTGCGCTTCCTCCTTGCCGAACTTGCCATACAGCTCGCCCCAGTCGCCCGACGTGCGCAGTTCCAGCGGAATGCGCTGCGGCATCGTCCGCGGCAGGTCGAGGAACTGGAATACCTGCTTCTTACTCATGGCAGCTCACCTGCAGCATCCCGCCGACTTCGGAGGGAGGAGCCCCCTTGGTAAGGGGGCGCCCTGAAAGGGCTGGGATCGGACGCACATAGCGGGGCCCGGTGCTCGCGAAGCGAACGCTGGGGCTATTCGTGCGCAGCACGGATAGCGCATTCATGCCGCGCGCCTCAAGGTCTCGTTCAACGAATCGATGCTCGCCGCCTTCGGCTTCACCAGCCAGAACTTGCCCACGTAGTCGCGGAACTCGTCCAGGATCTGCTGCGCCCAGATGCTGCCGGTCAGTTCGCGGTGGCGGCTGATCAGCGTGTGCAGGTGCTGGCGGTGGCTTTCGAAGCCTTCCGGGCTGATGCGGTGGATGTCGATCAGCTCGTGGTTGTAGCGGTCGACGAAATCGCGGTCCAGGTCCAGCACATAGGCCAGCCCGCCGGTGAAGCCGGCGCCGAAGTTCAGGCCCACCTTGCCCAGCACCAGCACGATGCCGTCGGTCATGTATTCGCAGCAGTGGTCGCCGGCGCCTTCGATGACGGCTAGTGCGCCGGAGTTGCGCACCGCGAAGCGTTCGCCCGCCCGCCCGGCGGCGAACAGTTCGCCACCGGTCGCGCCGTACAGGCAGGTATTGCCGATGATCGGCGTGTTGCGCGCCTCGAAGCGAGCGCCGCGTGGCGGACGCACGACCAGCCGCCCGCCCGCCATGCCCTTGCCGACGTAGTCGTTGGCTTCGCCTTCCAGCTCCAGCAGCAGGCCGCCGGCGTTGAAGGCGCCGAAGCTCTGGCCGGCGCTGCCGCGGAAGCGCAGGTTCAACGGCGCATCGTTCATGCCGTGGTTGCCGTGATGGCGCGCGATGGCCCCTGACAGGCGCGTGCCGATGCTGCGGTCGGTGTTGTGGATCAGGAAGCGGTGGTCGCCGCCGCTCTTCTTCCTGATCGGCTCGGCCAGCAGGCCGTCGAGCTGGGTGGCCAGGCTGTCGGGCGATTCGTACAGGCGTTGCGCCGCGCAGCTGCTGCTGTCGAACTGCGCGCCCTTCAGCAGGCGCGACAGGTCGATGTTGACGCCTTCGCGCGGCGACACGTCGATCTGCTGCAGCAGGTCGGTGCGGCCGATGATCTCGTCCAGCGACGTCGCGCCCAGGTAGGACAGCCACTGACGCACTTCCTCGCTGAGCAGGCGGAAGAAGTTCTCCACGCGCTCGGGCAGGCCGGTGAAGTACTGCGTGCGCAGACGCTCGTCCTGCGTGGCCACGCCGGTGGCGCAGTTGTTGAGGTGGCAGATGCGCAGGTACTTGCAGCCCAGCACGATCATCGGACCGGTGCCGAAACCGAAGCTGTCGGCGCCCAGCAGCGCGGCCTTCACCACGTCCAGGCCGGTCTTCAGGCCGCCATCTGTCTGCAGCACCGCGCGGTCGCGCAGCTGGTTTGTGACCAGCGCCTGGTGCGCTTCGGCCACGCCCAGTTCCCACGGCACGCCGGCATAGCGGATGGAACTGATCGGGCTGGCGCCCGTGCCGCCATCGTGTCCGGAGATGGTGATCAGGTCCGCACCGGCCTTCACGACACCGGCGGCGATGGTGCCGACGCCCGCGTGCGACACCAGCTTCACCGAGACCAGCGCGGTGGGGTTGACCTGCTTGAGGTCGTAGATCAGCTGGGCGAGGTCTTCGATCGAATAGATGTCGTGGTGCGGCGGCGGCGAGATCAGGCCGATGCCCGGCTTGGCATAGCGCAGCCGGGCGATCAGTTCATTGACCTTGTGGCCGGGCAGCTGGCCGCCTTCGCCGGGCTTGGCGCCTTGCGCGACCTTGATCTGCAGTACTTCGGCGTTGACCAGGTATTCCGGCGTCACGCCGAAACGGCCCGACGCCACCTGCTTGATCTTGCTGCGCTTCTCCGTGCCGTAGCGCGCGGGATCTTCGCCGCCTTCGCCGGAATTGCTGCGGCCACCCAGGCGGTTCATCGCGATGGCCAGCGCTTCATGGGCTTCCGGCGACAACGCGCCCAGGCTGATCGCGGCGGTGTCGAAGCGGCGCAGCAGGTCGGCGGCATCGGCAACGTCATCCAGCGGCGTCGGCGTGTCGGCCTTCTTCAGCTGCAGCAGGTCGCGCAATGCCGAAGGCGGACGCGAATTCACCACATCGGCATAGGCCTGCCAGTCGCGGGCGTCGCCGGTGCGCGTGGCGCGCTGCAAGGTCATCACCACGTCCGGGTTGTACATGTGGTATTCGCCACCGTGCACGTATTTCAGCAGGCCGCCGACTTCCGGCGCCTCGCGGTCGTTCCAGGCGCGCGCTTCCAACTGGCGGGCCTCGATGTCCAGCCGTTCGAAGCCGACCCCGCCGATGCGCGATGGCGTTTCGGCGAAGCACAGCTCCACCACGTCGGGATCCAGGCCGACGATCTCGAACAGCTGCGCGCCGCGGTAGCTGCTGATGGTGCAGATGCCCATCTTCGAGATGATCTTCGACAGGCCCTTGTAGACGCCCTTGCGGTAGCTGCGGCCGATCTGTGCCTGTTCGCCACCCTTCTTCAGTTGCAGGATGCCGCGCCGGCCCAGGTCGAACAGCGTCTGGTACGCCAGGTACGGGTACACGGCGGTGGCGCCATAGCCGATCAGGCAGGCGATGTGGTGCGGGTCGCGCGCGGTGCCGGTCTCGACGATCAGGTTGACATCGCAGCGCAGGCCTTCGCGGCACAGGTGGTGGTGCACCGCGCCGGTGGCCATCAATGCATGGATCATCGGCCGGCCCTGCTGCGGGCGGCGGTCGCTCAGCACGACCATGACGATGCCTTCGCGCGCGGCCTGGGCGACTTCCGCGCAGATGCGTTCGATGCCGGCCTTCAGGCCTTCCTCGACGCTGTAGGACAGATCCACGTAGCGGTGCTTCTGGTCGTACGGCGCCATCCTGACGATCTGTCGCAGCTTGCGCTGGCTGAGCACCGGCGAGTTCAGGATGATGTGGTTCACCGTCTCCGGGCCGGCATGGAAGATGTTGGTTTCCTTGCCCAGCTGCGTGGTCAGCGACATCACGCAGTCTTCGCGCAGCGGATCGATCGGCGGGTTGGTGACCTGCGCGAATCCCTGGCGGAAATAGTCGTAGAGCGGACGCGTCTGCCGGCTGAGTACCGCCATCGGCGTGTCATCGCCCATCGAGCCGGTGGCTTCCTGCTCGGTCTCGGCCAGCGGACGCAGCACGCCCTCGACCTCCTCCGAGGTCAGCTGGAACAGCTTGTGGTAGCCACGCAGCGTCTTCTCGTCGAACGGTGCATCGGTCAGCGACGGATCGATCAGTTCGGTCTGCAGGTAGGTGACGCCCTGGTGCAGCCACTGCTTGTACGGCGCGCGACCGCGGTTGATGCGATCCACTGCCTCGCTGTCGAGCAGATCGCCGCGCTTCAGGTCGATCGCCATCATCTCGCCGGGCCCCAGCTTGCCCTTGCGGGTAACGCGCTCGGCCGGCACTTCCCACACGCCTGCTTCGGATGCGACCAGGAAATGGCGGTCGCTGGTCAGCATCCAGCGCGCGGGACGCAGGCCGTTGCGGTCGAGCATGCACGCGGCATAGCGGCCGTCGCAGGCGACGATGCCGGCCGGGCCGTCCCACGGTTCGGTGTTGAGGCCGTAGAACTCGTAGAACGCGGCGAGGTCGGCGTCCTTGAATTCCAGCGACTGCGTCGCCGGCGGCACCAGGATGCGCAGCGCCTGGATCAGGTCCATGCCGCCGGCGACCAGCAGTTCCAGCATGTTGTCCAGGCTCTGCGAATCCGAGCCATGCATGGAGATGACCGGGTCGAATTCGGCGATGTCGAAGCGCGGCGTCTTCCACACCTTGCTGCGGGCCTGCGCCCAGCGGCGGTTGCCCTCGATGGTGTTGATCTCGCCGTTGTGCGCCAGCAGGCGGAACGGGTGGGCCAGCGGCCAGCGCGGCAGCGTGTTGGTGGAGAAGCGCTGGTGGAAGACGATCGCGCTGCTGGCCAGGTCGTTGCGCTGCAGATCGCTGAAGAACACCGGCAACTTGTCGGGCAGCACCATGCCCTTGTAGCCGATGCCGTGCGGCGACAGCGTGACCACGTAGAAATCGGGAACGCTGGTGCGCAACAACTGTTCGGCGCGGCGACGCGCCAGGAACAGCGCCAGCCCGAAAGCTTCATCGTTCTGCTGGTCCCCCGCATCGACGAACAGCTGCTCGATGCGCGGCAGCGTGTCCTTGGCCAGCTGGCCGCAGACGGCATCGTTGGTCGGCGGCACGCGCCAGCCCTTTACCGTCACGCCGGTGCGGAACAGTTCGCCCTCCAGCGTGGCGCGGCACTGCGCGGCCAATGCTTCGTCGCGCGGCAGGAACACCAGCCCCGATGCATAACGAACACCCAGCGCGATGTTCGCTTCATCGGCCAGTGCGCGCAGGAAGACGTCGGGTTTGCGGATCAGCAGGCCGCAGCCGTCACCGGTAAGGCCGTCGGCGGCCACGCCGCCGCGATGGGTCATCCGCGAAAGCGCGGCGATCGCGGTATCGACCAGGGCACGCGACGGCTGGTCGTCGAGCTGTGCGACCATGCCGAAACCACATGCATCGCGTTCGTCGGCGGGATCGTACAGTCCCGTGTGACGGCTGCCTTGGCGGCTGCGAGGGGCCATCTGAAACCTCAGACACTCAGTGACGGCGACACCGTGCCCTGCCCGCGCAGCGGCACTTCGAAATGTCACCGGAATCCCGACTTAAACATAGTTGTTGCGGTGCCGCAACCGACGCCGGCACAGGCGGTTTGTTGGTTACAGAAGCAACTTTCCAGCGATCGCTGCCGCAGGCGGAATGCTGTCGACAGCGGTATGCGATTGGTGTGCTCGACGAAGCCCACACGCGTTGCATCGACGCAAAAAAATGCCCGCATCCGGGGATGTGGGCATCGGACACAGCGGCGATCGCGATCGCGGTCAACCGCAGTTGACGGAACCCACCACGCCTTTCTCGTCGAGGATCACGTTGAGACGGTTCGGATTGAAATCCATCGTCGCCGCGTCACCGGGCTTGAGGCTGCGCACGCTTTCGGACTTGCTGTCGGTCCGCGCCTGCTCGATGTCCTTCTCGGTCGGCGTCTTGCCGATGATCCACTGCGCCTGCGTATCGTCGCAGCTGCCGGCCAGTTCGGTGGCGGGCGGCGCGGTGGGGGCGGGCGCGGCGGCCTCGGCGGCGGCGGCCTGGGATTGCTCGGTGGCCGCGACCTGCTCGTCAGGCTCGGGTGCGGAGCACGCGGCCAAGGTGAACGTCAGCAGCAGGGCGGGCAACGCCTTGTGGATCATGCGGAACTCCGAGTGTGAGGTGATGGGCCAAGCATTGCCCATCACACATTCGCAAGTCGTTAACCAGCGCACGATCAGCCGCAGGTGATCCTGGTGATGACGTTCTTCGCATCGAGTTCGACATTCACCCGGTCCGGGCGATAGTCGCGCGTCACCGCCTGGTTGGGGCCGATGGGCCGGATCAGCCCGGCGCCACTTTCGCGCCACACGCGACCCATCGTCGCCTGCACGCCTTCCTGGCCGATGGCCCACTGCACCTTGTCGGCGGCGCAGGTACCGGAGCCGCCCACCTTGGGGGGCGCGGCCTCGGTGACCGGCGCGCTGGCGGTGCAGGCGGACAACATCAACGCGAACCCTGACAGCACCAGCAGCGGGGTGATCGCAGAACGCTTGGCAGGCATGGGGCGGACTCCGTCAGCGGGAAGGTGAGCCGAGCGTACGCCAGTCCACCGCCGCGGTCATGTGGCCGCGGCACGTCCCCGGCGGCTGCGTTCCAGCCACCACAGCAGGCCCGTCAACGCCAGCCATGCGAGGAACCACGGCACGCTGGCACCGCGCGCGCCCTCGGTGTTCGATCGCGTCGTGCCGCCTTCGCCGACAAGCGGCAGGGTCTGCTCGCGCAGCGTGCTGGCCTGCAGGCCCCGCGCCTCATCCGCCGCGCGGACAGGGAAAGGCCACGAGGCTTCGCCCGATGTCAGCACATGCCAGCCGGCGTGGCCTGGCCAGTAACCGGCGCAGCGGGCCACGCCGGTCGCCGGATCGACCAGCAACCGTGTCCGTTTGCCGTCGGGTGCGACGACCCACGCGTCGTCGCCGACGCCGCACAGCGATGTCCGCTGCTGCACGCGCGCATCCGCCGGCAACGCCGGGGAAGGGGTGCCGGTGCTCCGCGCCAGCGTGGCGAAGGCCTGCGACCAGAGTTCGCCATGCCGCTCGCCGTGTCCGGACAGCGCGAGCCGATAGGTGTCCACGGGCAGCCACGCCGCCACGCGCCCGCGGCCTTCCGTGCGCCAGTACGCCACCGCGCGGCCTTCCGCATCGGACAGCAGGGGCAGGGCGTCGGCCGCCTGTATGCGGACGGTCTGGCGGGTCAAGGCCGGCAGTCCTGCGCTGACGGCTTCGCTGTCGACGGGCGCATCGGCAGTGCCGCTGCCCCGCCGTGCACGCCACGCCTCATCGTCGGCGGCCGTGCGCCCCAGCTGGAATGGCGCCTCGTCGCTGCCCGCGCCGAGCTGCAATCCCAGGAAGCGTCGCGTGTTTGCAGGCACGGCGCCGGTCACGCGCAGCATCACGCCCATGCCGTCGCGTACCGCGTTGGCCACGGCGTCACGCTGGGCTTCACCCAGCGCGGCGGCGCTGCGCTCGTCCAGCACCACCAGATCGAAACGGCGCAACGTGTCGGCGTTCATCGGCAGCGGTGCGTCGCCGAGTTGCAGGCCACCGCCCAGGCTGATCTGCAGGTGCAGGGGAATGCCCGCGTCGGTGGCCCAGCGGCGCAGGTATTTCAGTTCCGCATTGGGTGCACCGGCCAGCACCCAGACCCGCGGCGGCGGGTCCACCTGCGTCCACACCGGCAACGCCAGCGACTCGACCGGCTGCCGGCGCGCATCCGCCACGTGCACGGTGAAGCTCGCGGGTCCCGGCACGCGGCTGGTGCCGGTGAGCATGAAGTCTCCCGTCGCGTTCGCCGCGGTGGCGTCGATGCGCTGTCCGGCCGGATCGCGCAGTTCGATGCGTGCCTGAGGCACGCCTTCCACGCGTCCGCTGACGGTGAACACGACGCCGGGCGCCACCCGCGCCACCGGATCCAGCCGTGCCACCCCACGCGGCAGCGGTGCCGCGGTAAAGGCCAGCGTGCGCCCGCCCACCGCATCGAGATCACGCGCTTCAAGGCCTGCGCCGATCACGTGCAGGCGACGCACGCCGGGTTGGCGTCGCAGCGCGGTGGCCAGATCCGGCATGCGTTCGGCGCCGGCCAGCGCGGGCGCTTCGGGCAGCGCGATGCGATGTTCGCCCTGCAGGGCCGCCGGCATGGCCACCGCGTCCGCGCGCGCGGTCAACACCACGAGCGTGCCGTCGGTGGCCGCCTGGCGCGGCGGCAGCAGGGTGAAGTAGAGGAGCAGGGCGCACAGCGGCTGCAACAGGAACAGCGCAGCCATCCGCCAGCCCGCACTGCGCGCCCCGGCCGGCGCGCGCGCCTGCCAGTAGGCCAGACGGGCCCAGGCCAGCACGACGCCCGCGGACAGGAGCACGGCCAGCAGCAATGGAAGCATTGCAGGCAGGTTCATCGCACCGGCTCCCCGCGCAAGGCATCCAGATAGCGCTGGCCTGCCGCATCCGGCGCATCGCGGCGCGGTACCTGGGCCGGCGGTTGCGGCAGGGCCGACCACAACAGCGCGCGCAGGCGCTGGCGGCAGGCGTGGCAGGCGGGGTCGTTGCGCACGGTATCGATGGCGGCGAACAGGTCCAGCGCATCCGGCACCCGTGCTTCGTTCTGGCGCAACCAGCGCTGCAGGGCATCCAGGTCGGCGCTCGCCGTGCTGCCGGGGGCATCGGCCAGCGTGCGCCATGCCTGCGCCGGCGCGCTGTCGGTGTCGTCGCCGGTCCGCGTGATCTCGCCCAGGCTGCGGTTGGCCAGCCCGGCGCGATCACCACCCATGCGGCGGTTCTCGTCGATCGGCGGCAGTTCGGGACCCACGCGCGCCAGATAGATGCGCGTGGCCTGCTGGACCTGCTTGATGTAGTCCAGTGCCTTGTAGGCGTAGGGCAGGGCCTTGTCGGGCTGGCCCTGGCGCAGGTGCAGTTCCGACTGCCACATCTGGTCGAGTGCCTTCTTCAGGGTGTCGCGTGTTTCCGGATCGAGCAGCGTCGCCGCTTCGGCATGGTCGTGGGTGTGGCCATAGGCCTCCAGCACGTTGGCTTCGCGGCCGAACGCGGCACCGGTGGCGCTGGTGGCCTGATCGTGGTCGTGGCCGTCGTCGGCCTTCGGGGTTTCCTGCGTGTGATCGTGGCCGTCATCGTCCGTGTGGCCGTCGCCGTCGTTGGTCGGCGGCGGTTGCGGTTCGCCCTCGGCCTCTTCGCCGAGGAACTGGCCATAGCGCAGCCGCAGGATGCGCTGGTCCACGCCGATCTCGTCGGAACGCGTGACGAAGCGTTCCTCCGCCAAGCGGCGGCGCTGCTTCTGCAGGGCTTCGGCGTCGATGATGATCTGTCGCTGGCTGCGGAAATACGCCGGCATCACTTTCTTGACCAGCCCTTCCAGGCCGGTGCTTTCCTCGCCCAGGTCGGCGGGCCAGCGCAGGATCAGGCCAGGACTCTGCGCCAGCTGCGGGGAGGGCGAACGGGTGTCGCGCACGCTGAGTTGCGCGATCAGGTCATCGCCCACCGCCATGCCCAGCGCTGCCAGGTCCAGCGATGCGCTGAAGCGGCGCGCGGTCGCCGGCCCGCTGCCCCGCAAGGTGATCGTCTGCTCGGTGAATGCGATGTTCTCTCCGCTGCCCTTGGCGAGCGTCAGTTTCAGCAGTGCAGCGGGTGCGATGCCGTAGTCATCGCTGGCTTCGAACGCCAGCGCCCAGCGCGATTGCCCCGCGGTGACCAGGCTGAGGCCGCGATCCGGCGCCAGCACCTTCACCTGCGGCGGGCGGTCGGCGATGGCGTCCAGCCGGCGCAGCTTCGATGGCGGCTGGCCTTCGGTACCGCTGGCGACCACGCGGTACAGCGTCGACTTCACCAGCGTGTGCGCGGCGCTCCACGCGTCGCCTTGGCGCACCAGCGCGATGCGCTGGCCGTCGTGGAACACCAGGGCGGCGGCGCTGGGTTGCGGATCGAAGCGCAGCGCCCACGCCAGCCGCGTGCCTGCCGGTGCCTTGGCGTCCAGCGTGGACTCGTAGCGGGCAGGCAGCCCGGTATAGGCCGGAGGCGCCACGTGCAGCCGCTGCGCGACCAGGCGCGGAACACCGGGAACCGTTGGCGCGGGTTCGTCGCTCGGTGCCAGCACCCCTGCATCGGGCACGCGCGTTGGCCACATCAATGCGGCGGATGCGATCACCAGCGCCACCAGCCAGCCGGCAGCGATCCGCGACCCCGGCCACGATGCACGCAGATCGGGTGCCGCTTGCGCCTGCAGGCGCTGCTGCACGCGTGCCAGCTGCAGGTGCTGCAGCGGGCCGAGCGAGGCAGCGGGTGCGAACAGCAGGTCCGCGCTGTCATCCAGGTCCTTGCGTCGTGCATTGAGCTGCTGCACCAGCCAGACCTGGTCGAACCGCCTTGTGCCGCTCCACGCCGCCGCGGCGACCAGCGCCACGCCCGCCAGCCCTGCGGCGATGGCGATGGCCGGCGTCATGAAGCGCCACGCCAGCAACGCCAGCGCCACGGGCAGGGCGGACCACGCAAGCACATGGCCCGTCATCGCATGACGGCGTGCCTGCCGCAGGCGTCCCAGGGCGGAATTCAACGCACTCACGGAAGGCCCGCTCACGGTGTCACGCCCCGCTGCCGACGCGTCGCGAACCACCGCTCCACCAGCACCAGCAGGGCGACCAGCAGCGCCAGCCAGGGTTGCAGGTCGCGCGGTGCGGCCGCATACGGCGCCGCGCCGGTGCGTGGCGCGTAGTCGGTCGCCAGCACACGCGTGGGCGGTGGTGCGGGATCGGAAAGCAACGCGCGAAGGCGGTGCGGGAACGTGGGTTCCAGCAGTTCCGGCATGGCGGCCGGATCCAGCGCGCGCGTGAAGCGCAGCGCGCGGCCCGTGCCGATACGCGTGGATTCCACCAGGGCATTGCCGCGCGCATCGCGCCAGGCCACGGTGGTCGCCGGCGCCGCGCCCTCGATACGGGTCTTCTCGCCGAGCAACGCCGTGCCGCCCGCACTGATCCACTGACGGACCGGTGCGGGCAGGGCGCCGGGTGCCAGCCACACCAAGCGATGTTTCGAAGAGGGGAGCGGCTGGTCACCCGTGCCGACGGTGATGGCCGGCGACGACGCGCCCGATGCCGGCGCCCACGCCTGTGCCGCCGCGCGCAGGTAGCGCAGGCCGGCTTCATCACCGGGCGCGTGCCTCACCGCGAGGACTGGCGGCGGTGACGAAGGGGCGGCATCCGCGCGCATCGCGCCCACCACCACCTTCCACGTGACGTCGCGCGACAGCAGGGGCCGTTGCGCATCCGCGCCTTGCAGGGTCGCCGGCACCAGCACGGTCAGCGCCGTGCCTGCCGGCAAGGTGGCATCCAGCTCGCGCAACAGGCTGCCGATCGGCACCCCGTCCGCGGGGCGCGCTTCGTCCAGTTGCGGGAATCCCGGCGCCAGCCAGTGCAGGCGCACGTTGTCCTGTGTCGCGTAGGCGGCGGCTTCGGTTGGCGCGACACCCGGCACCGCCACGACCCACGGGGCGTCGTTTTCCATGCCTGACAACACCGGGCGCGCCAGCCACAGGGCGAGCAGTGCCAGCAGCAGCAGGCGCAACAGCAGCAGCGGCCATTCGTCGAAGCGGATGCGGTGGCGCGGCTTGGGCTTCTGCCGCAGCCAGCGCAGCGCGGCGAAGTCGGTGTGCTTCTGCTCGTGCCGTCGCGCCAGATGCAGCAGCAACGGCAACAGCAGGGCGGCGAAGGCGGCAAGGCCCGCGGGTAGCAGGAACGCCAGGCTCATGCGTACTCCGCCGCGTCGCGGGCGCCGAACAGCCGCCGCAACGGCAGGTCGAGCGGCTGGTCCAGCACGTAACGCGCACGGCGGATGCCGCTGGCGTCCAACCGTGCGTCGAGCACGCGCTGTGCCGCGTCGAAGCGCTGCAGATACTCCGCGCGCAGGGTCGGGCCATCGCCCAGCAGTTCCTCGCCGCTTTCCGGATCGCGGAACCGGTGCCCACCCGTGAAGGGAAAGTCGCGCTCCTCCACCGTCAGCAGCTGGATCGCCAGCACTTCGCGTCGCGCCGAGGCCAGCCGTTCGGCCAGCGCCGCCACGCCATCGTCGAACCAGTCGCTCAGCACCACCACCAGGTCACCGGCGCCGATCCGTTCCCACAGCGGTGCGATCTTGCCGGCCGGTGGAAATCCTCCCTGCGGCCGCAGCGCGTGCAGTTCCAGCAGCAGGCGGTCGCGCTGGCGCGCACCATGCCCCGGCGCGATCAGGTGCAGGCCATCGCCGTGCAACGCCATCAGGCCGAACCGGTCACCCTGCTTGAGCGCCAGCTCGGCAAGGCAGGCCGCCAGCACCTTGGCCGCATCGAAGCGCGACCAGCCCGGACGCGCGCCATCCTGCTGCGCCATTGACGCCGTGGCATCCAGCACGATCCACGCCGTCAGCGGACTTTCGCGCTCGGCCTCGCGGACGAAGAAGCGGTCCGAGCGCGCATACAGCTTCCAGTCGATCTGCCGCAGCTCGTCGCCGGGTTCGTATGCGCGGTACTGCGCGAACTCCAGCCCGGCACCGCGGCTGCGGCTGTGGTGCAGGCCGATCCCCTGCGTGCCGATGGCACGGCGTGCCGTCAGCCGCAGGTCCTTCAACCGGCTGCGCACGTCGGCGGGGATCAGGTCGTGGGACACCGCGCGGCGTCGCTCAGGCGCCGGGGAACGGCACGCCGCGCAGCAGGGCGGCGATCACGTCGTCGGCACTCTTCTGCTCGGCCTCGGCGGCGAAGGACAGCAGCAGGCGGTGACGCATCACCGGTGCGGCCAGGGCGGCGATGTCCTCGCGCGTCGCGGCCAGACGGCCGTGCAGCAGCGCACGCGCCTTCGCGGCAAGCACCAGCGATTGCCCGGCGCGCGGACCGGCGCCCCAGCGCACGTACTTGCGCACGTCCTCGGGCACGCCGTCGGCCGGACGGCTGGAGCGGACCAGGCGGGTGATCCAGCGCAGCAGGTCTTCGCCGACGTGCACGTCGCGCACGCGCGCCTGCAGGGCGAGCACCTCCTCGCCGTCCATCACCCGCGGCACGTCGCCGCCGGCGCGGCCGGTGGTCTGCGCCAGGATGTCGTGCTCTTCCTGCTCGCTGGGATAGTCCACGCGGATGTGCAGCAGGAAACGGTCCAGCTGTGCTTCCGGCAGCGGGTAGGTGCCGGCCTGCTCCAGCGGGTTCTGCGTGGCCAGCACGAAGAACGGCGAGGGCAGCGCATGCGTGGTGCCTGCGTAGCTGACGGTGCGTTCCTGCATCGCCTCCAGCAGCGCGGCCTGAGTCTTGGGTGGCGTGCGGTTGAGTTCGTCGGCCAGCAGCAGGTTGGTGAAGATCGGGCCCGGCTGGAACCGGAAATGGCGATGGCCGGTGCCGTGGTCCTCTTCCAGCAGCTCGGTGCCCAGGATGTCGCTGGGCATCAGGTCGGGGGTGAACTGCACGCGGCGGAACTGCAGGTGCAGCGCCTGGCCCAGCGAGCGCACCAGCAGCGTCTTGCCCAGGCCGGGCACGCCTTCGAGCAGGCAGTGGCCACCGGCCAGCAGGCCGATCAGCAACTGCTCGACCACGTCCTGCTGGCCGACGATGGCCTGGCCGATGGCGGCACGGAGTTCGCCCAGGCGGGCGAGTTGTTGCTGCAGCTCGGATTCGGTGATGGCGTTCATTCGGATTCCGTCGAGGGTGTAGAGCGGAGCGTGCTCCGCTGTCTTTTTGAACGTGTCGCGAAAATCAGCGGAGCAGGCTCCGCTCTACGTGTGGCAGGCATCATGTCGTCAGCGCATAGATCACGAGATTGACGCCGAACTTGGTGTTGTCCTCGGCCAGGAAGCGCTTGTTGCGCCAGTCGTAGTCCCACTCGCAGCCGTAGTCCTTGTTGCTGTAGAGCACGCCGAGGCGGCCGTTGATCTCGATGCCCTGCAGGTATTCGTGCACCAGGTCGTCGCCCCAGCCGTTGAGTTCGAAGCTGGTGGCCGGCGGGCCGTCGAACTTGAAGAAACTCCGGTAGATGGCATGCGTGTTCGGCAGTTTCTTCATCGCCTTCGCACCGAAGATCGACGCCATCTGCGCTTCGAACGACTTGGCGAACAGGCCGTCGATGTCGTGGTTGCAGTCGTCCACGAACACGAAGCCGCCATTGCGCACGTACCGTTCGAAGTTGCGCCGCTCGGCCGGGTTGAATTCCACCAGCTTGTGCCCGGCCAGGTAGCAGAACGGTGCCGTCAGCATGCGCGGGTCGGACAGCGCCAGCACGTGCTCCTTCGGGTCCACGCGCAGGGTGGTGTAGTCGATCAGCGACGTGATCAGGTTGGACGGCATGCGCGCGTCCACGTCCCAGTCGCCGGAGTCGTACTTCAGGCGCGTGAACCAGAAGTCGTAGGCGCCGGCGGCGCGTGCTTGCCGGGGCAATGCCGCCGTCACCATGCCGCCGAGCATCAGGTGCAGGAATTGTGCTCGCGTTAGCCGGGAGTGGAGCAAAGCCGGGAGTCTCTGAGAGCCCCTCTCCCGGCGGGAGAGGGGTTGGGGTGAGGGGCGATGGAGTCCTGACGGTTCAGGCATCATGGGACTGCGCTCGCCCCTCATCCGCCCTTCGGGCACCTTCTCCCGAGGGGAGAAGGAGAAAGCGTTACACCGCGTCCGACAGCGACGTGAACGTGAAGTCGCGCAGCTTCATCGGCGGGATCATCATCACGAAGCTGGACTCGTCGCCGGCCACGCGCACCGGCTTGCCGAGCTCTTCGATGTTGTTGAGCATGATCACCGGCGATTCGTTGAAGCGGAAATTCTTCACCGGGTACTTGATCTGCCCGTTCTCGATGTAGAACGTGCCGTCGCGGGTCAGGCCGGTCAGCAGCACGGTCTGCGGGTCCACCATGCGGATGTACCACGTGCGCGTGACCAGGATGCCCTTCTGCGTGCCCTTCACCAGGTCCGCGGTGGACTTGGTGCCGCCGGCCACCAGCAGGTTGCCTGGCGAACCGATCGCACGCTTGCCCTGCTTCTGTGCCCAGAAGCGCGAGTACTCCAGGTTGACCACCTTGCCGTTCTCGACGATGGGCATCTTCTCGCGCGGCAGGCCTTCGCTGTCCCACGGCATCACCGCGGCATCCGGGTGCCACGGGTCGGCGCTGATGTTCACGCGCGGATCGTAGACCTGCTCGCCCAGCTTGTTGCCGCCGCCCTTCTTGGACAGGAAGCTGCGGCCCTCATCGGCCTGGCGCGCATCGAAGAAGTTCATCATGAAGGAGATCAGGCCCGCGGCCGCGGCCGGTTCCAGGATCACCGTGTACTTGCCCGGTTCCAGCGCCTTGGCTTCCGCCGACTCGCTGGCCTTGCGCATCGCCGTGCGGATGTCGCTGTCCGCCTTGAAGTCGCTGGCGTCCTTCAGGTTGCGGCCGACCCAGCCGGAACCGCGGCCGTCCTCGGTGCGCACCGTGCAGGTGTAGTTGAACGCGGTCGCCTTCTGGTAGCCGAAGTTGCCCTTGCTGTTGGCGAAGGCGACGAAGCTCTGGCCGTCTTCCAGGAAGCCGGCGGCGATCAGCTTCTCCGCCTTGCACGGGCCGATGGAATCGGCGGCCACCTGCGCGCGGAACTCGGGCGTGATGGCGGCGGTGGATTCGCTGAAGGTCGGCGAGGCCTTGTAGGTCTGCTTCTCGACGGCTGGCATGAACTCCGGATTCTCCGGCGCCAGCCGCGCCAGGTCTTCGGCACGCCGGACCACGCGCTCCAGCGAAGCGTCGTCGAACTCGTTGATGGTGGCCACGCCGGTGCGCTTGCCGAACGCCACCTGTACGGCCAGGTCGGTGTTGCTGACGATGCCGCTGGTGGAGACGTTGTTCAGCGCGAAGCGGATGTTGCCGTCGACCGATCCGGTGAGGGACGCGGTGCATTCATCGGCCTTGGACAGCTTGATGACCTTGTCCAGGATGGCCTTGGCCTGCTCTTCGGTGAGGATGCTCATGTTCTGGTGATCTCCTTAAGCGCCGGTCAGCCGAGCGAGCGGGCGGTGTTGATGACATTCATGCCGTTGAAGCGCGCGGTCGAGGAACCGTGCGAGACCGCCGACACCTGGCCGGGCTGGCCCTTGCCGTCGAAGAACGAACCACCCAGGCGGTAGTCGCTCTCGTCGCAGATGGCCACGCAGCCGGCCCAGAATTCCGGCGTGCGGATCTGGTAGGCCACGTCCTCGATCTGGCGGGTGATCTCGCCCTTCTTGATCTCGTAGAACAGCTGGCCGCCGAACTGCGCGTTGTAGCGCTGCTGGTCGATGGAGAACGAGCCGTCGCCGATGATGTAGATGCCGTCCTCGACGTCCTTGATCATGTCGGCCACGCTCAGCTTGGCCTTGCCGGGCGCCAGCGACACGTTGGCCATGCGCTGGAACTGCACGCTGCTCCAGGAATCGGCGTAGCAGCAGCCGTCGGATTCGGTCTTGCCCAGGATGTGGGCCTGGTCGCGGATGGTCTGGTAGTCGACCAGCTTGCCTTCCTTCACCAAGTCCCAGCGCTTGGTCTTCACGCCCTCGTCGTCGTAGCCGACGGCACCCAGGCTGCCGGGCTGCACCTTGTCGGCGAACAGATTGACGATGTCGCTGCCGTACTGGAAGCGCTGCTCGCGCTTGTCCAGCGTGGCGAAACTGGTGCCGGCGTAGTTGGCCTCGTAGCCCAGCACGCGATCCAGTTCCAGCGGATGGCCGACGTTCTCATGGATGGTCAGCCAGGTGTGCGAGGGGTCCAGCACCAGGTCGTACTTGCCCGGCTTCACCGACGGCGCGGTCAGCTTGGCGCGCGCCTGCTTGGCCGAGGCGATGGCGTCTTCCTTCATGTCGTAGGACAGGCCGTAATTCACCACGCCGTTGGGGGTGGTGTACTTCTGCCCGGCATCGCCGTCCAGGTATTCGTAGCCCATGCCCATCGGCGAGGACAGGCCATCGCGGGTGCGGAACTTGCCGCTGGCCTTGTCGATGGCGGTGACCGTCATCGGCACCCAGATGCGGTGCACGTCCTGGTCGATGTAGGAACCGTCGGTGCTGGCGAAGTACTTCTGCTCGTTGACCAGGAACATCATCGAGTTGACGAAGTCGGCGCCGGCATTGACCGCCGCGGCATTGACGCCCAGCAGCAGGTCCACCTTGTCCTTCAGCGGCACTTCCATCGCGTTCTTCCGGATCGGCGTCTTCCACGACACCTCGCCCACGCCCTTGGCCGCGGCCAGCTGCACCGGGCTGGTCTGCACCTTGCTGTTGGCCTTGGCGATGGCGGTGGCCTGGCGCGCGGCGGCGGCGATGCCGTCGGCGGTGAGCGTGTTGGTCGCGGCGAAGCCCCAGGCACCGTTGGCGATGACGCGCACGCCGGCACCGGTGGACTCGGTGTTCACCACGTTCTGCACCTTGTCCTCGCGGGTGATCACGAACTGCCGCAGGTAGCGGCCGATGCGCACGTCGCAGTAGGTCGCGCCCGCGCCGGTGGCTGCCGCCAGCGCGGCGTCGGCCAGGCGCTTCTTGAACGCCACGTCCAGGGTGGACTGCAACTGTTCGGCGGCAATGGCCTTGCCAAGGAAGGACGGCACCATCAGGCCGCCCACGCTGAGACCCGTCAGGGTCAGGAAGTCACGTCGTTGCAAGGCTGTTCTCCACCAGTGGGACCCGTGCAAGGCACGGGAGGGGAATTGCGACGGAAGCACGGCGCCTGCATGGGACCCCGCAGGAGCAGCCCCGATTCTTGCGCCGCCGTGGAGAGGGCGTCAAATGACTTTCGGCATAGATGGCGGGCGGATGCACGTACCGTGACCGCCATCGGCGCCGGGTTCACCCGAGGGATCGTGCCGTGTTGATGATGTTGATGCCGTTGAAGCGGGTGGTGGACGAGCCGTGCGAGACGGCCGACACCTGGCTGGGCTGGCCCTTGCCGTCGAAGAACGAACCGCCCAGGCGGTAGTCGCGCTCGTCGCAGATGGCCGTGCAGGCGTTCCAGAACTCCGGCGTGCGGATCTGGTACGCGGCGTCTTCGATCTGCCGCGTCACCTGGCCGTTCCTGATCTCGAAGTACAGCTGCCCGCCGAACTGGGCGTTGTAGCGCTGCTGGTCGATGGAATACGAGCCGCGGCCGTGGATGTAGATGCCGTTCTCCACGTCCTTGACCATCTCGGCCACCGTCAGCGGCGCCTTGCCCGGTGCCAGCGACACGTTGGCCATGCGCTGGAACTGCACGCTGCTCCACGAATCGGCATAGCTGCAGCCATGCGAGGCGCTCTCGCCCAGGATGTGCACTTCGTCGCGGGTGGCCTGGTAATTGACCAGCACGCCGTCCTTGACCAGGTCCCAGCGCCGGGTCTTCACACCCTCGTCGTCGTAACCCACCGCGCCCAGGCTGCGGGCCTCGACCTTGTCGGCGGTGAAGTTGACGATCGGGCTGCCCCACTGGAAGCGCTGCTCGCGCTTGTCCAGCGTGGCGAAACTGGTGCCGGCGTAATTGGCCTCGTAGCCCAGCACGCGATCCAGTTCCAGCGGATGGCCGACGTTTTCGTGGATGGTCAGGAACAGGTTGGACGGGTCCACCACCAGGTCGTACTTGCCGGGCTTCACCGACGGGGCGGTCAGCTTGGCGCGCGCCTGCCTGGCGGCCGCGACGATGTCCTCGCGCAGGTCGTATGACGCGCCGTAGGCCACCACGCCCCCCGGCAGCGCGAACTTGTCCTGCGGGTTGGCGTCCAGGTACTCGTAGCCCATGCCCATCGGTGCGGACAGCCCGTCGCGCGTCTTGAACCGGCCGCTGGCCTGGTCGACCACGGTGACGGTGAAAGGCACCCAGATGCGGTGCACGTCCTGGTCGATGTACGACCCGTCGGTGCTGGCGAAGTACTTCTGCTCGTTGATGACGAACATGCGCGAGGCCGCGAAGCTGGCGCCCGCGGCCAGCGCGGTGGCGTTCGCGCCCAGCAGCAGGTCCACCTTCTCCTTCACCGGCACCGCCATCGCGTTCTTCACGATCGGCGTCTTCCACGCCACCTCGCCCACGCCCTTGAGCGGCGCCAGCTGCACCGGCTTGCCCTGGATGCGGGCATTCGCGCGGGCGATGGCCACGGCCTGCCGCGCCGCGGCGGCGACGCCGTCGGGGGTCTGCTCGTTGGTCGCGGCGAATCCCCAGGCGCCCTGCGCGATCACACGCACGCCGATGCCGGAGGATTCGGTGTTCACCACGTTCTGCACCTTGTCCTCGCGGGTGATCAGCGATTGCCGCAGGTAACGGCCGATGCGCACGTCGCAATAGGTGGCGCCAGCGGCCGTGGCGGCGGCCAGCGCCGCATCGGCCAGTCGCTTCTTCTGCGCCACGTTGCCCGGTTCCAGCAGCGCTTCGGCGGCGATCACGCGCGTGCCGGGAAGCGCCAGCCCTGCCAGGGTCAGGCCGCCGAGGGTGAGGAAGTCGCGTCGTTGCATGCCCGGATCCGGTGGAATAAGCCGCCTGACTGTCGTCGGCGCGCGCGGCAGCGTCAAGTGACCGCGGTCATGTCCCGGCCACGTGGTGCACAATGCGCCTCATCCCGCACAGGAATCGGCCCGCATGAAATCCCGCCCGGCCGTCAGGCCCGAGAACGACGACGAACAGCTGCGGCTCGCCGTGCTGATCGACGCCGACAACGCCCAGCCCGCCGTGATCGAAGGCCTGCTGGCGGAAGTGGCCAAGTACGGCGTGGCCAGCGTGAAGCGCATCTACGGCGACTTCACCAGCACGCGCATGACGCAGTGGAAGCAGGCGCTGCTGAAGCATTCGATCAACCCGGTGCAGCAGTTCGCCTATACCAGCGGCAAGAACGCCACCGACAGTTCGCTGATCATCGACGCGATGGACCTGATGTACACGCGGCGCTTCGACGGCGTGTGCCTGGTCTCCAGCGACAGCGACTTCACCCGCCTGGCCCAGCGCCTGCGCGAGGAAGGGCTGACCGTCTACGGCTTCGGCGAGCGCAAGACGCCGGACGCCTTCGTGCAGGCCTGCGACAAGTTCATCTACGTGGAAGTGCTGCGCAGCGAAGTGCCCGCGCCGCCGCCACCGCCGGCCAAGCCGGCGAAAAAATCCGCGAAGCCGGTGGCGAAGAAGCCCGCCGCCCAGGCCGAACCCACCGCCGCGCCAGCGCCGGACCAGGCCCGGCACGAATCCCTGCCGCTGCGGCTGATCCGCCAGGCCATCGAGGAAGCCAGCGACGACCAGGGCTGGGCCTTCCTCGGCAGCGTCGGCAGCTACCTCAGCAAGGTGCGTCCTGATTTCGACACCCGCCTGTATGGCCACAAGAAGCTCAGCGACCTGATGAAGGCGCATCCGCGGCACTTCACCGTCGAGGAGCGCGCGGGCGAAGGCGGCGCGAAACGCTTCTACGTGCGTTCGGCGTAGCGTGCGCCATGCGCACGTCGACGCGTCGTCGGAAGGATCAAGGGGTCGCGTGCCTGGCACGCGCGACGTTCCATGAGCGGTAAGCCGTTCGCGCCTTCCTGCGCGCGCAACCAGGGGCCGATCCTGGAGGTGTTGCAGCGCCACCTCGACGACACGCGGCGTGTCCTCGAGGTCGGCAGCGGTACCGGCCAGCACGCCGTACATTTCGCCGCGGCGATGCCGTGGCTGTCATGGCAATGCAGCGACCGGGCCGACAACCTGCCCGGCATCACGATGTGGCTGGACGAAGCGGGACTGCCGAACACACCGCCCGTGATCGGACTCGACGTGGACGGACCTTGGCCCGAGGCCAGGTTCGATGCGGTCTTCACCGCCAACAGCCTGCACATCATGGGCTGGCCGCAGGTGCAGGCGTTCTTCGCAGGGGTCGCCGCGGTGCTGGACGACAACGGCTTGCTGGTGGTCTATGGCCCGTTCAACTACGGCGGCGACTTCACCAGCGACAGCAACCGTGCGTTCGAGCAGTGGCTGAAGGACCGCGATCCCGCGTCCGGCATCCGCGACTTCGAAGCCGTCGATGCGCTGGCGCGCAGCATCGGCCTGTCCTTGGTCGAAGACAACGCCATGCCGGCCAACAATCGCTGCCTGGTCTGGTACAAACGGAAAACCCTGTAGGAGCGACGTGAGTCGCGACCGTGGACCGGAAGCGTTCGTTCGATACAAATGAGCGTGACTACAGCGGATCGCAAGCGAAGGTTTCAGGCACGGCATCGGCCGCCATCCGCCTCGGATCCGTGTCGAAAGGTCTCTTCAATCCGCGTTCGCGACTCACGTCGCTCCCACAGGACTCGCGGAGGTAACGGAGTTCGTGCGCACGGCGCACGCGACGCAAACAAAAACCCCCGCCGGAGCGGGGGTCTTCGTCTTAGGCCGCCTGCACGATGTGCAGCGCCCTCGGGTTGCGCCAGGTCGCCAGCAGTTCCGCCTCGCGTGCCTTCGCCGCGTGCAGGTGCTTTTCCTTGACGTGGCCATAGCCGCGGATGTGCTCGGGGATGCTGGCGATCTCCACCGCCAGGCCCAGCTTGCCGCCATCCAGCGCGGCCAGCAGTTCAGCGACGGTCTTTTCGTAGTCGGCGATCAGCTGGCGCTCGCTCTTGCGCTCGTCGGTGTAACCGAACACGTCGAACGTGCCGCCGCGCAGGAAGCGCAGCTTCGCCAGCAGGCCGAAGGCCTTGAACATCCACGGGCCGTATTCCTTCTTGATCAGGCGACCCTGCGCGTCCTTCTTGGCCAGCAGCGGCGGCGCCAGGTGGAAACGCACCTGGTAGTCGCCATCGAACTGCTGCTGCAGCCGGCGCTGGAAATCACCGCTGGTGTACAGGCGCGCGACTTCGTACTCGTCCTTGTAGGCCATCAGCTTGAAGAAATAGCGGGCCACGGCCTCGGTCAGCGCGGTGGAACCCGGCGCCTTCACGTTCTCGGCCGCACGTACCTTCGCGACGAGGTCGGTGTAGCGCCGGGCGTAGGCGCTGTCCTGGTAGTCGGTGAGGAAGGCCGAGCGGCGCGTGATCAGCTCGTCCAGCGAGCGCGACAGGCGCAGGTCGTCCAGCGGCAGGAAGGCCACGTTGTCGCCGTTGCCCGCACTGCCTTCCGGCAGGCCGCGCAGTTCGTTCTCGTTGTCCGGCGTGCGCAGCGCGGCGTTGGAACCCCACTCGGTGCTTTCCCACTCGCCCGGCGGCAGGATCTGCAGCGTGCCCGGCGTGCGCTCGCTCTCGGTCTGCGTGTTGTGGATCAGGCCGGCGGCTTCCTGCACCGCCTGCGGGTTCACCACGGCCAGCCGGCCCCACGCGAAGGCCGTCTTGTTCATCTCGATGGCGGCGCCATTGAGCTCGACGGCGCGCATGATGGCGTCGAACGAGATCGGCACCAGGCCCTGCTGCCAGGCGTAGCCCAGCATGAAAAGGTTGCTGCCGATCGCGTCGCCGATCAGTGCGGTTGCGATCTGCGTGGCATCGACCAGCATCGGCTCGCGGCCACCCAGCGCGACCTTCACGCCGGCGACGATGTCGGTGGCCGGGAACTGCATGTCCGGATGCGTGGTGAACGTGCCCGGCATCGCCTCATAGGTGTTCAGCACCACCTGCGAGCGCTCGCCGCGTACCTTCGACAGCACCCAGTAGTCGTTGACCACCACCATGTCGCAGCCCAGCACCAGGTCGGCTTCGCCCGCGGCGATGCGCACGGCGTGGATGTCTTCCGGCGTGCGCGCGATGCGGATGTGCGTGGTCACCGCGCCGCCCTTCTGCGCCAGGCCGGTCTGGTCGAGCACGCTGGCACCCTTGCCTTCCAGGTGGCCGGCCATGCCGAGCAACGCGCCGATGGTCACCACGCCGGTGCCACCGACGCCGGTGATGAGGATGTTCCAGGGCTGCGCCAGGTCGGACTTCACCACCGGGGCAGGCAGCGAGGCCAGCAGGTCGGCCGCATTGGCTTTCTTGCCCTTGCGCGGCGTGCCGCCATGCACGGTGACGAAGCTGGGGCAGAAGCCGTCGACGCAGCGGAAGTCCTTGTTGCAGTTGGACTGGTCGATCTCGCGCTTGCGGCCGAACTCGGTTTCCTTCGGCAGCACCGACACGCAGAAGCTCTTCACGCCGCAGTCGCCGCAGCCTTCGCAGACCAGCGTGTTGACCATCGTGCGCTTGGCCGGGTCCGGCAGCTTGCCGCGCTTGCGGCGGCGACGCTTCTCGGTGGCGCAGACCTGGTCGTAGATCAGGATGGACACGCCCTTGACCGTGCGCAGCTGCTTCTGCACCTCGTCCAGGCGGCCGCGGTCGAAGAACTCCACGCCGGTCGGGAAGAGTTCGCGCTTGCTCCACTTGCCGATCTCGTCGCTGACCACGACGATCGTGTCCACGCCCTCGGCGCGCATCATGTGCGCGATCTGCGGCACCGACAGCGTGCCGTCCACCGGCTGGCCGCCGGTCATCGCCACGGCGTCGTTGTAGAGGATCTTGTAGGTGATGTTCACCCCGGTGGCCACCGACTGGCGCACCGCCAGCGAGCCGGAGTGGAAGAACGTGCCGTCGCCCAGGTTCTGGAAGACGTGCTCGGTCTCGGTGAACGGCGCCTGCCCGGACCACGTCACGCCTTCGCCGCCCATGTGCGTGAAGGTGTCGGTGTCGCGGTCCATCCACGTCACCATGTAGTGGCAGCCGATGCCGCCGAGCGCACGCGAGCCTTCCGGCACCACCGTCGAGGTGTTGTGCGGGCAGCCGCTGCAGTAATGCGGCACGCGCGGGAAGTTGGCGCGTGGCAGCGCCATTTCGGCCTCCTTGTCCTCCATCCAGCGCAGGCGCTGTTCGATCGATTCGGTCGTGAAGAAGCGCTGGATGCGGCGGCCGATCACGCCGGCGATGGTGGCCGGGGTCAGTTCGCCGGTGCTCGGCAGGATCCACTCGCCGGCCTCGTCGTACTTGCCGACGATGGACGGGCGCGTGCCCGCATTGGCCGGCCAGTTGTAGAAGTACTCCTTCATCTGCCGCTCGATGAAGGCACGCTTCTCCTCCACCACCACGATGTCTTCCAGCCCCCTGGCGAAGTTGGCGATGCCCACCGGCTCCAGCGGCCAGGTCATGCCGACCTTGTAGACGCGGATGCCGATGTCGGCGCAGGCCTGTTCGTCCAGGCCCAGGTATTCCAGCGCCTGCAGCACGTCCAGGTAGCTCTTGCCGGTGGTGACGATGCCCAGCCGCGCACGCGGCGAATCCAGCACGATGCGGTCGACGTTGTTGGCGCGGGCGAACGCCTGCGCGGCGGCGACCGCGTACTTGTGCAGGCGCATCTCCTGGTCCAGCGGCGGGTTGGGCCAACGGATGTTCAGCCCGCCCATCGGCATGTCGAAGTCTTCCGGCAGCACGATGGTGCGCGCGAACGGATCCACCTGCACCGACGCCGACGATTCCACCGTCTCGGCGATCGTCTTGAAGCCGATCCAGCGGCCGGTGTAGCGGCTCATCGCCCAGCCCACCAGGCCCAGGTCCAGGATGTCCTGCACGCCCGCCGGGTTCAGCACCGGCATCATCGCGCTGACGAATTCGTCCTCCGACCCGTGCGGCAACGTGGAGCTGCGGCAGTTGTGGTCGTCCGCCGCCAGCGCCAGCACGCCGCCATGCTGGCTTGTGCCCGCCGCGTTGCCATGCTTGAACACGTCGCCGCAGCGGTCCACGCCCGGCCCCTTGCCGTACCACATCGAGTACACGCCATCGACCTTGGCACCGGGGAACAGGTTGGTCTGCTGCGTGCCCCACACCATCGTGGCGCCGAGGTCTTCGTTGAGGCCCGGGGTGAACTTCACCGCCGCGGCTTCCAGATGCTTGCGCGCGCGCCACAGCTCCAGGTCGAAGCCGCCCAGCGGGCTGCCGCGGTAACCACTGATGAAGCCGGCGGTGTTCAGACCCGCCGCCTGGTCGCGCAGGCGCTGCATCAGCGGCAGCCGCACCAGCGCTTGCACGCCGCTCAGGTAGATGCGGCCATCGGTGCGCGTGTACTTGTGTTCGAGGGTGTAGTCGTTGTCCAGCACCCCGATCTGCGGCGTATTGGCGGACGAGGGGGAGGTGAGTTCTGCTGTGCTGGTCATGGCGGGCCCGTGGAACGGCTGGCGAGGCCCGAAAACCCCCGGGCGCGAAGGCGCGCATTGTAACAGCGCCGTTTTATGTGACGGCCATCACTTCGCCGTTGTGCATTGCAGCGGTTAGGATGGGGCGAGGGGTGTCATCAGTGTTGCAGGGGATTGTCGTGAACAAGGGGTTTATCGCGTCGCTGGCCATCGTGCTGGCGTCGGTCGCATTTTCCGTGCAGGCGCAGAGCCTGCCCAAACCGAAAGAGTTCTACTTCGACGAGGACCGTTCCGCGGCACCCATCGTCGTGGTCAGTGGCGTGGAAGGCGAAGCGCTGGTGGACCAGCTGGTCAAAGCGCGCGAGCGTGGCCGCCGGATCGTCGAAGCCACCGCCCAGCTTGCGCATGTGGCCATCAACGACGGCCGCGTCGACCTGGGCAAGCAGCTGTACCAGCAGGCGCTGGCCAGCACGCAGAACGGCGGCACGGTGTGGCGGTCCATCAGCTGGAACTACGGCTGGGACCTGTACCGCCTGGGCGAATACGGCCCGGCCGTGCAGCAGTGGGCGCCGCTGGTGACCACCGTCGGCGGGCCGTCCTGGGTGCCGCCCACGCTGGCACTGGGGCTGTGGTCGGAAGGCCGCAAGGCCGAGGCCGTGGAGTGGTACGGCGCCGCCGTGCGCACCGAGCCCACCCAGTGGACCGACCCGGCCAACTTCGCCCGCATGCTGCCCGCCTGGAGCGAGGCCGAGCGCGCCAAGCTGGCCGAAGTGCACGCCGCCTGGCTGGCCAACCCGCCGCGCTGGCCGTAACGCGTAACATCGACGGGTGAAGGCGCGCACCGCGCGCCAGCCCGTCGTGACCATGCGCGCAACCCTCAAGCTCCGCCTGGCGGCCAGTCTGGCCGTTGCCCTGTCCCTGCCTTCGCTGGCTGCCGACCGCATCGCCGGCCGTGATTTCGCCACGCGCTCGGAAGTCATCGCACCGCACGCGATGGCCGCCACCTCGCATCCCCTCGCCACGCAGATCGCGCTGGACGTGATGAAGCAGGGCGGCACCGCGATGGATGCCGCCATCGCGGCCAATGCCGCACTCGGCCTGATGGAACCCACCGGCAACGGCATCGGCGGCGACCTGTTCGCCATCGTCTGGGACCCGAAGACCAAGAAGCTGCACGGCTACAACGGTTCCGGCCGCTCGCCGAAATCGCTGACGCTCGACTACTTCAAGCAGCAGGGCATCACCGACATCCCGCCGCACGGCCCGCTGCCGGTGATGCCCTGCTGCTTGAAGTAGTCGAGCAGCAGGGCATCACCGACATCCCGCCGCACGGCCCGCTGCCGGTCAGCGTGCCCGGCACCGTGGATGCCTGGTTCGCGCTGCATGGCCGCTTCGGCAAGCTGCCGATGCAGGACGTGCTGGCGCCCACCATCCGCTACGCGCGCGAAGGCCACCCGGTCCACCAGACCATCGCCTACTACTGGGAGCGCTCGGTCCCGCGGCTGTCGAAATTCCCCGGCTTCAAGGAGCAGTTCACCGTCGGCGGCCGCGCGCCGCGCACCGGCGAACTCTGGAAGAACCCGTCCCTCGCCAACACGCTGCAGCAGATCGCCGAGGGTGGCCGTGATGCGTTCTACAAGGGCGACATCGCGCGCACCATCGACAGCTACTTCAAGGCCAACGGCGGCTTCCTGAGCTACGACGACATGGCCTCGCACGCGGGCGAGTGGGTGCAGCCGGTCAGCACCAACTACCGTGGCTACGACGTGTGGGAGCTGCCGCCCAACGGCCAGGGCATCGCCGCGCTGCAGATGCTCAACGTGCTGGAAGGCTACGACTTCAGCAGGATTCGCTTCGGCAGCGCCGAGCACGTGCACCTGTTCGTCGAAGCCAAGAAGCTGGCCTTCGCCGACCGCGCGCGCTGGTACGCCGATCCCGCCTTCCAGGCCGCACCGGTCGCGCGACTGATCTCCAAGCCCTACGCGCGCGATCGCGCCAAGCTCATCTCGCCCGACAAGGTGCTGCGCGAAGTGCAGCCCGGCACGCCGAAGGAACTGGACGAAGGCGACACCATCTACATGACCGTCGCCGACAAGGACGGCATGATGGTTTCGCTGATCCAGTCCAACTACCGCGGCATGGGCAGCGGCATGACGCCGCCGGGCCTGGGCTTCATCCTGCAGGACCGCGGCGAGATGTTCGTGCTGAAGGAAGGCCACCCCAACAGCTACGCGCCCGGCAAGCGCCCGTTCCACACCATCATCCCCGCCTTCATCACCAAGGACGGCAAGCCGCACATCAGCTTCGGCCTGATGGGCGGCGCCATGCAGCCGCAGGGCCACGTGCAGATCGTGATGAACCTGGTCGACTTCGGCATGAACCTGCAGGAAGCCGGCGACGCGCCACGCATCCAGCACGACGGTTCCACCGAACCCACCGGCCAGGCCACCGCCATGTCCGACGGCGGCGTGGTGCAGCTGGAGTCCGGCTTCCCCTACGAAACCATCCGCGCGCTGATGGACAAAGGCCACCACGTCGAATGGGCCCTCGGCCCCTACGGCGGCTACCAGGCCATCAAGCGCGACCCGGAGACCGGCGTGTACTACGGCGCCAGCGAAAGCCGCAAGGATGGGCAGGCGGCGGGGTATTGAGGCTCCACTGGGGGACCATGTTCGACACGGTGGGCCAAGGCCCACCCTACTCATTCACAAGGGACACGCATGGCCACACTCCCCGCCCTCCCCGAACTGACGCCCGGCCTTTACCGCCACTACAAGGGCAACGACTACGACGTGGTCGCGGTGGCGCGGCACAGCGAGACGCTGGAGCCGGTGGTGGTGTACCGCGCGCTGTATGGTGAAGGCGGCTTGTGGGTGCGGCCGTACGCGATGTTCTGCGGGGACGTGATGGTGGACGGGCAGGCGGTGCGGCGGTTTGCGCCGGTGGGGTGAGGTGCAGGGAAGGCGTACGGATGCGAAGCGCGGAATGCGTCGAAGGTGGCCCACACGTCCCGTGAACCGGACCATCAGGACCCGTAGGCTGCGCTCCCCCAGCCCACCTTCGCGAACGATCCGTGGCCGTCATGACGGTGGACCCGGGCGCATCCGTTGCTGACGGAGTCCGTGTAGCCCGGGTAAGCGCAGCGCACCCGGGGAAGGGCTGCCCGGCAGAGGGGATCTCCGTTGTCCCGCGGGCGACGTGCACCGGGGGAGTCTTATTGTTCCATGACGAAGAAATTCTCCTCGTCGTCGCAGCTCCGAACACTGCGCGCGAGGCTTTTTTCTCCGTCGTCGCACCTTGGAACAGCGTCAACGCGGTTGAAAGCCTCGTCGGCTCACAGATAAGCCTCGTCATCGCACAGTAAAACCTCGACGACGCACCTCGAAGGTGCGACATCTCACTTCAAAGCCTCGTCATCTCACCTCAAGGCCTCGTCATCTCAGCTGAAAGCCTCGGCGAGGGACAAGAAAGCCTCGTCGACGCAGATAAAAGCCTCGTCATCTCACTTGAGAGCTCCGCCAGCGCGCCTCACTACCTCGACGGCACCCATCGAAAGGTGCCTGACGCGCCGCGACGTCGCGTTGGGCCTGCGTCAGAGATCGAAGCCCAGCAGCAGCGGGTCGTGGTCGGAGCTGCGGTAGGGCACGGCGGGGTCGCCGTCGGCGTAGCCCTGCGCATCCTGTTCGTCGGCGTTGATGTGCCACTCCGCGGCGCCGCGCAGCTGCTTCGCCAGTGACGGGGTGAGCAGGGCGTGGTCGAGGCGGCCACTGAGGCCGCTGTACACGTAGCTGTAGGGCTGTGCGATGCCGGCCTGCTTGAACGCATCCACCCACCCCGCGTCGTCGCGCAACCAGCGCATCGGGTCTTCCATCGCGTAGGCATTGAAGTCGCCGAGCATGACCACGCGGTCGCTGCGGGTGCGGGTGGGGTCGGTCTTCAGCCACGCGTCCAAGCGCTGGGACGACGCCACGCGCAGCGCGTTCCAGCAGCCGGCGCCGTCCTTCTGGTCGGCGTCGGCGCCGCTGCTTTCCGAACAGCCCTTCGACTTGAAGTGGTTGGCGACCACGACGAAGGGCGCACTCTTGCCGCGCACGAACGCCTGCGCCAGCGGGCTGCGGCTGCGTTCGCCGAATGGGCCTTCCTGCAGCGTGGCGGGTGTGCCGGTGGGCTTCACCTTGTCGCTGCGGTAGATGATGCCCACGCGGATGGTGTCCGGCCCCGGGCCCTGCTTGGCGTCGATGAAGCGCCACGTGCCGCCGCCGGCGTTCAGTGCCGCGACCAGCTGCGCCAGGCTGGAATCGGCGCCGTAGCCGTCGTTCTCCAGTTCCATCAGCGCGGCGATGTCGGGGTTCAGGCCGCGGATGGTGCCGACCAGCTTCTGCATCTGCGCCTGGTACTGCGCGGCCGTCTTGGCGCCGCGTTCGGTGGGGAAGCCGCCGCCCTGGCCATCGCCGTTGAACAGGTTTTCCAGGTTGAACGCGGCCACGCGCACGTTGCCTGCGACCTGCGGTGCCGCCGGGCGTTCCGGCGCGGCGATGGTCGGCGCGGCGGTCAGCTGCAGGCGCCAGCCGCCGTGCCGCGCATCGACGATGCCCTGCACGCCGGTCACCGCGGTGCCGGTGCGCAGGGGCTGGCCGTCCTTCACGTACCAGACGCCGGCGGGGTCGCGCTGGGCGCTGCCGTCGTCCAGCACCAGCGTGCGGCGCGCGTTGTCCGCGACGATGCGCTTGGCGTCCGCACTGCCGGGCGCGGCGATTTCGGTGGGCTGCCACAGGCGGCCGCCGAAGCTGGTGGTGAGTTCGCCGAAACGGCCCAGCGCATCGGTGCCGCTCAGCGTGAGCGGGGCATCGATGCGGACGAGCATGCCTTCGTAGGGTTCCCAGTCGTCCGGCTGCGCGGTCAGCACGACGGGCGCGATGCCACCCTTGCCGCGTGCCTGCACCCCCGGTGCATGCAGCGCGGTGAGCGTGTCGTTGCCGCCCGCCTTGCGTTCGCCCACCACGCCGCGCACGCGGACGCGGTCGCCTGCGTTGACGGTGGGCGCGGGTGTGCCTTCTTCGAGCGCGACGAACAGCGCGTCGGAGGTCGTCGCATTGCCGTCACCGGCGTCCTGCAGGAAGAACCCGCGCAGGCCCTCGACGAACGCGCCGGTGACCACGCCTTCCACGGTGACGGTCTGGCCCTCCAGCGGGCTGCGCGTGCCGTCGCCCTGCACCTGGCCGATGGGCGTGACGCGTTCCTTCGGCGTGGCCGCGCAGGCGGGCAAAGCCAAGGTGGCGAGCAGGGCGAGCGACAGCAGCGAGCGGGAAGGCGTCATCGTGGGTGGACCGGGAAAGCGAGGTGGCAAGGGTAAACGCAATGCATGACGGGAAGGCGGAAACAGAAACGCCGCCCGGAGGCGGCGTTTTCTGCGGAAGGCGTGTGGCCTTACTTCACGTTGGCCAGCATCCAGTCGACCGTGACCTGGACCTGCTCGTCGGTCAGGGCCGGGTTGCCGCCCTTGGCCGGCATGATGCCGCCGTCCGGGCCGGTGAAGCCTTCGATGGCGTGCTTGTACAGCGTGTCCTTGCCCTTGCCGGCGCGTGCGCCCATGCCGGCGGCCGTCAGCATGGGGGCCTTGCCCACGCCGTTGGTGTGGCAGGCGCCGCACAGGTTCTGGTAGATCACGCTGCCGTCGGTGGTGCCGCCATAGGCGACCTGCGAAGCGGCGGCGGCCTTGGCGGCGGCGGCGGCCGCGGCCTGCGCGGCGGCACCGGTCTCGCCGGCATACACGGCGCCGGCGGGCGCGATGCGGGCTTCGGTGAGCTGCACGGTCTTGGGGTTCACTTCCGGCGGCAGGGTGCCGTGCAGGAAGTACGCGCCGACGATCAGGCCAGCGGTGACCAGGGCCAAGAAGCCGATCACCATCGAGAAATGCTTGAGGAATTCGAGGTCGTAGTTACGCACTTTCCACCTTTGGCAGCATGGCCCGGGGCCATGCATGGCTACGAATGACGGGAGCCCCGGGACTGCGGTACCGGCCGTCCGGGCAAGACCCGGACGCCTGGGCGCCGCGGACAAGGCGGCATTATAAGCGGTGAGGCACGGTTTGCCTCAAGCAAACACGCGGCATGCACGGCCGGAGCGGGCTTCAATAGGCCAGATAGACCTGCAACGGCGACGCCAGTGCCTGCAGCACGGCGCGCATCGGATAACCCGAGCCGCCGCCCTGGCCGGACAGTGCCTGCTGCAGCACCTGGCGCTTCTCGCCGCCTTCGATATGCAGATAGAGGCGGCCGGCATCGCGCAGGACGGGCAGGGTGAGGGTGATGCGGGGTTCGCCGGCACCGGGCGCGCGCATCGGCAGCACCACGGCGTCGCCTGCCGGATCGAGGGCCTCGGCCAGGCGGTCGCCGCCCGGGAAGAACGAGGCGGTATGGCCATCGCTACCCATGCCCAGCACGGCGACATCCAGCGGCAGCGGCAGGTCGGCGGCCACGGCCTGCAGCACCTCATCCGGGGTGGCGGCGGGACGGAACAGGGGGACGAAACGGGCCTGCGCGGCGGCGCCCTGCAGCAGGTATTCCTTCAGCAGGCGGGCGTTGGAGCGCTCGTGGTCGTCGGCGACCCAGCGCTCGTCGACCAGGGTGACGGTGACCTGCGACCAGTCCAGTGCCTGCTGCGACAGGGCCTGCAGGAAGCGGCGCGGGGTGGTGCCGCCGGACAGGGCGAGGCTGGCGTTGCCGCGCAGGGCGAGGGCGGCGCGCAGGTCGTCGGCCACGGCCTGCGCCAGCGCCTGGGCCACGGCGTCGCCGTCGGCGAAGGGATGCAGCTGGATCTGCAGGGAAAGATCGGTAGGGGGCATGGTGGCGCTCGGGAGGTGGGAGGTTCCCGTGGGAAGACGGACCGGGGTCCGGGCGGGCAGCCCTGCCGTGGCAGGGCCGGGGCGTCAGACGGTGTCTTCGTGCCAGGTGCGGCCGTCGCGTTCGACCAGGGCCACGGCGGCGCTGGGGCCCCACGAGCCGGCGGTGTAGGGCTTGGGGGCTTCGCGCAGGTTTTCCCACGCCGCCAGGATCGGGTCGACCCACTTCCAGGCGGCTTCCACTTCGTCGCGGCGCATGAAGAGCGTCTGGTTGCCGCGCACCACGTCCATCAGCAGGCGTTCGTAGGCTTCCGGCTGGTGCACGCCGAAGGCCTCGGCGAAGCTCATGTCCAGCGGCACGTGCTGCAGGCGCAGGCCACCGGGGCCCGGGTCCTTGATCATCAGCCACAGCTTGACGCCTTCGTCCGGCTGCAGGCGCAGCACCAGCTTGTTGCCCATCACCGGGCCGGCGCTGTCGTCGAAGATGGAATGCGGCACCTGCTTGAAGGCGATGACGATCTCGGACACGCGCTCGGACAGCCGCTTGCCGGTGCGCAGGTAGAACGGCACGCCGGCCCAGCGCCAGTTGTCCACTTCGGCCTTGATGGCCACGAAGGTCTCGGTGCGCGAATCATCGCGGCCCAGTTCGTCCAGGTAGCCGGGCACGGCCGCGCCATTGCTGGCGCCGGCGCGGTACTGGCCCCGCACGGTCAGCTGGCCGGCGTCTTCGGCGGTGATCGGGCGCAGCGAGCGCAGGACCTTCAGTTTCTCGTCGCGCACGGCGTCGGCCTGCAGCGCGGCCGGGGGTTCCATGGCCACCATGCACAGCAGCTGCAGCAGGTGGTTCTGCACCATGTCGCGCAGCGCGCCGGAGGTGTCGTAGTAGCCGGCGCGCTTCTCCAGGCCGACGGTCTCGGCCACGGTGATCTGCACGTGGTCGATGCGGCTGGCGTTCCACAACGGTTCGAACAGGATGTTGGCGAAGCGCAGCGCCAGCAGGTTCTGGACGGTTTCCTTGCCCAGGTAATGGTCGATGCGGAAGATCTGGCTTTCGGCGAACGCACTGCCGACGGCGTCGTTGATGACCGCGGCACTGGCCAAGTCGCGGCCGATCGGCTTCTCGATGACCACGCGGGCGTTGCCGGTGTTCAGGCCGTGCGCGCGCAGGCGGTCGCAGATGTTCACGAACAGCGTGGGGCTGGTGGACAGGTAGAACACGCGGATGCGGTCGCCGGAGGTCTGCAGGCGGGCGGTGAAGTCGTCCCAGCCTTCGTCTCGGGTGGCGTCCAGGGCCAGGTAGCCCAGCTTTTCGAGGAACGCCGGCAGCTTGGCTTTCAGTGCTTCGTCGTGGCCGCAGGCGCGGGCCAGCGCGTTGCCGACCTTGGCCCGGTATTCGTCATCGCCCTGCTTGTCGCGGGCCACGCCCAGGATGCGGCTGTCTTCCGGGATCTGGCCGTCGGCGTAGCGGCGCAGCAGGCCCGGCAGCAGCTTGCGCAGCGCCAGGTCGCCGGTCCCGCCAAAGATGACGAGATCGAAAGTGTCGACGGGCAGGGTCTTCGCGGTCACGGGCGTCTCGGCACACGGGTAATGAGTGATAACCATACCACCGGGGTACCACGACGTGCCAACAGGTCCGGGCCTGTAACGGAATTGTTGCGATATTGGTACTCCACTGGTATTTTGATTCACATGCAAAAGAACCTGCTCGAGGAATACCAGCGCCTGCAGACCGGCGAGTCCACGCGTGCGGTGGCCTACCTGCGTCTGCGCCGCGCGCTGCAGAACCTGATGGATGCCGGCGTGCTGCGGCCCGGCCAGGCCCTGCCGAGCGAGCGCGACCTGGCCCAGCTGCTGGACCTGTCGCGGGTGACCATCCGCAAGGCGCTGGCGGGCCTGATCGAAAGTGGTCTGCTGGTGCAGCGGCAGGGGGCAGGCACCTTCGTGGCCGAGCGCATCCTGCGCCAGTTCTCCCGCCTGACCAGCTTCACCGACGACCTGCGCGAGCGCGGGCTCAATCCGCAGGTGAAGTTCCTGGAGCGTTCCGTGGGTGAAGTGACCCCGGAGGAGTCAATGGCGCTGAACCTGTCGCCGGGCAGCGGCGTGGTGCGCATGTACCGCCTGCGCCACGTGGACGGTTCGCCCATCGCGATCGAACGCACGCTGGTGCCGTATTCCCTGCTGCCCGATCCGGAAAGCGTCACCACGTCGCTGTACGAGGCGCTGGATGCTTACGGCAATCGTCCCAAGCGGGCCCTGCAGCGCCTGCGTGCCGTCGCGCTTGACGAAGAGGCCGCGCGCCACCTGGAACTGCCCGTGGGCAGCCCGGGCCTGCTGGTCGAACGCCGCGCCTTCCTGGATGACGGCCGGGTGGTCGAGTCCACCCGCTCGTACTACCGCGGCGACGCCTACGACTTCGTCGCCGAGCTGCAGAGCGACTGACGCTCCTCGGCCGGCCCCGCGGGCCGGCGTCCATCCCCCTTCTTTCTGACGACCACGCCGGGCGGCTGTCCGGGGTGTGTAGCGGCGTTTCTCAATGCGCCCCGCCGGTCGGCGACCGACCCCATCGCCACGTATTCCGGCGCCCGGACCGCACCGCGCGGACCAAAATGAGAGACCAGCCTCATTTAGAGAGTGACGACCTGCCAACTCCAGGCAAATCAAGCGAATCAGAGAGGTGTTGAACGTCGGGTGCGCCGTGTCCGCTTTCGTTCATCGAACGCGAACTGTGACCTAGACCCCCAAATTCACGCGCCGAGCGTGATCGAGGGCGGGCGACTTCAAGACAGCTTTGGGGGGGGCAGTTCCCGGCTGGCTATTCCTGATCCAGCGCAAGGGACCACCGTGCACGGCCTGACCCATTTCCGCAAATTGGCCCTTCGCCACCCCATGACGGCAGCCCTCGGGCTGTTGTTCGCCATCACGGGCCTGGTCCCCGCGCACGCGCAGACATCCGTGCAGAACACGGCCACCGTCGCGCTGCCGCCAGGTTCGCCGGTGGTCGACCGCAATCCGGCCAACAATACGTCCACGGTCACGGTGGGCGTGCAGGCACTGCCTCGCCTCACGCTGGTGAAGCAGGTCGTCAATGACAACGGCGGCACCGCCCCCGCTACGGGTTGGACACTCACCGCAACGGGTTCGGCTACGACCATCTCGGGCGTCACCGGCAGCGGGAGCGTCACCAGTGCCCCCGTGGCGGCAGGTACGTATGCGTTGTCCGAGTCCGGGGGATCCTCGGGCTACACCGCCAGCACCTGGAGCTGCAGCAAGAATGGGGGCGCGGCGGTCGCCGGCAACACGATCAACCTGGTCGGCAATGACGTCGCCACCTGCACCATCATCAACAACGACCAGCCTGCCACGCTGACGCTGGTCAAGACCGTCATCAACGACAACGGCGGCACCGCCACGGTCAGCAGCTTCCCGCTGACGGCGACCGGCCCGACCACGATCACCGGCGTGAGCGGCACGGCCGCGCTGACCAACGCTTCGGTCAACGCCGGCGTGTACACGCTGTCGGAAGTCACGGCGGCCGGCTATGCCGCGGGCAGCTGGAGCTGCACGGCCGGCACACTGTCGGGCAACCAGCTGACCCTGGCCAGCGGCCAGAGCGCGACCTGTACGATCACCAACAATGACCAGGCCGCGACGCTGACGCTGGTCAAGACCGTCATCAACGACAATGGCGGCACCGCCACCGTCAGCAGCTTCCCGCTGACGGCGATGGGTCCGACCACGATCACCGGCGTGAGCGGCACGGCCGCGGTGACCAATACTTCGGTCAACGCCGGCGTGTACACGCTGTCGGAATTGACGGCGGCCGGCTACGTCGCGGGCAGCTGGAGTTGCACGGCCGGCACGCTGTCGGGCAATCAGCTCACGCTGTCGAATGGTCAGAACGCCAGCTGTTCGATCACCAACAACGATCAGGCGGCGACGCTGACGCTGGTCAAGACCGTCATCAACGACAATGGCGGCACAGCCACCGTCAGCAGCTTCCCGCTGACGGCGACCGGTCCGACGACGATCACCGGCGTGAGCGGCACGGCCGCGGTGACCAATGCTTCGGTCAACGCCGGCGTGTACACGCTGTCGGAAGTCACGGCGGCCGGCTATACCGCCGGCGCATGGAGCTGCACGGCCGGCACCCTGTCGGGCAGCCAGCTGACCCTGGCCAACGGCCAGAACGCGACCTGCACGATCACCAACAATGACCAGGCCGCCACGCTGACGCTGGTCAAGACGGTAAGCGGCGGCTCGGCCGTTGCGACAAGTTGGACGCTGCTCGCTGCAGGTCCCACGCCGGTCAGTGGGGCAGGGGGCGTAAGTGCCGCACCTGTAAGCGCGGGCATCTATACGCTGTCCGAAACCGGTGGCGTGAGCAATGTCACCTATACGGCCGGTGCCTGGAGCTGTACCGGCGGCGCGCTGGCGGGCAATCAGCTGACGTTGTCGAACGGCGAGAGTGCGACCTGCTCTATAACCAATACGTATGTCCCGCCTGCGGTGAGCTACAGCAAGTCGGCCAGCACGGCCGGCCCGGTGGCGGTGGGTGACACGATCACCTACACGCTGACGACGGTGGTGGCGAACTCGCAGACCACGTCGGTGACGACGCTGACCGACACGCTGGGCACGGGCCTGACGTTCGGTGCGGTGACCAATGCCGGTGCGTACACCTGCAACAGCACCAACCCGCTGGTGTGCACGCTGCCGGTGGGCACGCTGCCGGGCACCTACACGGTGACCTACACGGCGACGGTGAATGACCAGGCCGTGGGCACGGTGGACAACGCCGTGGTCGGCACCAACGCGACCTGCACGACGAACTGCGGCACCAGCACGCCGGTGACGGCGCCTGCGGTGAGCTACAGCAAGTCGGCCAGCACGGCCGGCCCGGTGGCGGTGGGTGACACGATCACCTACACGCTGACGACGGTGGTGGCGAACTCGCAGACCACGTCGGTGACGACGCTGACCGACACGCTGGGCACGGGCCTGACGTTCGGTGCGGTGACCAATGCCGGTGCGTACACCTGCAACAGCACCAACCCGCTGGTGTGCACGCTGCCGGTGGGCACGCTGCCGGGCACCTACACGGTGACCTACACGGCGACGGTGAATGACCAGGCCGTGGGCACGGTGGACAACGCCGTGGTCGGCACCAACGCGACCTGCACGACGAACTGCGGCACCAGCACGCCGGTGACGGCGCCTGCGGTGAGCTACAGCAAGTCGGCCAGCACGGCCGGCCCGGTGGCGGTGGGTGACACGATCACCTACACGCTGACGACGGTGGTGGCGAACTCGCAGACCACGTCGGTGACGACGCTGACCGACACGCTGGGCACGGGCCTGACGTTCGGTGCGGTGACCAATGCCGGTGCGTACACCTGCAACAGCACCAACCCGCTGGTGTGCACGCTGCCGGTGGGCACGCTGCCGGGCACCTACACGGTGACCTACACGGCGACGGTGAATGACCAGGCCGTGGGCACGGTGGACAACGCCGTGGTCGGCACCAACGCGACCTGCACGACGAACTGCGGCACCAGCACGCCGGTGACGGCGCCTGCGGTGAGCTACAGCAAGTCGGCCAGCACGGCCGGCCCGGTGGCGGTGGGTGACACGATCACCTACACGCTGACGACGGTGGTGGCGAACTCGCAGACCACGTCGGTGACGACGCTGACCGACACGCTGGGCACGGGCCTGACGTTCGGTGCGGTGACCAATGCCGGTGCGTACACCTGCAACAGCACCAACCCGCTGGTGTGCACGCTGCCGGTGGGCACGCTGCCGGGCACCTACACGGTGACCTACACGGCGACGGTGAATGACCAGGCCGTGGGCACGGTGGACAACGCCGTGGTCGGCACCGGCAACGATACGCCTACGTGTGCAGGTGTCTGCAGTACTGAAACGCCGGTGACCAAGCCGCTGCCGCCGCTGGTGACCTATACCAAGGCCGCCGTACTGCCGGCAGGCCAGTCGAACGTCAGCGTTGGTGACACCATCATCTACACGCTGACGGTCACAGTGGTCAATGCGGCTATCACGGGCGACCTGGTGATGACCGACACGCTGGGCACGGGTCTGACGTTCGGTGCGGTGACCAATGCCGGTGCTTACACCTGCAACGCGGCCAACCCGCTGGTGTGCACGCTGCCGGTGGGCACGCTGCCGGGCACGTACGCGGTGACCTACACGGCGACGGTCAATCCGCAGGCACGTGGAACGGTGACCAATGCGGTCGTGGGCACGGGCGATGATGCACCGACGTGCGCAGGAATCTGTGAAACCACCACACCGATGGTCGAGCCGAGTGTGGTTGTGACGAAGTCCTCCGATCCTGCCACGGGCGCGCAGGTGCAGATCGGTCAGACGGTCCGTTACACCCTCTCCGTCGAAATCGATGGATCCGCACTCACCGATGAGTTGGTGCTGGTAGATACCCCGGATCGTGGTTTGACACTGGGGGTCTTGCCCGCCGGCTGCTCGTTCGACGGCACAACGCTGACCTGCCGCCTCCCGGCGGGTACGGCAACCGGAACGCATGCATTGAGCTACGACACGGTCGTCAACGCCAATGCGGGCGCCACCGTGGGCAACCAGGTGGTGGCGTCGGGCGGCGGTGGCGAGCCGCCGGTCTGCACCACCTGCAGCACGGAGCATGAGCTGGAGGCACCCGAGATTCGCCTGAGCAAGTCGGCCGGTACCCGCGAGGTACGCATTGGTGACCTGGTCCGCTACACGCTCACCATCGAGAACGTGGGCAGTGTGGATCTGGTCAACGGCAGCGTGGTGGACACGCCGGCGGCGGGCTTCAGCTACGTTGAAGGCTCCCTGTTGGCGAACGATGCCGATGCCATGGCGACAGTCTCCGGCGGCAACCCGCTCCGCTTCGCCGGGGTGGATGTGGCGGCAGGTGAGACTGCAACGCTGGTCTATGTGATGCGCGTCGGCGCGGGCGTCCGCCCGGGCACGCACGTCAACCAGGCCCAGGTCCGCTCGGCCACGGACGATCCGGTGTCCAACGTGGCTACGGCGGAGGTGATGCTGACGGCGGATCCGCTGCTGGACGACAGCCTGTTGTTCGGCACGGTCTTCAACGACCGTGATGGTGACGGCTGGCAGGACAGTGCCGCGCTGAGTGATGTGAAGGTGCAGGGCGGCTTCGCCCCGACGGCTTACATCGCCAATTCCACCACGGTGGATCGCGGTGCAGGTCCCCAGCCGGAGCCGGATGCCAGCTCGCCGTTGCTGCACGGCATCGCCGTGGGCGCCATCAGTGGCCGTCAGTCGGTCGCGGATCCGGTCGAGAACCATGAAGTCGTCATCCGCCAGCGCCTGAGCGAAGCGGCCTTCACCGACGATTTCATCCTCACCACGGCGCAGGGCGTCACGGTGCGCATGGATGCGACGGGAAACACGACGGTGGAGAAGAACGGTGAAGCGGCCAAGGGGCTGAATTCGGCCACGCCGACGGTCGAGCGCCGCGTGTCGCAGGGTGAGGGTGGTTATGTGGTCGACTACATCATCCGCAACACGGGCATCGACGAGCGCGGTATCCCGGGCGTACGTATCGCCTCGGTGGAAGGCTTGCTGATCGAAACCGATCAGTACGGTCGCTATCACCTGGCAGGTGTGCCGGGTGGGGCCTGGGAGCGCGGTCGCAACTTCATCCTGAAGGTCGACCCGTCCACCCTGCCGGCCGGTGCCGAGTTCACCACCGACAACCCCTTGTTGCGTCGGGTCACGCCGGGCGTGCCCGTCCGCTTCGACTGGGGCGTCAAGCTTCCCGAGCAGGTCATCGAGGGCGGTACCAAGCAGATTGAGCTGGAAATGGGTGAGGTGTTCTTTGCCCCCGGCAGCGCCGAGGTGCGTGCCCAGTATCTGCCGGTGATCGAGACGATGGCGGCCAAGGTGCGCGAGTACCAAGGCGGCGAAGTGGTGATCAATGCAAACGCCGACGGCGAAGCGCTGGCCTTCGAACGTGCCAACGCAGTCAAGACGGCCCTGCTGGCCAAGCTGGATGCGGGTGCCGCCAAGGGCCTGGTGGTGAGTGCGCGCGGCAACGTGGACGATCCGGGTTCGCTCATCGTCGGTGTCGATGAAGGCGGCGCACTGCTCGGCACGGTCCTGTTCGATACGGACAAGTCGAGCATCAGGCCGGAGTTCGAACCGCTGCTGGACAAGGTGGCGGATGCGCTGGAAAGGATGGGCGGCGGCAGCATCGCCATCGTCGGGCATACCGACGTGCGTGCATCCCACGCCTACAACGTCGCACTGGGCATGCGTCGTGCCAGGGCGGTCTATGAAGCACTTGCCAAACGTCTGAGTCCGGAGGTGCGTACCAAGGTTCGCGTGGAATCCAGTAACGATCCGACAGCCCCTGTCGGCGTGCGGAAGTGAGGGGGCGTGTCATGAAGAAGCGTATGAAGATGAAGTTGCTGGATTTCACCCTGATCAGCCTGCTGGCGGGCACCTCCCCGCTTGCGGCGGCTCAGACGGAGACGAGTGCGCAAGCCGCGAAAGATCGCGCCGAAGGCATGGCTGCCCCGGTGGATTGCAAGGTTGACACCTGCACAGGAGAAGAAGGGCTGCTGTTCCGTCTGCGCACCCGCAGTTACGACAAGCCTGTCACGCGGGACACTAATGTACGTTCCTCTTCAGAAGCGCTGCAGCCGGACCGTCGTGTCACTGTGGCCATGGAGCAGCCGGGCAAAGCGACGGCGGTGGGAAAGTTTTCCATTGACCTGCCCGGTGGTGGCGTCATCTGGGCAACCGAGGACCCTACCCTGGGTCAGCCCGAGCTGTCGGTATCCGCGCCGTCGATAGTGGCATTCGACGGCGAGCGCATCATCAAACCCGTCCAGTTCTACGTGCGCGGCAACTACCCGGCCTTCATCAAGCGGCTGGAGATCACGCTGTACCGCAGCAGCGATGGCGACCTGGTCGATCCGATTGCCACTGTGCCGCTTGATGTCGCCGCGGTGACGCATGCGGATTGGGATGGGGCCTTGCCCGCAAGGTATCCGTTCCGCAAGGGCGATGAACTTGTCTACGTGCTGCGTGCCTATGGAGAGGGTGACCAGTTCGACGAAACCCATCCCCGCAAGCTCCAGTTGGTTTCCCCGGAGGAGGCCGAGCGTGGCACGAACCTGTTGCGCGACGGCATTGAGCGCACACAGGGCGAGTCGTTGACGGCCGGTCAGGCGCAGACCCAGAGTCTGATCGACAGCGTATTCGCCGGGAATGGCTTGCGACAGCAGAACATCCCGATGTACGGGTCACGCATCCGCATTCAGGGGCGCAATATCCCGGCGGAGCAATCGTTGACAATCAATGGCGAGAACTATCCGGTAGACCAGGAGCGCAAGTTCGTTGCGGAGTACCTGGTGCCGGTCGGTCGTCATCAGTTCCAGATCGGTCTGGGTGATCAAGCTGGCGGAACCGAAGGCATGGGTTCGCACACGTTGCATGTGGACGTCACCGGTCGTTATTTCTTCGGCGTGGGTCTCGCGGACATCACCATCGCACAGAACAAAGTCAGCGGCTCCGTTGAGCCGTTCGCCAATGAGAGCCGGTACCAGGACGATGTGATCAGCGATGGTCGCCTTGCATTCTACGGCAAGGCGAAGCTGCGCGGCAGATACCTCGTCACGGCGCAGGCCGATACCACCGAGCGTGACCTGGACCGCCTGTTCAATGGCTTCACACAGGCCGATCCGCAGGACATCTTCCGCCGGCTCGATCCGGACCTCTACTATCCGGTCTACGGCGACGATTCCTCCACCTATCGCGACGTCGATACGATGGGCCGCTTCTATCTGCGCGTGGACTGGGACAAGAACCAGGCGTTGTGGGGCAACTACGCCACCGGTATCACCGGAACCGAGTATGCGCAGTACCAGCGCTCGCTGTACGGCGCCGCGTTGAACTGGCGCTCGGTCGCGACCAACCGCTGGGGCGACCCAGGGACCGAACTGCGGGCCTTCGGTTCCCAGGCTGAGACCGCGCCGGGCCACAACGAATTCATCGGCACCGGCGGCAGCCTGTATTACCTTCGCCACACGGACCTGCTCCCGGGCTCTGACGTGGTCACACTGGAGGTGCGGGACCTGACCACCGGTCGCACCGAGAACCGTATCGTCCTGCAACGCGGAGCCGACTACGAGATTGACGAACTGCAGGGCCGCATCCTGCTGACCCGTCCGTTGGCGCAGATCACCCGCGAGAACATCCCCACCCTGACGCGCGATACCCCGCTGGACGGCTTCGAGCAGCGTCTGATCGTGGACTACGAGTGGGTACCCTCCGGCTTCGACGCGGATGATGTCAGCGCTGGCTTCCGTGGCAAACACTGGTTCGGCAACCATGTCGGCGTCGGTGCCACCTATGTGCAGGAGAACCGCGCCGGTGAGGATTACACGCTGGCGGCGGGCGACCTTACCCTGCAGGCGGGCAAAGGCACCTACCTCAAGCTGGAGTATGCACAGACCGAATCATTTGGCGCGCCGGTGTTCTTTTCCGACAATGGCGGGCTGAGCTTCATCCAGCAGAACGATACCGGCCTGTCGCGCGAAGGTGACGCCAGGTCGGTGGAAGCACGCGCCAACTTCAAGGAGCTCGGGTGGACCGGTCAGGACTGGAGCATCGGCGCGTGGTGGCGCAACACCAGCGCGGGGTACTCCATCTCGCGCTATGACGCAGGACGTCCGGTTACCGAGTACGGCGCCGAACTGCAGGGCCAGTTCACGGACAACCTGGGGCTGTACACACGATTCACCCGCGCCGAGAGCGGTGCTGAATCACTGACGCAGGGCCAGGCAACGCTGGAGTGGCGCATCAGTGATGCCAATACGTTCAGCGCCGAGCTGCGCCGCATCGATCAGGAGGGGGCTACGACGGAATCCGCAGGAACCCTGGGCGCGGTCAGGTACCTGCACCGGTTCGGCAGCTCGCTTGAACTGTACGGGCTGGCGCAGGTGACGCTGGATGACGATGGTGGCGAATACGCGGACAACGACGCTTTCACGCTGGGCGGCAAGTACCTGTATGGCGACAATTCCACGGTTGGCGCAGAAGCAACCACGGGCGATCGTGGTGATGCCGCCACGATCAATGCCGAGCATCGACTGACCCCTGAGCACACGGTCTATGGGGCGTACACGTACTCCACAGACACTACCGCCTACGACTCGCTGTTCACGCGAAATGCGCAGAATGGCTGGACGCTCGGCCAGCGCTGGCGCCTGTCCAACCAGGTCAACCTCTACAACGAAAGCCAGTTCCTGAAGGAGCGCAACCAGTCCGGGCTGGCGCATACCTTCGGCATGGACTTCTATCCCGCCCAGGGATGGAACATGGGCTTCACTCTGTCCGACGGTGAGCTGACCAATACCGCAGGCGGAAATGTCGATCGGCGTGCCATCAGCATCTCCGGCGGCCGTACCTCGCCCGACACCGACTGGCAGAGCAAACTGGAGTGGCGTGAGGACCGCGGCGCGGAGCAACGCGAGCAGTGGGTCAGCACCAATCGCCTGACGCACAAGATCAACGAGAGCTGGCGCATCGCTGCCCGCCTGAACTATGCCGATACCGATGATCAGCTGAATCCGTTGGCCAGTGCGAAGTTCATCGAGGGCAACGTTGGTTTCGCATACCGCCCGTGGAACAGTCAGCGTTGGGGTCTGTTTGGTCGCTACACCTATCTCTACGATCTGGCAACGCTGGGTCAGCTAGGCGGTGCGGACTACGACCAGAAGTCGCAGATCCTTTCGTTCGAGGGCGTCTACAAGCTCGATCAGCATTGGGAGTTCGCCGGCAAGTTGGCACGCCGCGAAGGTGAAGTCCGCATGGGCCGCGGCACGGGTCCATGGCTTGATTCCGCAACCACGTTCGCTGCGGCCCAGGTGCGTTACGACCTGCGTACGCAATGGCATGCCCTGGCCGAGTATCGCTGGCTCGATGTCGACAACGGCGGCACCCGACAGGGCTTCCTGGTAGGCGTCGACCGAGACCTCAACAAGAACTTCCGCATCGGCGTAGGCTACAACTTCACGGACTTCAGCGACGACCTGACGGACTTCGACTACGACCACAAGGGCTGGTTCCTCAATCTCGTGGGCACGTACTGACATGCATAACCCATCGTTCTTCCATCAAGGCACAGAAAAGATGTATCGCTCTCCTTCGCGCTGGGGTTGTTTGTCATTGACCATGATGGCCGCCTTGGCCATTGCCGCTGGTTGGTCGTTTCCGTCCGGATCGGCACTGGCACAGACGCCCCAGGCCCCGACTGTCTTGTATGCCGAGGATTTCGAGAACGGTCCGGATTCCACTATCCAGTTGCTTACGGCTTACACCTCCACTACAGGCGTCACCTACACAGCGGCGGCGTCGTGGTTGACGGCCTGCAATGGACAGATTCTGTCCGGCGCCACGCTGCAGTCACAGCAGCCCGTCAGCAACTGCACGCTGAAGACCGCGCTGGAGGACCAGGACGCATTCAATACCGTGCGGCAGCTGGCGTGGGCTCTGGGCATTTTCAACGGCACCGACACCAACAGCATGACGTGGAACCAGACCAGCAACCGCGCGGTGACCGCTTATACGGACGGTGCAAATCCCGGCATCGCCATTGAATTTGCAACGGTCAACCAGATCGTCTTGCCGCCCACGACCAACAGCCGGTTCGTCACCTTCGGCGTGGATGCGGCATCTGCGTCATGCTGGTCGAACAGTGCCCCCAATTACGATTTCAATCTTATAACTTCCACCGGCACGGCCATTTCCGCGGGCACGACGGGTGCATTGTGTACAAACGTTTATACCAACAACATCATTGACGTGCCCGGCGTACAGTGCACGCCGGGTGTCAATGGCTGCCCGGCCAACGGGCTCGGCGGCGCAGGCAATGATTACCTGGCAAAAAGACTGCAATCGCCCACGCCCATCCTGTTCAACGGCGCTACGCTGGGCATCCGGATGACCAATCTCAACGGTTCCGGCACGGGCAACGACGCGGCGTTCGACAACATCCAGGTGCTTGACGTCACGCCCTCGCTCTACAAGACATTCAGCCCCAACCCTGCGGGCACCAACCAACCGACCACGCTGACCTTCACCATCGTCAACACCACGGAGCTGTCTGCCAAGCAGAACTGGGGCTTTGTGGATACCTTGCCAACCGGTGTTCTGGTGGCCAGCCCCCCCAGCCCCGTGAACAGCGGGTGTGGAAACGCTGTGATCACTGCAACAGCGGGAGGCAACACCATTACAGTCAGCGGCGGGGACCTTGCGGCGGGCCAGACGTCCTGTACGATTTCCGTCAACGTCGTTGCCGCCGTCGAAGGCAGTTACACCAACGGCGCCAGCAATGTAGCCACTACCGGCTTGGTTCCTCCGCCAGACGCGACGTTGGTGATACGTAATCCCCGTCTGACGCTGCGCAAGATCAGTGTTGGTGGCGTGGACAGCTTCGGGTTCAGCGGTACCAATGGGGTGCAGACCCAAACGTTGACCACTGCTACCGCGGGAACGCCAGTCAGCGGTGCCGTGCAGATTCTCACCGCTGCTTCCACTGTCACCGCGATTACCGAAAGCACTTCACCCCTAACCTACAGGGTCACCGACATCACGTGCACAGGGCTGGGTACCGGAGGTGCCGCCACCCCGGATCTGGCCAATCGGACGATCTCGCTGAATGCCGCCGCGACAGCCGCGGGCAGCAATATTGTCTGCACGTTCACCAATACATTGCAGCAGACGGATATTCAGGTATTGAAGACGGCGTCGCCGGATCCAGTGCTGAGTGGGAACGTGATCACCTACTCTCTGGTTGTCAGCAATAATGGGCCGAATGCAGCGACCAATGTATTACTGAGCGACACGCCTACGGCAGGCCAGAATTGCAGCGTACCGAGCACGACGGCAACGTGTACGGCCAGCGGGGGCGCGAGCTGCCCGTCGCCAACCGTGCCCGTCAGCACGTTGCTGAGCAGTGGTATCACCATTCCCACGCTCCCGGTTGGCGGTCAAGTGACCGTTACGCTGCAATGCACGGTCACGGCCAGCGGTCTGTAGTCACCTAGCTGGGCAGCCCTCTCCTGGCTTGGCAGGAGAGGGCATAAACCTGACGTGATTGGGTCAGGCCATAGGCAAGGAAATCGGACCAACACAGAACGCCCTGCATGGATCCCATGGGTTGCGCTGCTCCAGGCAGGACCCGCTGACTGGGCACCAGATCAGGCAAATGGCTGCGTTCCGATATCTGGCCGTCCAAAGCAGGGTGCGCAGCCTGCCAACGCTGAATTTCCGTTGCATGGTTGTGACGGTGTCCCACGGGTGATGCCCTGCTGGGTGTGCGCGCTACTGCCGTACGAGTTTCGATTTTTTCCTGGCTGCTACTGAGGCACGCTTCACCAGCTTGTGCGGGACGACGTGATTGACGATGACGCGCGCGGAGTTGGTGGCGCGCCGGATCTCACGCAGCAGGATGTCGATGGCGGCATCGGCCATCGAGGCGACAGGCTGGTGGACGGTCGTCAGCTCCGGCCAGACCATGGTGGAGGCCGATGTATCGTCGAAGCCGACGACGGACAGGTCGCGCGGGACGTCCAGGCCGCGGCGATGCGCAACGGAGACCACGGCTGAGGCCATGTCGTCGTTGCTGGCGAAGATCGCGGTGGGTGGGTCGGCAAGCGCCAGCAGGCTTTCGGCCGCCTCCAGACCCGACCGGTAGGTGAAGTAACCGGGCCTGACGAGCTTCTCATCGAATGCGATGCCCGCCTCGGCCAATGCGTCCCGGTATCCCTGCAGGCGATGCGCGCTGGCCGTCTGGTTCGGGTCGCCCTTGATGTAGCCGATACGCGTGTGCCCGTGGACGATCAGATGGGCCGTCATGTCGTGGCTGGCGCGATGGTCGTCGATGCGCACGCAGGAAATCGTCTCGCTGAAACGGCCCGACGCGATCGACACGACGGGAATGCCGGCCTGGGCGAATTCCATGACGATCGCCTTGGACTCGCACAAGGGTGGCGGCAGGATTACGCCCGCCACGCTCTTGCTAAGCTCGCGCGCCGCGGCGCGCTGGCCTTCCACGTCCAGCGTGTCCCAGGTCGCGATGACCAGCTGGGCCGCCGCGCGTGCCGAACCGCGCAAGGCGCCGACCAGCAGCTCGCGCAGATAGCTCGAACTGGGATTGGTGTAGATCAGTGCGATGCAGGTGTGTTGGGCCGCGGCAAGCGAACTCGCCGCCAGGTTGGGCCGGTATCCCAGCTCGCGCACAGTGCTCATGACACGCTCACGCGTGGCGTCGCGGACACCCCCGTGGCCGTTCACCACGCGCGATACCGTCATCGGCGAAACGCCTGCGTGGGCGGCGACCTCGTCGATCGTGATCGCGCTGCCTTTTCGCCGGACGGATTTGATCGGTTTCTCCATGCTGTCTTGCTTGCTCCGATGTCTCGCTTGGTTCCAGGTGTCGTCAGTTGGAAAGAGCGCAGTCGTGGCCAGCCTCGCATACCGCGACCAGGCCAGACGAGCCTACCGATCTCCATCCCCACACCCTGCAACGGAATGAAAATTACGTGGCTGCGCCGCCGGCCTCGCCGTGGAACCGCTTCCATCGCTGCACCAGCTTGCCAGACGTCGGCGGCGATGGAGGCTTTCTCTCCGGGATTGCTGCGGTGCACGGTGACAAAGGCAGGGCTGCGTGATTAGTCTGCGCCGAACGTGATGGTAGCGCTACCACTTCTGGTCGATTCATCCGTTGATCGTGTCCATGGAAGTTGATTGAACGCTGTGTTGCGTTGCGACGCTGGAACCTGCCTGGAAGGTATTCCCAAGGGCAGCGCGGTAACGGGCGCTATCACCATGCCCGGTCTGGAAGTGCGGGCCTGTGCCTGCGGGTGCCCTTGGGGAGGGCGATACATCCATTGATCGAAGTGAGAGGGGAGACCATGAAAGAGTGCAGGTTCCGATGCCACGCACAGACCAGGGCCCAGATGAACGCGGAAGCCGGATACCAAGCCTGCCGCGGCGCTGTTGGCCCTTCAATTCCAGACCTGAGGACATGCTGATGAGTCGCAAGTTGGCGAAGTTCAAATCGACGGCCATGTTCACCTTCGTGGGTGGCGTACTGGTCATCAATCCCGCCTTCGGGCAGGAAGCACAAACACAGGCGCCGGTCGCGCAGCAGGCACAGCAGCAGGCGACACCGGATGCCACCACGCTGGACACAGTCGTCGTCACGGGCCTGCGCAGCAGCCTGAATCAGGCGATGAACATCAAGCGCGATTCCGCGGGCGTCGTCGATGCGATCAGCGCCGAAGACATCGGCAAGTTCCCGGATACCAACCTCGCCGAATCCCTGCAGCGCATCACCGGCATCTCGATCGAGCGCCGCGATGGTGAAGGTGCGCAGGTCACGGCACGCGGCTTCGGCCCGCAGTTCAACATGGTGACGCTCAATGGTCGCCAGATGCCGGGTGCGGATGCGTTTGGTGCGTCGGGCCAGGTCGCCATCGGTGGCGTGGATGGCGGCACGCGCGCGTTCAACTTCGCGCAGCTCGCCGCTGAAGCGATCAACGGGATCGAGGTCTACAAGACCAGCCAGGCGCAGGTGCCCAGTGGCGGCATCGGTGCCACCATCAACATCCTGACCGCCAAGCCGTTCAACAACGAGGGTATCGTCGCGAGTGCCGGTGCCAAGATCGTCTCCGATCGGAGCCAGCCTTTCGACAACGACCTGACGCCAGAACTGTCGGGCATCTTCAGCTATACGAATCCGGACAAGACCTTCGGCGTGAGCCTGAGCGCCAGCCACCAGAAGCGCAAGGGCGGTTCGGTGCAGGCAACCGAGAACTACTGGAATGTGCAGCCGTGGACCGGGACGATGCCCGGCAACCCCACGGTGGTCAATGCGCCCGGCATCGGCGATCTGTATGCACGCCCGAATGACCTGCGCTACGCCTTCTCGGACTTCGAGCGCGAACGCGTCAATGGCCAGGCGGTCGTGCAGTTCGCACCGACCGACAGCCTGACCCTGACCCTGGACTACACCTACTCGACCAACGAGATCGAGGAGAACCGTGGCGAACAGGCGATGTGGCTGCAGAACAGCAACTACACCGACGTTGAGTTCGACACCAGCGGTGCCATCGCCACGCCGGTGTACATCCGCGAAATCGCGGGGACCAAGGACTTCGGTATCGAACAGCAGCGCAGCATGCAGAAGTACAAGCTGGGTTCGCTGGGCCTCAATGCAGCTTGGGATGTCAGCGACAACTTCCGCCTCACCTTCGACGCGCACAACTCGAAGAACGAGAGCCGGCCCAACGATCCGCTCACCGGCGGCGGCTCGATCTTCATGAGCATCGCGGGTACCAACAACTGCACGACCGGGCCCCACTGCGGCGGCTCGTGGGTGCAGGAGCTGGTTTTCAACAACGGCCTGCCGTACGGAACGCAGACCTGGTATCCGTCCACGGCGGACGCGGTCGCCGGTACCAACGGCGTGGTGAATCCCGGATTCGTGGAAGGCGAGGTCGGTTCGCAGGTGCTGCGCATCAATGCGCAGACCCAGGTCAGCGAGATCAAGCAGGCCCGCATCGACGGCGAATGGAACTTCGACCAGGGTCGTTTCCAGTTCGGCGTGGACACCAACAAGTCCACGACACACCGCATCCAGGCGGCGGAAGCCTATTCGACCCTGGGCGACTGGGGCGTGGCCAACGTGGATTCGGACACCGCGGCGGGGCTGATGGATCTTCTGCGCCCGGTCAACATCGGTGGCCTGTTCGACGACTACAACGTCACCAGCTGGCCGGTCTGGCGAGGTGATGCGGGTGAGCTCGCCCAGTGGGCAGCGGGCCAGTACGGCGTGGGGCTGGGCGTGAGTCCGCAACGGGCGGCCGACAACCGGGTGGAAGAGAAGACTCATTCGGCGTACTTCCAGGTCGAACTGGAAGGCGAGCTGGGTGGCATGCGCACCAACACCCGCCTGGGCGTGAGGTACGAAACGACGGATGTCGTGTCGACGTCGGTGATCGCCATTCCCGAGGCCATCGAATGGCAGGCCAACAACGACTTCCGCATCGTGCTGTCGGACGAGCAGCAGCCCTTCAGCGAGAAAGCCAGCTACAGCTACATCCTGCCCAACCTGGACTTCAGCATCGATTTCACCGATGAACTGAAGGGTCGTGCTTCGTTCGGCAGGAGCATCGCACGCGCACCTTATGGCAACCTCTATGCAGGCCCAGGCGCACAGCAGCCCTTCGGCTCGGTCCTGCTCGATCCCTCCGTGCGTGCCAGCGGAAACGCGCAGAACCCCAGCCTGAAGCCGCTGGAATCCGACAACCTCGACCTTGCGGTGGAGTGGTACTTCGCCGATGCGAGTTACCTGTCGTTGACGTACTGGAACAAGTCGGTCAACAACTTCATCGGCAATACGGTCGGCCAGGAGTCCCTGTACGGCCTGCGGGATCCCACCTCGGGCCCGGATGCGCAGGCCGCGCTGGCCTTCCTCACCAGCGCCGCGTGTGTGACCCAGGTGGGCGCGGCGAACGCCGCCGCGTGTTCGGGCAACGATACGTCGCTGTTCACGGCCTTGGCCCTGCTGCGCAATGATCCGGCCGGCCTGGGTGCGTTCAACGGCACCGGTGCGCAGGCGCTTGCCACCGAAGCCGCTTACAACATCTACGGAGAAGCCGACGACCCGCTGTACCAGTTCAACGTCAACCGGCCGGTCAACCAGAATGAGGCCAAGTTGAATGGCTGGGAAATGGGTGGCCAGTACTTCTTCGGTGACACGGGCTTCGGCATCCTGGCCAACTACACCGTGGTGAACGGCGATGTGGGCTACAACAATGCAGGCGATCCGGGCATCGATCAGTTCGCGCTGACCGGTCTCAGCGATACGGCCAACGCCATGTTCATGTACGAAAAGTATGGCTGGTCGGTGCGTCTGGCGTGGAACTGGCGCGATGAGTACCTGATCCTCGCCAACCAGGGCGCCAGCCGCAATCCCTACTACGTCGAAGAGTACGAGCAGTGGGACCTGAGCGTGAACTACACGCTCAACGACCACTGGTCGTTCGGCCTGGAGGCGATCAACCTGACCGGTGAGGACGTGCGCTGGCACGCGCGCACCGACCAGCAGATCGTCAAGCTGGCCGACCAGAGCCCGCGCTACATGGTGGGTGCCCGCTACAAGTTCTGAGATTGGCGATAGCCCCCTCTCCGGATGTCGCCATGCGGGACCGCTGCGCAAGCAGCGGTCCCTTTTGTTGAGGTCGGTTGGGCTGGTGGATGTCCGCGCGAAGACCATTCGCCGGCGGTGATATTCTGCAGGGGAGGCGCTTCGCCCATCCCTGACTTGCATGGAGAGAAGATGGCCCGTTACGAGCTTCTCAACAATGTGTCGCACAAGGATCTGCGCGTGGCGACGGGGTTCGGCCCCGAGTTCGGCGATGACGTGGGCATGGTGCCGGCGTTTCCCAGCGAGTTCGCCGAGTTGCAGAGGGAGTACCCGATCTTCCTGAGGAAGGATCCGGGTACGGGCGAATGGCAGTCCGTGGCGCTGCTGGGGTTCGAGCAGCGCGAGAATCTTTTCCTTCAGGACGGCCGATGGAATGCCGCCTACCTGCCGGGTGCGGCGGCAAAGGGGCCTTTCCTGATCGGCTTCCAGGAGCAGCGCGTCAACGGTGAGCTCAGGCAGGAGCCGGTGATGCACGTGGACCTGGATCATCCGCGCGTCAACTTCACGACAGGGGAGCCGGTGTTCCTGCCGCAGGGCGGCAACACGCCCTATCTGGAGCACGTCGCGGCCGTCCTGCGCGGCATCAGGGACGGCAGCGAGTTCGGTGCCGCCATGTTCTCGGCGCTGGATGCGAAGGGCCTGATACAGCCCGTCAACCTGGACGTGCAGCTGGACGACCGGCACCGCGTGGGCGTCAACGGGCTGCATGGCATCGATCGCGAAAGGCTGGCCGCGCTGGACGGTAATGCGCTGGTCGAACTCAACCGCGCCGGATACCTGGAGGGCGCTTACCTGATCCTGGCGTCGCTGCACAACATGCGTCGCCTGATGGCCGAGAAGCAGCGTCGCCTGCGTGCACAGGATGCGGCGACTTCCCCGGGTGGGAGCTGACCGCCGTGTCGGTGGACGCGACATCGATGCGTGTTCTGCAAGATGTGCATGCGGACGCGCTGCCACTGCACGATCTGGTGTCGGACGGCCAACCCGTGCTGCTCAAGGGCGTCGCGCGCGACTGGGGACTGGTGCAGGCCGGCTTGCGTTCCACGCAGGACGCGATGTCCTACCTGCTGGGTTTCGACGCCGGCAGACCCATCCAGTATTCCTTCGGCGGGCCCGAAATCGCCGGTCGTCCGTTCTACAACGAAGACTTCACCCGACTGAATTTCGATGTCCGGCGTGGATCGCTGGCGCAAGTGCTCGGCGAGATTGCGGACCATCTGCACGATCCGCGTCCACCGACCTATTACGTGGCGTCGCTGCTGGTCGATGGTGCATTGCCTGGCTTCAGCCAGGCCAATGGACTGCCCCTGGCCGAGCACGATATCGATGCGCCCCCGAGCATCTGGATAGGCAACCGCGTGGTCGCGTCCTGCCATTTCGATGAGCCCAACAACATCGCGTGCTGCGCGGTGGGCCGGCGACGCTTCACCTTGTTCCCGCCCGACCAGATCGCGAATCTCTACCCGGGTCCGTTCGATCCCACGCCAGGCGGCCAAGTCGTGAGCGTGGTCGACTTCGATGACCCCGACCATGCTCGCCATCCCCGGTTCCGCGAGGCGCTGGCCACCGCGCAGACCGCGCTGCTCGAGCCGGGTGATGCCATCTTCATCCCCAGCATGTGGTGGCACCACGTGCGCAGCCTCGAGCCGTTCAACGTGCTAGTGAACTACTGGTGGCGCGGTTCACCCGCCTTCCTCTCATCGCCCTTGCCGGCGCTCCACCATGCCCTGTGGACGCTGCGGGACCTGCCGGAACGCGAGAAGCAGGCGTGGGCGAAGGTGTTCGACTACTACGTCTTCGGTCCACGCGAACAGGCAGGGGAGCACCTTCCCGCGCAGGCACGTGACCTGCTGGGGCCGGTGGATGAAACGCAGGCGCGGCGTATCCGCGCCATGTTGATTGGGCGTCTGAATCGCTAACCGAAGCAGGGAGTAACCGCAGTGGACAATCCAGCAGCAGCGCCAGCACAGGTCCGCAAGGTGGTGATCGCCGGCGGGGGTACCGCGGGCTGGCTGGCCGCATGTGCGCTGTCGCATCAGTTCCGCGATCGCCTGGACATCACCCTGGTGGAGTCGGAACAGATCGGTACCGTGGGCGTGGGCGAATCCACCGTGCCGCCCATCCGTACGTTCCACCGTTTCCTGCAGATCGACGAACAGGAATTCCTGCGCGCCGTGGCGGGCACGTTCAAGCTTTCGATCTCCTTCGAAAACTGGCGCCGTCCGGGAGAACGCTACATCCATCCCTTCGGCATCACCGGGCAGGGAACGTGGGCGGCGGCCTTCCATCATTTCTGGCTGGACAGCCTGCGCCGCGGGATGCCGTCGGAGCTGGGGGATTTCTGCCTGGAGACGGTCGCTTCGCGGGGAGACCAGTTCTCGCTGCAGACGCAACCGCAGGTCAACTATGCGTATCACTTCGATGCCGGTCTCTACGCGAAGTTCCTCCGCCGCATCGCGGAAGGCTATGGGCTGCGGCGCGTGGAAGGGAAGATCCGCGAGGTCAGGCAGCACCCGGATTCCGGAGCGGTACAGTCCCTGGTACTCGAAGACGGACAGGTCCTCGACGGCGATCTGTTCATCGACTGCACCGGCTTCCGCGGCCTGCTGATCGAACAGACGCTGCACACCGGTTACGAGGACTGGAACGAGTGGTTGCCCAGCGACCGTGCGGTCGCGGTGCAGACCGAGTCCGTGGGTCCGCCGGTGCCCTACACGCGCGCGATCGCGCACGAGGCCGGCTGGCGCTGGCATATCCCGCTGCAGCATCGCGTGGGATGCGGCCTGGTGTTCTCCAGCCGGCACATGTCCGACGACGAGGCGCGCGCCAAGCTCCTGCGCGACGTCGGTGCGCCTGCGCTCCGTGATCCGTGGCTGGTGCCGTTCCGGACCGGACGCCGGTTGAAGGCGTGGAACAAGAACGTGGTCTCGCTGGGCCTGGCCAGCGGCTTCATCGAGCCGCTGGAATCGACCAGCATCCACCTGGCCATCAGTGCCGTCGTGCGCCTGGTCCAGCTGTTCCCCTTCGACGGCATCGCCCCGTCGCTCGTCGACCTCTACAACGATGTCAGCCGCGCGGAGATGGAGCACGTGCGGGACTTCATCATCCTTCACTACCATGCCACGCAGCGCGATGAGCCGATGTGGAAAGCGTGCCGCGAGATGGCGTTGCCCGAATCGCTGGCCATCCGCCTGCGCGCCTGGCGCGAGCGCGCGCATGCCTGGCAGGATCCGGACGAACTCTTCCGGGTCGACTCCTGGACCCATGTGCTGCTGGGCCAGGGCATCGCCCCCGGGCAGCCGCATCCCCTGGCGCGTGCATTGAAGGACGACGACCTGCGGAGCCTGCTGGCGTCCATCCGCCAGCCCATCGATCAGGCCGTCGCGCAGATGCCTTCCCAGCAGGCTTTCATCGAGCGCTACTGCAAGGCGGGGCCGGAAGTATGGGGAGCCCGGCCCGTGCCTGCGTAACGGCCAGCACAGGCAAGCCAGCCCATGCTGATCACCCCTCATGCGGACATCCGGATCACCCGGCAGCGGATCGGGCAGGAAGGCGCGCCGCTGCTGGTCATCGACAACCTGCTGTCGGACCCGGAACGCATGGTGCGCAAGGCGGCCAGCCGGCCGTTCGTAAAGATGGCATCGATGTTCCCCGGCATCCGCGCACCCGCACCCCTGTCCTACCAGCAGTTCCTGGAAGCGACGTTGAATCCGCTGCTGCACGAATGCTTCGGTCTGGCGCCGGGCCGCTTCGTGTTTCCGATGTGCCACTTCTCCCTGGTCACGCAACCGCCTGCGACCCTGCAGTTCCTGCAGCGAGTGCCGCACATCGATTCCGTCAGCAGCCAGGGGCTCGCCACGGTGCATTACCTGTTCCGCGGCCAGTGGGGCGGCACCGACTTCTACCGGCATCGCCAGAGCGGATTCGAGTACATCGATGAAAGCCGTCATGCGGCGTACTTCGATTGCCTGGCGCAGGAGAGCCGGAAAGAAGCGGCTTCCAGCGCGGGTTACATCGATGGGGACACCTCGATGTTCGAGCGCGTCGCCGGCGTGGAAGGCGTGTTCAACCGGCTCATCGTGTACCGGCGCAACTCGCTGCATTCGGGGCGGATCGGCAATGACCGGGTGCTCCCCGCCGATCCCCTCCATGGCCGCCTGTCCATCAATGCCTTCATCGACCTGGCCCCCTGACGGACTGCGATGGCCGGCCGGCGCAAACGACCTTCAAGTGTCTGTTTGCAAAGACATTCTGCGCTGCAGCACGCTTTTTCCACGGGTGCTGGTTACAGTGTCGCCATCAGCGCGCCGTGCGGCAGGGTCGCGTCGGATGAAGGGCAATCCGGGGGTTGGCCTTTTTTTTCCGGACGAAATGGTAGCGCTAACTTTTTGTTGTCGGAGGCAGTGATCGATGGCTTTGACCGCGGGAATCGATGCAGGTACGCAGAGCGTGAAAGTCGTGGTCTACGACGACCAGGCTCGCCGCGTCGTGGCCTCGGCGCACGCGCCGCTGGAACTCACCAGCGGCGATGACGGAACGCGCGAGCAGCACCCCGATGCGTGGATCCAGGCCGTCACGCAGTGCTTCGCCGACATCGACCTCGACGTGCGCGGCCGGATCGACGCCATCGCGATTTCCGGCCAGCAGCACGGCTTCGTGCCGGTGGATGCCGACGGCCAGGTGCTCGCACCGGCGAAACTCTGGTGCGATACCAGCAGTACCGAGGAGTGCGAGGAAATCACCGACGCCGTCGGCGGCGTGGAGCGCTGCATCGAACTGACGGGCAATCCGATCCTCGTGGGCTATACCGCCTCCAAACTGCCCTGGACGCGCAAGCATCGGCCGGAGGCCTACCGTCGCCTGGCGAAGATCCTGCTTCCCCACGACTACCTGAATTTCTGGCTGACCGGCGAGGCCTTCTGCGAGTACGGCGATGCGTCGGGCACGGGCTGGCTCGACGTACGTACGCGGACGTGGTCGAAGGACCTGCTGCGCGCCACCGATCCGGAGCGCGATCTCTCGCAGTGCCTGCCGCCCGTGGTGGAGACGGCGACCACGTTCCCGCTGCGTGCCGACCGGGCGGCGCAACTGGGTCTTGCGCGCGATGTGGTCGTGGCCACCGGCGGCGGCGACAACATGATGGCCGCCATCGGCACCGGCTGCGTGGTGCCGGGAAGGCTGGTCATGAGCCTGGGCACATCGGGCACGCTGTTCGCCTATTCCGATGTGCCCGTGGTGGATCCGGCAGGTCGATGGGCGGCGTTCTGTTCGTCCACCGGTGGCTGGCTGCCGCTGATCTGCACGATGAACTGCACGGTGGCGACGACCACCATCGCCCAGCTGTTCGGCTTCAGCGTGCGGGACGGAGACGGCCACGTGGCGTCCACCGAGCCCGGTGCCGGTGGCATCACGCTGCTGCCCTTCCTCAATGGCGAGCGCACGCCCGACCTGCCGCTGGGCAAGGGCGTGCTGACCGGCCTGACACCACAGAATGCCAGCCCGGGCAACTTCTATCGCGCCGCCATGGAAGGCGCGACCTACAGCCTGAAGTACGGCTTCGAGGCATTCGCCTCGGCCGGCATGGCGTTCGACCACATCGTGCTCACGGGAGGCGGCGCCGGCAGCGCCGCGTGGCGCCAGATGGTGGCCGATGTCTTCGGCATGCCCGTGCACGTGCTGCGTGATGCGGAAGGTGCGGCATTCGGCGCCGCGCTGCAGGCGCTGTGGGCGCTGTCGAAGTCGAAGGGCGAGGACACCGGTTTCGCGGAACTGGTCGATGCGCATGTCGCGTTCGACGAGGCGCTTGCCTGCGTGCCGCGTCCCGCGCAAGTCCAGGCATACCAGGAGCCGTACCAGCGATTCACCGAACATCTCGTCGCCGTGAAGCAGATCTACGCCTCGTGACGACCGTTCCAGCAACCCAATACCACTGAAGAGACTGCCATGAGCGCCCAGCATTTCGTCGGCAACAAAGAATACTTCCCCGGCATCGGCCGCATCCCGTTCGAAGGCCGCGGCTCGGACAATCCGCTGGCATTCAAGGTCTACGACGCGCAGAAGAAGATCGGCGGCAAGACCATGCAGGAGCACCTGCGCTTCGCGGTCTGCTACTGGCACACCTTCTGCAACGCCGGCCACGATCCCTTCGGCCCGGGCACGCGCCACTTCCCGTGGGAAGCCGGTTCGCCGATGGCCACGGCCGAAGCCAAGGTCGATGCCGCGTTCGAGTTCTTCACCAAGCTGGGCGTGCCCTACTGGTGCTTCCACGACATCGACCTGGCCCCGGATGCCGAGGACATCGGCCAGTACCAGAAGAACCTCAAGCACATGACCGCCCTGGCCAAAGCCCGCCAGGACGCCACCGGCATCAAGCTGCTGTGGGGCACGGCCAACCTGTTCTCGCATCCGCGCTACATGAACGGTGCATCGACCAATCCGGACTTCGCCGTGGTCGCCCGCGCCGCGGTGCAGGTAAAGGCCGCGCTGGAGGCCACGGTCGAACTGGGCGGCGAGCACTACGTGTTCTGGGGTGGTCGTGAGGGCTATGCCTCGCTGGTCAACACCGACATGAAGCGCGAGGTCGCGCACTTCGCACGCTTCCTGACCATGGCGCGCGACTACGGCCGCAGCATCGGCCTGAAGGGCAACTTCCTGATCGAGCCCAAGCCGATGGAGCCGATGAAGCACCAGTACGACTTCGACAGCGCCACCGTGGCCGGCTTCCTGAAAGAGCACGGGCTGGAGAAGGATTTCAAGCTCAACATCGAAGCCAACCACGCCACGCTGTCCGGACACACGTTCGAACACGACCTGCAGGTGGCCAGCGACCATGGCCTGCTGGGCAGCATCGACGCCAACCGCGGCAATGCGCAGAACGGCTGGGACACCGACCAGTTCCCCACTGACTTGTACGACACCGCGGGCGCCATGCTTGTCGTGCTGCGCCAGGGCGGGCTGGAGGGTGGCCTGAACTTCGATGCCAAGGTGCGCCGCGAATCGACCGACCTGGAAGACCTGTTCATCGCCCACATCGGCGGCATGGACGCGTTCGCGCGCGGCCTTGAAGTCGCCCATGCGCTGCTGACCGAGTCGCCGTGGGAACAGTGGCGCAAGGAACGCTACGCCAGCTTCGACAGCGGCAAGGGCAAGGATTTCGAGAACGGCACGCTGGGCCTGGCCGATCTGGCCGCGCTGGCGGCCGGCCAGGGCGAACCGAAGCAGATCAGCGGCAAGCAGGAACGCTACGAGAACCTGCTCAACCAGTACCTGCTGCGCTGAGCGCGTGATGACGGCTTCCGCCCGCGTGGTTCGGGCGGAGGCATGGGCAGCAGATCGATTCGAAGCCTGGAGGGGCGCAACGAATGAACAGCACCACGCTTGAGGGTGGCAAGATCGCCAGTGGCGAAAACACCCGCTTCATCATCCTGATCAGCTGCGTGGCCACCATCGGTGGCTTCCTGTTCGGCTTCGACAGTGGTGTGATCAATGGCACCGTGGACGGTCTGAAACAGACCTTCCAGTCCAGTTCGGCCGGCATCGGTTTCGAGGTTGCTTCGATGCTGCTGGGCTGCGCGGTGGGTGCGTTCTTCGCGGGCCGGCTGGCGGACCGCTGGGGCCGTCGTGCGGTGCTGATCATTTCGGCGGTGCTGTTCCTGCTGTCGGCCATCGGTGCCGGTGCGGCGCACAGCTCGCTGGTGTTCATCGCTGCGCGCGTGCTGGGCGGCTTCGCGGTCGGTGCGGCCAGCGTCATGTCGCCGGCCTATATCGCCGAAGTGGCATCGGCGCGCTATCGCGGCCGGCTGGCGACGGTGCAGCAGATCGCCATCATCAGCGGATTGTTCTGCGCATTCCTCTCCAACTACCTGCTTGCCAAGGCGGCCGGTGCGTCGACCGAGGCGCTATGGCTGGGCCATGCAGCGTGGCGGTGGATGTTCTGGATGCAGGCCGTTCCGTCGGCGGTGTTCCTGCTGCTGTTGCTGTTCATCCCGGAAAGCCCGCGCTACCTGGTGGTGAAGGGACGCACCGCCGCCGCCCGGGAAGTGCTGACCCGGCTGTACGGCGCGACCGAAGCGGCCACCAAGCTGGGTGAGATCGAAGCCTCGCTGTCGGCGGACCAGCATCGTCCGAAGTTGTCGGACCTCATCAACAAGGCCACCGGCAAGATCCGCCCGATCGTCTGGATCGGCATCGGCCTGGCGACCTTCCAGCAGCTGGTCGGCATCAACGTGGTGTTCTACTACGGCGCCGTGTTGTGGCAGGCCGTAGGCTTCTCCGAGAACGACGCACTACTGATCAACGTGTTGTCAGGGGCGTTGAGCATCGGGGCCTGCCTGATCGCGCTGGTGTTGATCGACCGCATCGGCCGCAAGCCGCTGCTGTGGATCGGTTCGGTAGGCATGGCCGTTTCGCTGGGGCTGGTCAGCGCTGCGTTCGCCAGCGCCTCGCTTGATGCCGGCGGCAAGCTGGCGCTGTCCGACACCATGGGGCTGCTGGCGCTGGTGGCGGCCAACGTCTACGTGATCTTCTTCAACATGTCGTGGGGCCCGGTGATGTGGGTGATGCTGGGCGAGATGTTCCCCAACCAGATCCGCGGCTCGGGCCTGGCGGTGGCGGGCGCCGCCCAGTGGACGTCGAACTTCGCCATCACCGTGACCTTTCCCATCCTGCTGGCGAGCATCGGCCTGGCCGGTGCCTATGGCATCTATACGGTGGCGGCCGTCATCTCCGTCTTCTTCGTGTTGCGGTTCGTCTACGAGACGAAGGGCAAGGAACTCGAGCAGATGGAAGGCTAGGACTGGAGCATGCCTTCCGTGGCGCGCTACCCCGATCGTCTTGTCGCGCTATCCGCAGGGCGGGCCCGTGGCGTTTCAGCGGCGCCTGGCCCTGGGCGGAACCGAGACCGAATCGCGCACGACCAGGCGGTGCGCCGCCACATGGTCGGCGAGCACGCGGGTCGTGCCGTCGTGACGGCGGATGCTGCGCAGCAGGACATCGATGGCGTCGTTGGCCATCGACGCGATCGGCTGGTGGATGGTGGTGAGTTCCGGCCATACCGTCGTGGCGGCGGAAGTGTCATCGAATCCCACCACCGACAGATCACGCGGCACATCCAGTCCACGCCGGTGCGCCACCGAGATGACGGCGGCCGCCATGTCGTCGTTGCTGGCGATGATGGCGCTGGGCATCCTGCGCAGCGAAAGCAGCTTTTCCGCGGCCTTCAGCCCCGCGCGATACGTGTAGTCGCCGGGCTGCACCAGGCCGGGTTCCAGCGCCAGTCCCGCTTCGTGCAGGGCGGCCTGGAAGCCTTCGAAGCGGCGCGCGCTGGCGCTGAGGTCGGACCGTCCCTTGATGAATCCGATGTGGGTATGGCCGTGCTCGATGAGGTGCTCGGCCATCTCCTTGCCCGCGCGGAAGTCGTCGATGCGAACGCAGGAAATCTCGTCGCTGAATCGTCCCGACGCGATGGCGACCACCGGGACGCCGGCCCGTACCAGTTCGCTCACCGCCGCACGGGATTCGCACAGGGGTGGTGGCAGGATGACGCCATCGACACGCTTGGCCAGTTCGCGCGCCGCCCTGCGCTCGGACTCGGCATCCAGTTCGTCCCAGTATTCGCTCACCAGCTGGATGGTCGTGCGCGAAGCCACGCGCAGCAGGCCGAGCAGCAACTCGCGAAGATAGGCGCCGGTGGGATTGGTATAGATCAGCGCGATGCGGGTGTGCTGCGCGGCCGCCAGCGAACTGGCGGCCAGGTTGGGCGTGTAGCCAAGCTTGCGGACGGCCCGCATGACCCGTTCGCGGGTCGCATCCTTGACCTTGGCCTTGCCGTTGATCACGCGCGACACGGTCATCGGGGAAACGCCCGCGAGTGCGGCCACTTCGTCGATGGTGATGCCGCGGCTCTTGCGTCGCACGGCTCTTGTCGGTTTTTCCAAAACGCTTTCCTTTCAGGGGACGGAAGGCGGTCGGCCCATGACCGCGCCGCCGGGCAGCGGCCCGCGCAGGGGCGCTCATGAAATCCGCGCGCTGGCCCGCTTTCCTGTCACGCCTCATGGTATCGCCAACCCGGCGGGGCGACGAGGGGCGCGCCTTCGTGCGCGGCCTCCACATGCTGGTGCTGGGTGGTCTGCTGTGCATGCAGGCAGCCGGCGCGCGGGCAGAGGACGGCTACGACCTCTGGTTGCGCTACGCCCCCGCCGCACCCGCATCGGTGGAGCACTACCGCTCACGCACCACGCAGCTGGTGATGCCGGCGCCGTCCGCCACGCTGGCCGCCGCGCATGCGGAGCTGCTGCGTGGCCTGGCGGGCCTGACCGGGCGTGCACCGGAGGCCGTGGCGGCGATCACGCGCGAGGGGGCGGTGGTGGCGGGCACCGCCGCTTCTTCTCCGGTCGTGGCCCGCCTGCGGCTGGACACCCGCCCGCTGGGAAACGAGGGCTACCTGATCCGCAGCGTACGCGTGGATGGCCAGGCAGCCACGGTGATCACGGCCAACACGGATGTCGGCGTGCTCTACGGAAGCTTCCATTTCCTTCGCCTGCTGCAGACGGGGCAGGCGATCGATGCGCTGGACGTGCGCGAATCGCCGCGGGTGAAACTGCGCGTACTGAACCATTGGGACAATCTCGACGGGTACGTCGAACGCGGCTACGCCGGTGCTTCGATCTGGGACTGGCATGCGTTGCCGGACTACCTGGATCCGCGTTACACCGACTACGCCCGTGCCAATGCATCACTCGGCATCAACGGCACGGTGCTCAACAACGTCAACTCGCATGCACTGAGCCTGACGCCCATGTACCTGGACAAGACCCGGGCGCTGGCATCCGTGTTGCGTCCGTACGGCATCCGCGTCTACCTGAGCGCCCGCTTCAGCGCGCCGATGGAGATCGGGGGACTGCAGACGGCCGACCCGCTGGACCCGGCCGTGCGGCGCTGGTGGAAGGACAAGGCCGACGAGATCTACCGCGCGATTCCGGATTTCGGCGGCTTCCTGGTGAAGGCGAATTCCGAAGGCCAGCCGGGTCCACAGGACTACGGAAGAACCCACGTCGATGGGGCGAACATGCTGGCGGAGGCGCTGGCACCGCACGGTGGCACGGTGATGTGGCGTGCGTTCGTCTACTCGCATGAGGAACCCGACGATCGCGCCAAGCAGGCGTATACGGAATTCGTGCCCCACGACGGCAAGTTCCGCGACAACGTCCTGGTCCAGGTGAAGAACGGCCCCGTCGATTTCCAGCCGCGCGAGCCGTTCCATCCGCTGTTCGGCGCCATGCCGCGTACGCCGCTCATGCTGGAACTGCAGATCACCAAGGAATACCTCGGCTTCGCCACCCATCTGGTCTACCTGGGTCCGATGTACGAAGAGGTACTCGCCGCGGATACGCATGCGCGTGGCACGGGCTCCACGGTCAGGAAGGTCATCGACGGCACGCTCGAGGGGCACGCGCTCAGCGGCATGGCCGGCGTGGCGAACATCGGCGCGGACCGCAACTGGAGCGGGTCGCACTTCGACCAGGCCAACTGGTACGTGTACGGCCGGCTTGCCTGGAATCCGTCTCTGACCGCGCGGGGCATCGCCGATGAGTGGGTACGCATGACCTTCGCCAACGACGATCGCCTGGTGGCACCCGTCGTGGAGATGATGATGGGCTCGCGCCAGGCCGCCGTGGACTACATGACGCCGCTGGGCCTGCACCACCTGATGGGACGCGGTCATCACTACGGTCCGGGCCCGTGGGTGCAGGGCGGTCCGCGCGCCGACTGGACATCGGTGTACTACCACCGGGCCGACCAGGACGGCATCGGCTTCGACCGTTCCGCCACGGGGAGCAACGCGCTGGCGCAGTATTTCCCGCCGGTGGCGCGCCAGTTCGGCGATGTCGCACGCGTGCCGGAGGAATTCCTCCTGTGGTTCCACCACGTGCCCTGGGATCATCCGATGGCATCGGGCCGGCCGTTGTGGGACGAACTGGTGATGCGCTACGCCCGCGGCGTGGACTACGTGCGCGGCATGCGGTCCACGTGGGGCGGGGTGTCGTCGCATGTCGATGCGCCGCGGCACGCGCAGGTGGCGGCCTTCCTGGGCATCCAGGAAAAGGAAGCGCAGTGGTGGCGTGACGCCAGCATCGCGTACTTCCAGACGTTCGCGCGCCGCCCGCTGCCGGAGGGCCAGGCGCCGCCGCCGCACCCGTTGGCGTATTACGAAGCGCTGCAGTTCCCGCATGCCCCGGGGGACGGCCGATGAAGGCACCCTGCATCACCGGGTTCGTGCTGGCAGTCGCCATGCTGGTGATGGGTGCACCCGTCGCCCATGCCGGGGAATCCGAAGACGAGCTGCTGCATGCGTTGTTCCAGGACCACATGGTGCTGCAGCGCGACGCCGCCATCCGCGTCTGGGGCCACGCCCGGCCGGCTGAAGACGTCAGCGTGATGCTGGACGGCACGAAAGCGCGTGCGCGTGCGGCGGCCGATGGCACCTGGGAAGCGACACTGCCGGCACGCGCCGCCGGCGGACCCTACGATCTGGTGGTGGAAGCCGGCACGGGCGTGCAGACGGTGCGCGACGTGTACGTGGGCGACGTCTGGCTTTGCGCCGGGCAGTCGAACATGGAGTTGCCGGTCTGGCGGGCGCTGGATGCCAGCTCGGAGATCGCATCCGCGGCACATCCACGGATCCGGCTGTTCACGGTGCCGCAGGCAGGTGCCGTCACGCCGCAGTCCCGCTTCCAGGGCGATGCCCGCTGGCAGGTGGCGTCGCCGGATTCGGCGCGGGATTTCTCCGCCGCCTGTTTCTACTTCGCACGGGAACTGCAGAAGACGCTCGATGTGCCGATGGGCCTGATCCAGGCGGCCTGGGGCGGCTCGCGGATCGAAGCCTGGACCAGCGCCACCGCACTGCGTGCCGGTGGGGAAAGCGATGAAGCGCTCGACGTGCTGGCGCTCTACGCCACGGATACACCTGCCGCGCTCGCGCGATGGGGAGGTCACTGGGAGCGCTGGTGGACCACGCGCGAAGGTGCCAGGGGCGACGCCCCCTGGCGTGCGGATGTGCGCGACACCGGCTGGCGCACGGCGCCCACAACGCTGGGCGCATGGGAGCGCTGGGGCGTACCGGCGCTCGAGGACTACAACGGCATGGTGTGGTATCGCACGCAGGTGACGTTGACGGCGGCGCAGGTGGCCCGTGGCGCAACGCTGGAGCTCGGGCCCGCGGACGAGACCGACATGACCTGGGTGAACGGTACCGCCGTGGGCAGCCGCTACGGCGCCGGTGAGCCGCGTCGTTATCCGCTGCCGTCCGGACTGTTGAAGGCGGGCATCAACACGGTCGTGGTCAATGTGCTGGACACCTATCGCGACGGCGGGCTGGCCGGTCCGGCCAGTGCACACGCGCTGACCTTCGACGATGGCTCACGCGTCGTGCTGGACAACCCCTGGCGCTACCGGCCCGAGCCCGGCGCCGACGAGCCGCCGCGTGCGCCCTGGCAGGCGGCGGCCGGCCTGTCGACGTTGTACAACGGGATGATCGCGCCACTCGGGCATGCCGGCCTGCGCGGCATGCTCTGGTACCAGGGCGAATCCAACACCGGCGACGGCGCTGCCTATGCCGCGCGGCTGCGTGTGCTGCGCGAGGACTGGCGGCAGCGTTTCGGCGCGCAGGTGCCGTGGCTGGTGGTGCAGCTGGCCGGCTATGGCATGCCGCCGTCGGCGCCGGTGGAAAGTGGCTGGGCGCAGGTGCGCGAGGCGCAGCGGCGTGTCGTCGCGGAAGATCCGCACTCCGGGCTGGTGGTCGCCATCGACATCGGTGACGCCTACGACATCCATCCGCCGAACAAGCAGGAACTCGGTCGCCGCCTCGCACGCGTGGCGCGCCACACCATCTTCGGCGAGCGTGCGCTGCCACCGACCGGCCCGACCGCACGCGACGCCGCGCGCACGCCGGATGGCGTGAGGGTGGCGTTCGACGATGTCACCGGCGCCCTGCTGACGACGGGCGCGAACGGCCCCATCGGCTTCGAGCTTTGCGATGCAGCGAAGCGCTGCGACTACGCGGATGCGGCCCTTGACGGGCGATACGTCGTGCTGCGCGGCCCGCGCGCCGCCAACGCCATGTACGTGCGCTACTGCTGGGCGGATGGCCCGGTCTGCACGCTTCGCGACACCGCCGGGTTGCCGGCCGGTCCCTTCGAACTTTCCCTCCCTGCCGTCGAGGTGCCCCGATGAAGCTGTTCTCCCTGCGTCGCCACCAGGACGACCGCCGACACGCCGATGGGCGGGGTGCAACCCGCAACGCCGCACGTGGTGTGCTGGCCGCCGCGCTGCTGCTGCTGACGGCCACCGGCAACGCCCAGTCGAAGGAGCAGGCGCCGCCGGTCTACTTCGACTGGTTCGAATACACCGGTCGCGACGTGGCATTCGAACCGCCGCTGCCGTCCGGCCACTACCGCAATCCCATCCTGGCCGGTTTCCATGCCGACCCCAGCATCGTCAGCGCGAACGGCAAGTTCTACCTGGTCAATTCCAGCTTCACCTTCTTCCCGGGCATCCCGGTGTTCGAGAGCACGGACCTGGTGCACTGGAAGCAGATCGGCAATGTCATCGACCGCCCCTCGCAGCTGGACTTCGACGGCCTGAGCGTGTCGCGGGGCATCTTCGCGCCCGCCATCGAATTCCACGACGGCATGTTCTACCTGGTGACCACGGCCACGGACAGCGGTGGCAACTTCATCGCCACCGCCCGTGATCCGGCGGGCCCGTGGTCCGACCCGCACTGGCTGCCGACCATCGGGGGCATCGACCCGTCGCTGTTCTTCGACACCGATGGCAAGGTCTATCTGCTCAACAACGACGAGCCGCCCGGACCGGCGCGTTATGACGGCCACCGCGCCATCTGGATGCAACAGATCGACATCGCCCGCTTCCAGCCGATCGGCCCGCGCAAGGTGCTGATCGATGGTGGCGTGGAACCCGAGAAGAATCCGATCTGGATCGAAGGGCCGCACATCTACAAGCGCGACGGCTGGTACTACCTGTCCGATGCCGAAGGCGGCACGGGGCCGCAGCATTCGCAGGTGGTACTGCGCAGCCGCGATGTCTGGGGACCGTATGCGCCGTATGAAGGCAATCCGATCCTGACCCAGCGCGACCTGCCGCCGGATCGGCGCCTGCCGATCACCAATGCCGGCCACGCCGATCTGGTCGAAGGCCCCGACGGGACGTGGTGGGCGGTGTTCCTGGCCAGCCGCAACTACCAGCAGCGCCACTACAACACCGGGCGCGAAACCTATCTGCTGCCGGTGCAGTGGCGCGATGGCTGGCCGGTGATCCTGCCGGCGGGGCAGACCATCCCCTACACCGCCGCCGCGCCTGCATGGATGCGCGGGGAGGCCACGCAGGCGCCCTTCACCGGCAACTTCGTGCATCGCGACGAATTCGACGGCACCACGCTGCGGCCCGAGTGGCTGCGCGTGCGCGTGCCCAAGCAGGCATGGGCCGACCTGGCCGCGCGCCCTGGTGCGCTCGCCGTGCATCCGCTGCCGGAAGGCCTGGAGACGCTGCGCAACCCGGCGTTCCTCGGCCGCCGCCAGCAGCACCTGCGCTTCGAGGCCAGCACGGCGATGACGCGGCCCGCGCACGGTATCGCCGCGGGCCTGGCCGCCTTCCAGAGCGAGGCGTACTGGTATTTCCTCGGCGTGCGGCCCGCGGCCGATGGGCGCGTGGCCATCTTCCTTGAAGGCCGCGACGGTGGCGGCACCACGCGCGCACTCGCCACGCGCGAGGTCGAGGGCAGCGACACGCTGCGGCTGAAGATCGAAGGCGATGAAGGTGCCTACGGCTTCGCGTTCGACACCGGCGATGGCCGGGGCTGGCAATCGCTGGCGCGCGATGTCGATGGCACCGTGTTGAGCACCGATCGCGCCGGCGGTTTCGTCGGCACGCTGCTGGGCCCTTATGCACGCGATGAACGTCCCTTGAGGAGCGAATGATGAAGACCGTGAGCCGTCCCCTTCCTGCCTACCGGCGTGCCCGCCCCGGCCTGCGTGCGCTGGCGCTGTGTGTCTTCGCGCTGGTGGCGCGGCCCGGATGGGCAGCGGATGCAAAGCCCTGGCTCGATACGTCGAAGAGCTTCGAGGCACGCGCGGCCGCGCTGGTCGGGCAGATGACGCTGGAAGAAAAAGCGGCGCAGATGCAGAACGCCGCGCCTGCCATCGATCGCCTGGGCGTGCCTGCCTACGACTGGTGGAACGAAGCGCTGCACGGCGTGGCGCGCGCGGGCCAGGCGACGGTGTTCCCGCAGGCCATCGGCCTGGCCGCGACGTTCGACGTGCCGCTGATGGGCGAAGTCGCCACCACCATCAGCGACGAGGCACGCGCCAAGCATCACCAGTTCGTGCGCGACGGCTCGCATGGCCGCTATCAGGGACTCACCTTCTGGTCGCCGAACATCAACATCTTCCGCGACCCGCGCTGGGGTCGCGGCCAGGAAACCTACGGCGAGGATCCGTACCTGACCGCGCGCATGGGGGTGGCGTTCGTACGCGGCCTGCAGGGCGACGACCCGACCTATCGCAAGCTGGATGCCACCGCCAAGCACTTCGCCGTGCACAGTGGTCCCGAGGCCGACCGCCATCACTTCGATGCGCGCCCGAGCCAGCGCGATCTGTACGACACCTACCTGCCTGCCTTCGAGACACTGGTGAAGGAAGGCGACGTGGACGCGGTGATGGGCGCCTACAACCGCGTCTACGGCGAATCGGCCAGCGCCAGCCGCTTCCTGCTGCGCGACATCCTGCGTCGCGACTGGGGATTCAAGGGATACGTGGTATCCGACTGCTGGGCGATCGTGGACATCTGGAAGAACCACAAGATCGTCGCCACCCGCGAGGAGGCCGCGGCGCTGGCGGTCAAGAACGGCACCGAACTGGAGTGCGGCGAGGAATACGCCACGCTGCCCGCCGCGGTGCGCCAGGGACTGATCAGCGAAGCCGAGATCGACGATGCGGTAACGCGGCTGTTCGCGGCGCGGATGCGGCTGGGCATGTTCGACCCGCCGGAACGCGTGCGCTGGGCGCGCATTCCTTACTCGACCAACCAGGCCCCGGCGAATGATGCGCTGGCGCTGAAAGCGGCACAGGCGTCACTGGTGCTGCTGAAGAACGACGGCACCCTGCCGTTGCCACGCACCCTCAAGCGCATCGCGGTGATCGGCCCGACCGCCGACGACACCATGGCGCTGCTCGGCAACTACTACGGTACGCCGGCCGCACCCGTGACCGTGCTGCAGGGCATCCGTGACGCCGCGAAGGGCATCGAGGTGACGTACGCGCGCGGCGTGGACCTGGTGGAAGGGCGCGACGATCCGGCGGCCACCCCGCTGATCGAAGCCGCCTTCCTGCGGCCGTCGGCCGGCTCCCCGGAGCGCGGCCTGCGCGGCGAATACTTCCGCACGCCGGATCTCTCCGGCACGCCGGCTCTGGTGCGCACCGATGCGCAGATCGGCTTCCGTTGGGATCGCGGTTCGCCGACCGACAACCTGCTGGCGCGCGGCGAGGCGGCGCCGGGGCAGGGCATTCCGAACGATGGGTTCAGCATCCGCTGGAGTGGCCAGCTGTTGCCGCCGGTATCCGGCCGCTACCGGATCGAAGCGGCCGCGGACGACGGCTACCGCCTGTACGTGGACGGCAAGCGCGTGCTCGACCGCTGGACGAACAGCGACCGCCTGCGCAGCGACGGCGTGGAACTGGACCTGCAGGCGGGCCGAGCCTACGACCTGCGCCTGGAGTATTACGACGCCGAGCGCGATGCGGGCGTGCGCCTGGCCTGGCGCATGCCAGGTGCGAAGCCGCCGTTCGAGGAAGCGCTGGACGTGGCACGCAAGGCGGACGTGGTGGTGTTCGTCGGTGGTCTGACCGGCGACGTGGAAGGCGAGGAAATGACGGTCAACTATCCCGGGTTCGCCGGGGGCGACCGTACCGACATGCGCCTGCCGTCGCCGCAGCGCGCATTGCTGGAAGCGCTGCATGCCACCGGCAAGCCGGTGGTGCTGGTGCTGACCGGCGGCTCCGCGCTCGCCGTGGACTGGCCGCAGGCGAACCTGCCCGCGATCCTGATGAGCTGGTATCCCGGGCAGCGTGGCGGAACCGCCGTGGCGGACGCGCTGTTCGGCGACACGAACCCCGCTGGCCGCCTGCCGGTTACGTTCTACAAGGCGGACGAAACCATGCCGGCGTTCGACGACTATGCGATGGAGGGCCGGACGTACCGCTACTTCCGCGGCACGCCGCTGTACCCGTTCGGCCATGGCCTGTCCTACACGCGGTTCGACTACAGCGACCTGCAGCTGGACAAGCGTGTCGTGGCGCCCGATGGGAGCATGACCGTGCAGGTACAGGTGGCCAACACCGGCACCCGTGCCGGCGAGGAGGTCGTGCAGCTGTACGTGCGTCCATTGCAGAACACGCCGGGCGGGGCGCAGCAGGAACTGCGCGGTTTCCAGCGCATCCACCTGAAGCCGGGCGAGCGGCGCACGGTGTCGTTCGTGCTCGCGGCCGATGCCGCTCTGCGGCGCTATGACGAAGCCCGCAAGGCCTACGCCGTGGCACCGGGGCGTTACGAGGTGCGGGTGGGCGCGTCCAGCGCCGACCTGCGCGTCAGCGATCAGTTCGACGTGCAGGCGGCCGGCCGATGACATTCCTTTCCCATCGTGCCCGCGCAGCCGCACGCGCACGCCATCGCGCATTCCTGGAAGAACTGCATGTCCACGCTTGAACAACCGTTGTCGGTCCGGGAGAAACTCGGGTACAGCCTGGGTGATCTGGCGGCGAACCTGATCTTCCAGACGCTCATCACCTACCTGGCGTTCTTCTACACCGACGTCTACCAGCTGCCCCCGGCCACCGCGGCCACCATCATCTTCGTGGTGGGCCTGCTGGGGGCGTTCGTGTTCACGCCGATCATCGGCATCGCGGCCGACCGCACCCGCACCCGCTGGGGCAAGTTCCGTCCGTGGATCCTGTGGACGGCGGTCCCGTTCGGCATCCTGGCACTGCTCGCCTTCAGCACGCCGGATCTCGGCGAGCGCGGGAAGATCATCTATGCGCTGACGACCTACAGCCTGCTGGTACTGGTGTACGCGGCCAACAACCTGCCGTATTCCGCGCTGAGTGGCGTGCTGACCGGCAACATGGCCCAGCGCAACAGCCTGTCGGCGTATCGTTTCGTGGCGGTGATGGTGGCTCAGTTCGTCATCCAGGTACTGCTGCTGCCGCTGGTGCTGATCCTGGGCGACGGTGACAAGGTGAAGGGGTTCGAGAGCGTGATGACCCTGTTCGCGGTCGTCGGCACCGTGTTCTTCCTGATCACCTTCTTCACCACGCGCGAGCGCGTCGTTCCCATCGCCGCGCAATCGTCCGGCGTGATGCAGGACCTGGCGGACCTGGTGCGCAACCGGCCGTGGCAGGTCATGCTGGCGCTCACCATCCTGGTGTTCATCAACCTGGCGCTGAAGGGGGGTACGTATGTCTATTACTTCCAGTATTACCTCAGCGGTCCGGCGCTGGCGGCGTTCCTGCAGGACATCGGGTTCAACGGCTTCATCGGCGGGCTCAACGCCACGCTGACCCGTGCGGGCCTGACCGAATTCCAGTGGCCCAAGGATGCGGCCACCTCGGCGTTCAGCCTGTTCAACGCCAGCGGCATCATCTGCATGATCCTGGGCATCGGGCTGTCGCGGCCGCTGGCCGACCGCTTCGGCAAGCGCGATGTGTTCGGCGGTGCGCTGTTCGTGTCCACGCTGTTCCTGCTGGTGTTCTACGTCTACCCGCCGACGGCGATTCCTGCCGTGTTCGTGTCCTTCATGCTGCACGGGTTCTGCTACGGCATCACCATTCCGCTGCTGTGGGCGATGATCGCCGACGTGGCCGATTACTCGGAGTGGAAGAACAACCGGCGCGCCACCGCCATCATCTTCTCCGCCATGCTGTGCGGCCTGAAGATCGGGTTGAGCATCGGCGGCGCGCTGGTCGCCGGGCTGCTCGCGCATTACGGCTACCAGCCGGGCGCGGCGCTGCAATCGCCGCAGACGGTGGACGGCATCCGCCTGACCGTCAGCGTGTTCGCCTCACTGCCGTTCCTGGTGGCCGTCGCGCTGCTGCTGGCTTACGAAATCAACAAGCAGCTTGAAGCGCGCATCGAGCGCGAACTGGCCGAGCGCAGGGCGGGCCAGGTGGGCGTCACGCCCTGATGCCGGCATTCCATTCCCGATGACAGACATAACCATGACCCACGAACCGACCACCGTCGATCTTGACGAACTCGCCAACCGGGCGGTGTCCGCGCCGCTGGTGACGCATATCTACACGGCGGACCCGTCCGCCCATGTGTTCGACGGCAAGATCTACATCTATCCCTCCCATGACATCGACGCAGGCGCCCCCTTCGATGACGAAGGCGGCCACTTCGGCATGGAGGACTACCACGTGCTCTGCATGGACTCGCCCGAGTCCGAGGCCATCGATTGCGGCGTGGCCTTGCATGTGCGCGATGTGCCGTGGGCGGAGCGGCAGATGTGGGCACCGGACGCGGCCAGCAAGGATGGACGCTATTACCTGTATTTCCCCGCCAAGCGTGCCGACGGCCTCTTCCGGATCGGCGTGGCGACCAGTGACCATCCCGCCGGTCCTTTCATCGCCGAACCGGAACCCATCCCGGGGTGCTACTCGATCGACCCGGCCGCCTTCGCCGATGACGACGGTCAGCATTACCTCTATTTCGGCGGCATCTGGGGCGGACAACTGCAGCGCTACCGCGACAACATCCACGACCCGCGGAATGAAGAGCCGGCGCCCAACCAGCCAGCACTGGGGCCACGCGTGGCGCGCCTCAGCGACGACATGAAAGCGCTTGCCGAACCCAGCGCCGAGGTCCGCATCCTCGACGAGCACGGTCAGTCGCTGCTCGCCGGCGATCATGCGCGCCGCTACTTCGAAGGGCCATGGGTGCACAAGTACGAGGGACGCTATTACCTGTCGTGGTCAACCGGCAACACCCATCTTCTCTGCTATGCCACGGGCGACAGTCCCTATGGCCCGTTCGTCTACCAGGGCGTCATTCTGAAGCCGGTGGTGGGTTGGACCACGCACCACTCCATCTGCGCCTTTGGCGACAGGTGGTACCTGTTCTACCACGATGCCGTGCTGTCGGGCGGCGTCACCCACCTGCGCTCGGTGAAGATGGTCGAACTGCACCACGACGCGCAGGGTCGTATACAGACGATCGATCCCTATGGCGGCTGAAGGCCTCGCGAAAGTGTCGCTCGCGACGGCGGATACGCCGTTTCCACCAGGTCGCCTGTTGCACCTCGGGACCGGCGACCTTTCCGTTGATCTCGCGCCGGAGGCAGGCGGTCGCATCGCGCAGATCCGTTACCGCGGCATCGAGCAGCTGATCGGGCCGGATGACGGTTGGCCGGCGATGATCGCGTGGGGTTGCTATCCGATGGTGCCGTGGGCGGGTCGCGTCCGGCACGCACGTTTCCATTCCGGCGGCGTCGCGCAGATGCTGGAAGCGAACATGGGCGCGCATGCCATCCATGGCGTCGGATTCGCACTTCCGTGGGGCGTGGTCGAACACACGCCCACCGGTGCGCTGATGACGCTGGCGCTGCCGCGCGACAGCCGCTGGCCGTATGGCGGAACCGCCAGGCAGTCGATCCAGGTTGAACCTGACCGCCTGCGGATGACGCTGTCCGTCGAAGCGGGAGACCAGCCGATGCCCGTGGTCATCGGCTGGCACCCGTGGTTCCGCAAGCCGGAGCGACTGGAGTTCACGCCGGTCTCCATGTATCCCCGCGATGCCGAAGGCGTCGCGACGCTGCCCACGGGGCCGGCGCTTCCGGGTCCCTGGGATGATTGCTTCCACAAGGAAGGGGACGTCACCCTGCACCGGGGCGGGCAACGCCTGCAGTTGGCTTCGGACTGCACGCACTGGGTGGTCTTCGACGGCATGGCCCACGCCACCTGCGTGGAACCCCAGAGCGGGCCACCCGATGCCTTCAATCTGTACGACGACGTGCTGCCTGCCGGCGACGTGCTGGAGCGCAGCTTCGTGCTCCATTGGCAACAGGACGGGGCATGACGGCACGACCGATCCGCGAGCGCGGCATTGACGGGAAATCGACGCGGGTGCGGGAACGAGGCGATGCCCTTTCCTGAAGGACGGTGGCGTCGCGGGAACGTCGGCGGGCGGACAGCCATCCCGCCCCACCGTGCCGGCGTTATTCGTCACAGGGAGTGGCGCGCCCGGAGGGATTCGAACCCCCGACCAATGGCTTCGGAAGCCACTACTCTATCCGGCTGAGCTACGGGCGCGCAGAGCGGGCATTCTAGCCGCAAATGCAGGGCCAAGCCCATTCCCTGCAATGCGAGGATGATCGCAGGCGTTGCCGGATGGGCCTGCTACCCTTTCCACATGAGTCAGGAACGCTTTGAATCCTCCCCGTTACCGCCCTGGCGCGAGCGCCTGCGGCAGTACTGGAAACTGGTGCGCGGGGATCGCCCCATCGGCGTGCTGCTGTTGTTGTGGCCCACGTGGTGGGCCTTGTGGCTGGCGGCCGACGGCAGGCCGCCCGGATGGAAGCTGTTCGTCTTTACGGCAGGCGTGTGGCTTACGCGGTCGGCAGGGTGCGTGATCAACGACTACGCCGACCGCTGGCTGGATCCGCAGGTCGAGCGTACCCGGGACCGCCCGCTGGCGACGGGCGCGGTGGGCGGACGCGAAGCGTTGCTGGTGTTCGCGGTGCTGATGATCGTCGCCTTCTGCCTGGTGCTGACGCTGAACCGGCTGACGGTGGGATTGAGCGTGGTCGGTCTCTTCCTGGCGGCCAGCTATCCCTATCTCAAGCGGTATACGTACCTGCCGCAGGTGTATCTGGGCCTGGCCTTTGGCTGGGGCATCCCGATGGCGTTCGCGGCGATACAGGGCGAAGTGCCCACCGTGGCGTGGGTGCTGTACGGCGCCAACATCCTCTGGGCCACGGCCTACGACACCTGGTATGCGATGGTCGACCGTGAGGACGACATCCGTGCAGGCTCGAAGTCCACCGCCATCCTCTTCGGCGACCTGGACCTGGTCATCCAGGGCGTGCTGTACGTCCTGGTGCTGGTCGCGTTGTACCTGGTCGGTCGGCACGCCGGCCTGGGGCTCTACTACCTGGCTGGCCTGGGCGTCGCCGCCGCGCTGATCGCCTGGGAATTCGTCATGGCGCGCCACCGCGAACGCCAGGCGTGCTTTCGTGCGTTCCTGCACAACAACTGGGTGGGCGCGGTGGTATTCGCGGCGATCGTGGCGGATCTCGCGCTGGGCCGTTGAGGCGCATGACGGATGGCGCATGGCGCGGCATCGCATTGCCGCGACCATGGCGGGGTCTACCCTGGAGCCCGCCCACATGCCACGCCTGGTTTTCCTGTTGCTGTTGATCGCCGCCCCCGCGGCAGCCCAGACCCCTTCGCCGACCCGCGAGCACCTGGCCGCGCCCGGCCATGAGGCCGCGTACCACCAATGGCACTACTCCCCGGTGGTTAAGGTCGGCGACACCGTCACCGTCTCGGGAATACCCGCTGCCGGCCCCGGTACCTACGAAGAGAAAGTGCGCCGCATGTTCGTGGCGCTGGGCAAGGAACTGGAGCAGGCGGGTGCCTCCTATGCGGATGTGGTGGAACTGACCAGTTTCCATGTGGGGCCGACCGACCCGACCAGTTTCCAGGCCGAATTCGCCCGCTTCGCCCCCATCCACCACGAATTCTTTCCCGCGCACTACCCCGCGTGGACGGCCGTGGGCACGACGGCCTTGCTGGCGCCCGGTGCGGTGGTCGAACTCCGTGCGGTGGCGGTGATCGGATCCGGCAAGGCGCCCAGGCTGTCCATCCCGCTGCCCAAGCCGCGCAAGTAAGCGGCGGGGTTCCGCTCAGGGCACGCGCGCGCAGACCCAGGCGTCCACTCGCGCCACCCCCGCCTTGCGCAGTGCCTTCGCGGCGGCATGCAGGGTGGCGCCCGTGGTCATCACGTCGTCCACCAGGGCGACGTGCGCCGGAAGCGGGGCGCTTGCGGTTACCGCGAACGCCCGCGCCAGGTTGCGGTGACGGGCATCCGCGTCCAGTTCCGACTGCGGCGCGGTGGCGCGGATCCGCTCCAGCAGGTCCGCGCGCAGCGGCAGGCCGAGCGAGCGGGCCAGCGGGCGCGCGAGTTCGAGCGCCTGGTCGTAGCCGCGCCGGCGCAGGCGGTGCGCATGCAGCGGCACCGGCACCACCGCGTCCGGACGGGGCGCCGACGCCAGCGGGCCGGCCATCAGTTCCGCCATCAGCCGGCCCGCAGCCAGGTCATGGTGGAACTTGAAGCGCGGCACCAGGCGATCCAGTGGAAATCCATACACGAACACGGCGGTCGTGCTGGCCACGGGCGGCGGGCGCACGAGGCACTCGCCACACTCGGCAGGGTGGGGCAGGGGTAGCCCGCAACGGAAGCAGGCTGAGGTGTTCCAGGGCAGGCGTTGCCGGCAGCTTGAGCACAGATCGCTGCCATTGCTGCCACGTTCGCGACAAATGAGGCAGCGTGGAGCCAGCAGCAGGCGTCCCAGCCCCCGCCAGATCTTGTCAACTTGAGGAACGTCCATGTGGTTGACAGTCGTGCCCGTGGTTTCCAGACTTCCGCGACTCTATTCCGGCGAGGCCACCATGTCCGCTCACTTTTCCAATGACACCTCGCCGCTGCGCCATGACTGGCAGCGCGACGAGCTGCTGGCCCTGTTCGACCTGCCGTTCCCGGAGCTCCTGCACCGCGCCGCCGCGGTGCATCGCCAGCATTTCGATCCGGCCGAGGTGCAGGTCTCGACGCTGCTGTCGGTGAAGACCGGCGGTTGCCCGGAAGACTGTGCCTACTGCCCGCAGGCGCAGCGCTACGACACCGGCGTACAGGCGCAGAAGCTGATGAGCACCGGAGACGTGCTGGCCAAGGCACAGCAGGCCAAGGCGGCCGGCGCATCGCGCTTCTGCATGGGCGCGGCGTGGCGTTCGCCGAAGGATCGCGACATCCCCAAGGTCGCCGAGATGATCCGCGAAGTGAAGGCGCTGGGGCTGGAGACCTGCGCCACGCTGGGCATGCTGTCGTCGGAACACGCCCAGGCGCTGAAGGACGCCGGCCTGGACTACTACAACCACAACCTGGATACCGCGCCGGAGTTCTACGGCGACATCATCCACACCCGCGAATACCAGGATCGGCTGGACACGCTTGGCCATGTGCGCGATGCCGGCATGAAGACCTGCTGCGGCGGCATCGTCGGCATGGGCGAGTCGCGCGGACAGCGTGCCGGGTTGCTGCAGGCGCTGGCCAACCTGCCGGCGCACCCGGACTCGGTGCCGATCAACCGCCTGGTGCAGGTGGCGGGCACGCCGCTGCACGGCACGGCCGAACTGGATCCGTTCGAATTCGTCCGCACCATCGCGGTCGCGCGCATCACCATGCCGCGATCGATGGTGCGGTTGTCCGCGGGACGCGAAGGCATGAGCGACGAGCTGCAGGCGCTGTGCTTCCTGGCCGGGGCCAACTCCATCTTCCATGGCGAGAAGCTGCTGACCACCGGCAACCCGGATACCGAGCGCGACCAGGCCCTGTTCGCCCGCTTGGGCCTGCGCCCGATGGCCGTACAGGTCGAAAAGAGCCACGGCCATCACAGAACCGACGCCCCGGGCAGCGGTACGGTGCATGCCGACATCACCGCACCCGCGCCGTTCTGCGGGCAGGCGGCGTAGTCGGGGTCGAAGTCAGGGGGTTGGACGGAAACACGGGACGCTGGCGCGGATAACGCGGGCCGGCGTCTTGTCGTCGCCGTTGCCGCCCGGTCCTCGTGCCCGCGGTGCTCCGACCTCTCCTTTCCAGCCAGGCCTCGCCGACATGACCCGCCCCGACCTGCACGACCGCATCCTCGCCCAGCGCCAGCAGCGCATCGCGCTGGGGCGTCAGCGTGTACGCCGCACGGTTGCCCGCCGCGACGGGGTCAAGGTGGAGGTCAACGGCCGCTGGCTGACGGAATTCAGCAGCAATGACTATCTCGGCCTCGCCCAGCAGTTCGAGGTGGTCAGCGCACTGCAGGACGCCGCGGCGCGCGAAGGCACCGGTGCCGGTGCCTCGCACCTGGTCACCGGTCATCACGCCGCGCACGACGCGCTGGAGCGCGACATCGCCGAATGGCTCGGCTATCCGCGCGCGCTGCTGTTCGGCAGCGGCTTCCTGGCCAACCTGGCCGTGCAACAGGCCCTGCTGGAGGATGGCGACGTCTGCGTGCAGGACCGGCTGAACCACGCCAGCCTGCTGGATGCCACGCGGCTGGCCGGCGCCAAGCTTCGCCGCTATCCGCACCTGGATCCGGAAGGCGCGCTGCGCCAGTTGAAGCAGTCCACCGATGGCGCGGCCATGCTGGTCACCGATGGCGTCTTCAGCATGGATGGCGACACCGCACCGTTGCGCGCCCTGAGCCTGGTCGCGCGCATGCAGCAGGCGCTGTTCTACGTGGACGACGCACATGGCATCGGCGTGCGCGGCCCGGAAGGTCGCGGCAGCGTGGCCGAGGCGCGCATGGGCGTGGCGGACGTGCCGTTGCAACTGGTGACCCTGGGCAAGGCGCTGGGTGGTTATGGTGCGGTGGTGGTGGGCGAAGAGACCCTGATCCAGCACCTGGCCGAAACCGCACGCCCCTACATCTACACCACCGCGATGCCGCCGGCGCTGGCGAGCGCCACGCGCGTGGCGGTGAAGCATGCGCGCCGCGACCACTGGCGTCGCGAGAAACTGCAGATGCTCATCGACCGCTTCCGACTGGGAGCCCAGCGTGCCGGCCTGCATCTGATGGCCTCCGAATCCCCGATCCAGCCGGTGCTGTGTGGCGGCGACAACACGGCCCTGGCGCTGTCGGCCGCGCTGGACAGCGCGGGTTACCTGGTGCCCGCGATCCGCCCGCCGACGGTGCCGGACGGAAAGGCGCGCCTGCGAGTGACCCTGTCCGCGCTGCATTCGCCCCAGGACGTGGACGGACTGGTCAGCACGCTGGCGCGGTCGTGGGATGCCGTGCAGCGCATCCACGGCGCGGTGGCCTAGCCGGAACAGCGCTTTCCGCGTCGCCCGATGCACCGGTCCGCGTGCGATCGGCGACAATACGCGCATGCATATCGAATCCACGGGCAGTGGTCCGCCGCTGGTGCTGCTGCATGGCTGGGCGCTGCACGGTGGCGTGTTCGCTCCGCTGGTGGCGCGTCTCTCCGACCGCTATACGCTGCACCTCGTCGACCTGCCGGGCCATGGCTACAGCCGCGATGCCTCGACGCCGCTGACATTGGATGCCACCGCCGCTGACATCCTGTCGCGCACGCCGCCAGCGCCCTGGCTGGCATGGTCGCTGGGCGGGTTGTTCGCGCTGCAGGCGGCGCGGATGTCGCCGCAGGTGCGCGGCCTGGTGATGGTGGCGGCGACGCCACGCTTCGTGCGGGCGGACGACTGGTCGCATGCGGTGGATCCGGCGGTGTTCCTGCAGTTCGGCGATGACCTGCGCGACGACTACGCCGGCACGCTGGAGCGCTTCCTGGCGCTGGACACGATCGGGTCCGAGCATGCGCGCAGCGAACTGCGCACGTTGAAGGACACGCTGTACGCCCGCGGAGAACCTGCGCCGCATGCGCTGCAGGACGGGCTGCGCCTGCTGGAGGAATCGGACCAGCGCGCGGCATTGCCGTCGTTGTCGATTCCCAGCCTCTGGCTGGCCGGCCGTCGCGACCGGCTCGTGCCCGCCGCTGCGATGCGCGAGGCCGCATCGCTCGCACCGGAAGGCAGGTTCATCGAGATCGCCGGCGGCGGCCACGCACCGTTCCTGGGCCATGCCGACATCGTGGCGGCGGAAGTGGAGCGGTTCATGCAGTTGCCGCGTGTGGCTTCACGCTAGATGCGATGCTGCTTTACGTCACCCTGTGTCAATCCGTCTTGCATCGTTCCGCGTCCTTCCCCACGCGCTGCTACGCACTGAACCTCCGCCGTCGCGACTGACGTCGCTCCTACAACGCACACCGCCATGACCCTGTTCGATCAACGCCACATCCGCCGCGCATTCTCGCGCTCCGCCGCCGGCTACGACGCTGCCGCAGCGCTGCAGCACGAAGTGGAAAAGCGGTTGATGGAATCGCTGGACTACCTGGCGCTGCGCCAGGGTGAAACCGCGCGCAATGATCCCAAGCTGGTGCTGGACGTGGGCTGCGGCCCCGCGCATGCCGCCGCCGCCATGCACAAGCGCTGGCCGAAGGCGCAGGTGGTGGCGCTGGACCTGGCATTGCCGATGCTGCGCGAGGCGAAGAAGCAGGCGGGCTGGTGGCGTCCGTTTTCCCGCGTCTGCGCCGACCTGCGCGCGCTGCCGCTGGCCGAGGCCAGCGCTGATGTGCTGTTCTGCAACCTGAGCCTGCAGTGGGTGGACGACCTGCCTGCGGCGTTCGCGGGCTTCCGTCGCGTGTTGAAGCCGGGCGGGCTGCTGCTGTGTTCGACGTTCGGTCCGGAGACCTTGCAGGAATTGCGCGAGGCCTTCTCGCACGCCGATGCGGCACCGCATGTCAGCCCTTTCCCGCCCATCGCGCAGTTCGGCGATGCGCTGATGATGGCCGGCTTCCGCGATCCGGTGCTGGACCGCGACCGCTTCACGCTCACCTACGATGACCTGCCGGCGCTGATGCGCGAACTGCGCGCGATGGGCGCGACCAATGCGTTGCAGGGAAGGCGGCACACGCTGACAGGCCGCTCGCGGTTCGCCGCGGCGGCGGCCGCCTACGAACCCATGCGTCGTCCCGACGGCAAGCTGCCCAGCACCTGGGAGGTCATCTATGCCCACGCCTGGGCGCCGCCACCCGGGGCACCCATCCGCGGGCAGGGCGAGGACATCGCGGCCGTGCCGCTGTCGGCCATCCCGATCCGTCGCAAGGAATGACCGTGGGAGTGAAGCGACCCGTGGCGCATGGGTGACGCTTCCGGACCGCATGCAGCCGGATGAGGTCAGCGCGCATTACCGGCGCTGATCAGCCGCCGACCTGGCGTATCCAGTCCTGCAGGTTGTAGTAGTTGGTCACGCGCGCGATGCGGTCGTCGCGGAGGTCGAAGAAGGCACCGCCGGGCAGCACATATTTCTGTCCGCTCGCGGCAGGCAGGCCTTCGTCGGTGGAATGGTATTCGCCGTGCACGACGTACTCCGCCGCGGCGCGTGCGCCGTCCGGCGATGCCAGTACCACGATGTCGCGCAGCTGCTCGCGGTAACTGGCGTTCATGCGCGCGAGGAACGCAGCGAAGGCATCGCGCCCGGTTTCGCGCGCGCCCTGGTTGAGGTCGTGCACGACCTCGTCGGCCAGCAGGGCCAGCATGCCGTGCCAGTCGCCCCGGTTGAAGGCGGCGTAGTAGGTGAGGATCAGCTCGGTGGCGCGGTCCTGCCTGCGTGAGCCGTCAATCTTCATGGTCGATCCCCTGGGTGCCGTCCACGGCCATGATACGCCCGCACTCAGCGGGGCAGGCGGTCGCGGTGGAAGAAGTAGACCTCGGCCGCGAGGAACCGCCAGCGCGTGGCGAACGTGCGGAAGCGGCTGGTGGGCGTGGGAGAGCCTACCGCCTGGATGCCCAGCTCGCGGCTGATGCGCAACGCACGCGCCATGTGCAGCGGATCGCTGACGATGACCACGCGGTGCAGGTCGTGCTGCTGCATCAGCCGCGACGCCTGCCGCAGGTTGTCATGCGTGTTGCGCGATACCGATTCGATCAGGATCGCCTTGTCGGGCACGCCATTGCGCAGGGCATAACGCCGCGCCACCTGCGATTCGGAGAACCGCGCACCCACCCCGCCATAGCCACCGGTGAAGATGATCTTCGGTGCCAGCCCCCGCTTGTAGAGATCGATGCCGTGGCGGATGCGTTCTTCGAACACGGGCGAGGGCTTCGCATCGTAGGCGGCCGCGCCCAGCACGATGATGGCGTCGGAAGGCCGCGCGTCGTCGCGCTGGCCGGTCCATGCGATGTAGCCCGCCACGCCCACCAGCCAGATCACCAGCAGCACCAGCAGGCGCCAGGTCCAGCCCAGCACGCCGCGCTTCTTCCTGTTGCGGCGCGCGTTCATGCGTTCCCCCAGGGCAGTGCGTCCACGTCCACGTTGCCACCCGACAGCACGATGCCGACATGCTGCCCCGCGAAACGCGCGCGCTGTTGCAGCAACGCGGCCAGCGCGATGGCGGAGGAGGGTTCCACCAGCAGCTTCAGGCACTGCCACAGCCAGCGCATGGCGCTGAGCGTGTCGGCGTCGCTGACCGTGAAGACGTCGACGCGATGCGCACGCAGGATCTGGAAATTCCGCTCGCCCAGCGTGCCGCGCAGGCCGTCGCAGATCGTGTCGGGGATGAAATCCACCTGGCGCTCGCCGGCCGCCAGCGAGCGTGCGGTATCGGCGGCACCTTCCGGCTCCGCACCGAAGACCCGACAACCGGGGGCGACCGCGGCCGCGGTGATGGCGGTGCCGGAGATCAGTCCGCCACCGCCGACCGGCGTGAACAGCGCGCTCAATGGCCCGTTGGCGTTCAACAGTTCCAGCGCTGCCGTGCCCTGGCCGGCGATCACGTCATGGTGGGTGTAGGGATGGATCAGGGTGGCGCCGGTACGCTGCTGTACCTCGGCGGCCAGGGATTCGCGGGCGGCAATGGTCGGCGCACAGGGGTGCAGGGTGGCGCCGTAGCGCGCGATGTTGGCCAGCTTGGCGGCATTGGCGCCTTCCGGCACGACCACATGGCAGGGAATCCCGCGCGTCTTCGCGGCCAGCGCGAGCGCTGCGCCATGGTTGCCGGAGGAATGGGTCACCACGCCGCGTCCAGCCTGCTCGGCCTCCAGCGCCCAGACGGCGTTGCAGGCACCGCGGAACTTGAAGGCGCCCGCACGCTGCAGCGGTTCGGCCTTGAAATGCAGGTGGCAACCCGCCAGTTCGTCCAGGACCCGGGAGCGCAGCACGGGGGTCGCGTGGGCGTGGGGGGCGATGCGGGCGGCGGCGGCCAGGACGTCGTGGAAGGTAGGCAGGGGCGTCGGCATGGCGAAAGGTTAACGCATCGACTCCGCCTTCCGCCGCTCCTCGCGCGTCGAACGCGTGGGCGGAAGCCTTCGCCCAGCTGACTTGCCGTTGCGATGGCCGGTGGGGTTAAGCACGGATTCAATGCCCCGGGCCGATGCTGCAATGGCAAAGCAACGGGGGTCCAGCCATGAAGCGCACATCCATATTCGCCGTCGTCGTCGCCAGCGCCCTGCTGGGCGGCTGCGCCAGCTACGACTACGTCGGCAGTACGGCGCCCGGCGGGTATTACTCCGGCCGGCCTTCGGTCGAGTACAACGACCCCTACGGATATGGCGGTTACTACGGTGGCGGCGTCGGGGTTTATGGCAGCTACCGGTATGGTGGCCCGTACAGCTACCGCGGGCCCTATGGCTACCCGTACTACGGGTATTACGGTTCCTATTACCCGTATTACCGCCCGCATCACCACAATCCCCGTCCGCCCCGCCCGGGCGATGGCAACCATCATCCGCGGCCTCCTTCCAGCGGTGGCGGTGACCGTCCGCCGCCGTGGCGCGACCCGACCGGTCGCTGGCGCGAGTCGGGCTCGCAGCCGATGGTGCCGCAGCGTCCGGGCCGGGTGATCTCGTCGCCCAGCCAGCCGCGGGTACAGGGCGACATGCCGCGCGTTAACCGGGCACCGGACATGCCGCGCAACGTGGATCGCCCCCGGGCGATGGAACGGCCCGCGCCGCGGGCAGAGCGCCCTGCACCCCGCTCGAGCATCCGCGAGAGCTCGCCCGCCCGTCAGCAGGAACCCTGATCAACCTGCGGGCTATTGCGTTCCGGCCCCCGTCGTCGCAGGCTTGGACCACGACTTGACCGGTTGCGTCGCTTTCTGACGTGATTGGCTATAAAGGTTCAATGTCGACGTTCGGTGGGGAAATCTGGATCCCCCCTGTTCCGGCCCTGCCGGACGTCGGCGCCTCTGCAAAAAGCCCGGCAATGCCGGGCTTTTTCTTGTCTCTGGTATCCTGCGCGCAATAAAAAAGGGGCCGGCAGTCCCCCGACTACCGGCCCCCGGCATCCCCGGCGTGCGCATGGCTGGCCCCTGTTCCAATTCCAGCCCGGCGCCCCTGGTCGCTTGCCACGACGGGTGCACGGGAGTACAGCAGGAAGCGTGCCAACTTTGCGCTTCCGCGTTGCCCGGCCTGCCCGGCCGCATGCGCGTCCGCTCCACCCTGCAGGCCAGCGCCCCGGCGCCAGGCCCGTCACCACACCCAGGCCCATGAACTCCAGCTTCCATCACTACGACGTCATCATCATCGGCGGCGGCCATGCCGGTACCGAGGCTGCGCTCGCCTCCGCGCGCGCCGGCGCACGCACGCTGCTGCTGACGCACAACGTGGAAACGGTGGGCGCGATGAGCTGCAATCCGGCCATCGGCGGCATCGGCAAGGGCCATCTGGTCAAGGAGATCGATGCGCTGGGCGGCGTGATGGCGTGGGCCGCCGACCGCGCCGGCATCCAGTGGCGCACGCTCAACGCGAGCAAGGGCCCTGCCGTGCGTGCGACGCGCTGCCAGGCCGACCGCGCGCTGTACCGCAGCGCGATCCGGCGCGCGGTGGAAGCGCAGCCCAACCTCACCCTGTTCCAGGAAGCCGTCGACGACCTGGTCATCGAGAACAACGTCGTGCGTGGCGCGATCACGCAGACCGGCCTGCGGTTCGATGCCGCGGCTGTGGTCCTGACCGCGGGCACTTTCCTGGCCGGCAAGATCCATGTCGGCGAGACCCAGTACGCCGCCGGTCGGGCGGGCGACCCGCCGGCGACTGCGCTGGCCCAGCGCCTGCGCGAGGGCGCGTTCGTCGTGGATCGGTTGAAGACCGGCACGCCGCCGCGCATCGACGGACGCTCGCTTGATTATTCGGTGATGGAAGAGCAACCCGGCGACGATCCGCTGCCGGTGATGTCGTTCATGGGTGACGTGGCCGACCACCCGCGCCAGGTGTCGTGCTGGATCACCCACACCAGTGAGCAGACCCACGAGATCATCCGCGGCGCGTTGCATCGTTCGCCGATGTACTCCGGCCAGATCGAGGGCATCGGCCCGCGCTACTGCCCGTCCATCGAGGACAAAGTGGTGCGCTTCGCCGAGAAGGCCAGCCACCAGATCTTCGTCGAGCCCGAAGGCCTGGACGTCACCGAGATCTACCCCAACGGCATTTCCACCTCGCTGCCGTTCGATGTGCAGCTGGCGCTGGTGCGCAGCATCCGCGGCATGGAGCATGCGCACATCACGCGCCCGGGCTATGCCATCGAATACGACTTCTTCGATCCGCGCGGCCTGAAGGCCTCGCTGGAGACGAAGGCGGTCGCCGGCCTGTTCTTCGCCGGCCAGATCAACGGCACCACCGGGTACGAGGAAGCCGCCGCGCAAGGCCTGCTCGCTGGCCTCAATGCGGCGCGCTTCGTGCAGCAGAAGGAGGCCTGGACGCCGCGCCGCGATGAAGCCTACCTGGGCGTGCTGGTCGACGACCTGATCACGCACGGCACGAAGGAGCCGTACCGCATGTTCACCAGTCGCGCCGAGTACCGGCTGCAGCTGCGCGAGGACAATGCCGACCTGCGCCTGACCGAAACCGGTCGCAATCTGGGTCTGGTCGATGACGCGCGCTGGCAGCGCTTCGAGGCCAAGCGCGAGGCCATCGCGCGCGAGAGCGACCGCCTGCGCGCGCTGTGGGCCACGCCCGCCAACGCCATGGGGCGCGACGTCGCCGACACGCTTGGCGTGCAGGTCAGTCGCGAGACCAACGTGCTCGACCTGATCAAGCGCCCGGAACTGGACTACGCGACGCTGATGGCGGTGCCGTCGATCGGCCCCGGCGTGGACGATGCGCAGGTGGCCGAGCAGGTGGAGATCGGCGTGAAGTACGCCGGCTACCTCGACCGGCAGCGCGACGAGATCGAGCGCCAGCAGCGCAACGAATCCACGCTGATCCCGGCCGGCTTCGATTTCGCCGGCGTGCGCGGCCTGTCGGCCGAAGTGCAGCAGAAGCTGGAGCGCGTGCAGCCCGAAACCATCGGGCAGGCGCAGCGCATTCCCGGCATGACGCCTGCCGCCATCTCGCTGCTGCTAGTGCACCTGGAGCGGGCGCGGCGTACGCGGGTGGCGTAAGCATCGGGTTGCCCGTGCAGGAGCGACGTCAGTCGCGACCGCACGTGTTCCGAGATCCCGAGCTGAGCCCATCGGTGATCGATGGCGCACTGTCGCCGAGAGTCTGCGGTCGCGACTGACGTCGCTCCTACAGTGGATTCTCGGGATGGCGCGCCTTCCATGCCGCCAGCAGCTCGCGGTAGTGCTGCAGCTGCTCCGCATACAGGTCGTGCACGCAGATCGGGCAGCCACTGTTGCAGCAGTCACTGGGCAGCGGCGGGTCGGGTTCGACCGGGCGCGGGTCGTCGTCCGGCGTCACTTCGCGCCCATCTCATCCAGCAGGTGCGGCGCCGGATAGACCTTGCCCATCAGCCAGCGCAGGTAGCGCATGTCCACGTGCACCGCGCGCTTGTAGCGCGGGTCGAACATCCAGCTGGCGCTGACGGATTCCCAGTTGCTGTCGAAGTTCAGGCCGATCAGTTCGCCGCGCGCATTGAGCACCGGTGAGCCGGAATTGCCGCCGGTGGTGTCCAGGTTGGTCAGGAAGTTGACCGTCTGCGTCTTCAGCGCGGGATCTTCCGTACCGGTGAAGTCGCCCTTGGCGATGGCATCAAGCAGCGGCTTCGGCGCGTCGAAAGGCACCTCGCCGGTGTTCTTCTGGACGATGCCGGCCACTGTCGTCACCGGGGTGTACTGCACGCCGTCGCGCGGCGAGAAGCCATCCACCCGGCCGAAGCTGACGCGCAGCGTGCCGTTGGCGTCCGGATACAGTGCGCGCCCCTGCTGCTCGCGCCAGGCGAACAGCGCACGCATGTACGCCGGACGCAGGCGAAGCTGCTCGCCTTCGCGGGTCTTGCGCTCCTGCTCCAGGGCCAGCTGCACGGGCACCAGCGTGGCGGCGAAGTCGATCAACGGATCGGCGGCCACCGGCTTGCCTTCGCGGGCGGCGGCGAACCGTGACAGGCGCTCGGTTTCATCGCCCAGTTTCGTACCCGCGTACAGCGTGTCCAGCGCCTGCGTCAGCGCGGTGGGCGTGCGGCCGAACGCGGCGTCGAAGCCCGGCAGGCGCTGGGCATCCGGCAGTTGCTGGTAGCGCGTCAGCAGGACCGTCAGCAGGGCCTTTTCCACGTCGGGCGCGTAGCGTCGCTGGACCTGTTTCAGGAAACCTTCGATCAACGCATGGTCGCGCGCCTGGTAGCCGCTCTCGCGCTCGGCATCCGGCTTGGCCGACTCCACCCGCAGGCGTTCCAGCATGATCGCCGCGCGCATCAGCTGCGACTGCGCACCGAACAGGTTCAGCAGCAGTTCGCGCTCACGCACGGCCGAACCGCCGGCGATCGACGCGGCGAGCGCATCGATGTCCGCCCTTTCCTTTGCGGCTGCTGGCGAGGCCAGCATGCCGCGCTCGTCCTCGGCGCGGACGCGCACGGCGTCGCTGCGGCGCAGGCCTTCCAGCTCGCCGGCCGCGCGCTTGCGGTTGTTCTTCAGCGATTGCAGTTGCGCGGCGTAGCGGGTCTTCGCATCGGCGTCCTGCTTGCCTGCCGCTTCGATCACGTCGATCAGCTGGTCGAACACGGCCACGCGCGCAGGCAGCGTCCAGTTGATCTGCTCGTCGAACTCGGCGGCGGTGCGATGCCGGTAGGTCGTGCCCGGATACCCGGCCAGCATCGCGTAGTCGCCGGCATTGGGCCCGTCCTTCGCCAGCGACAGATGCGCGGGCGCGCGATAGGGCACGTTGTCGGTGCTGTAGGCGGCGGGTTTGCCGTCCTTGCCCACGTAGGCACGCAGCAGGGTGAAGTCGCCGGTGTGGCGCGGCCACATGAAATTGTCGATCTCGTCGCCGTAGTTGCCGATCGCGCGCGGCGGTGCGTACACCAGGCGGATGTCGCGCAGCTCCAGCTGGCGGATGCGGTAGAAGTCGGTGCCGTAGTACATGTTCGCCACGCTGCAGCGAACCCCCGCTTCCTGCTCGCATTCGGCGACGATGGCCTTGCTGGCGCGGTCGACCGCGTCGAAGTACGCGCGCCCGGTCTTGCCGGTGGTGTCCTTCAGCACGCGGTCGGTGACCTTGTCGTAGCCGACCGTCACCAGCACGCGGAAGTCCGGGTTGGCGGGCAGTTCGGCGCTGCGATCGCCGGCCGTGAAGCCTTCGTCGATCAGGTTCCGCTCCGGCTTGCTGTTGTACTGGATCACGCCATAGGCAACGTGGTGGTTGGTCAGGATCAGCCCGTCCGGTGACACGAACGCGCCGGTGCCGCCGCCCGCACGGACCACTGCGCTCAGCGGTGCGGCGGTGACGTCGGCCAGCGCCTGTGGCTTGCCTTTGAAGCCGGCCTCGCGCAACGGCTTGGCGAGCTGCGGCAGTTGCGACGGCATCCACATGCCTTCGTCGGCGTGGGCGGGCAGGGCGAGGGCGACGCCCAGGGCGAGCGTGGTGGCGGAGATTCGGCGGCGCATCGGAGGTATCGCGGTGACAGGACGGACGACGATAGCCGGCCATGCGGCATGCGGCAAATGCCGCGCAGGCAGGATGTGGCTTCCGTCAGAACACGACCGGTGCAGGCGCGCCCAGGAAGCGTTCCAGTCGCGCAGCGGCCTTGCCGATGCCGGCCTGTTCCTTGTCTGCCAGCGGCCGCAACGGCGCGATGCGGACGTGGCCCCCGGCAGTGGCATCGCGCTTCCACGTGCCCACCACGCGTCCGTCCACGATCACGGTGGGACTGACCAGTCCGTTGATGCCGATCACGCGTCGCAGGTGCTGGTCCGCCACCACCGGGCTGCGGTCGCGATAGCCGATGAGGTATTCGTCGAACGCAGGCAGGAGATGGACACTGCGGACCGCACGTGCCGCCGGCAGCGCGGACGAATGCCACAGCACGTCGCCGTCGCGCGTCTCGCGCTGCAGTGACGACGATGCGCTCTCCAGCGCCTGCTTCGCGTCCTTCTGGGTCAGGCCGGACCACCAGGCCAGGTCCGCCGCGGTGGCCGGTGCATGGCCCTGCAGGTAACGCAGGGCGAGACGGTGCAGGGCTTCATCGCGGCTTGGCGCGGCGGCCGCGGGAATCCATGCGTCGAGCCAGACGAACGTCGGTTGCCGGCCTTCGCGCGGGCCCTGGCAGATCAGGCCTTCCTGCGCCATCCAGCCCAGTACGTGCAGGCCGCGCTGTCCGCCGCTGTCCACGCCGATCGCATCCAGCTGCGCGTACAAATCGCTGCGCGTGACGGGGCGGCCATGCGAGAGCGTGGCTTCGAGCGTGCGCCGGCAACGCGCCAGGGTGTCGTCATCCAGCCCGTAGTCGCGGGCGATGCGCGCCGCATTGGCGGCCTGCACGCGTGGCGCCATCAGCGCCACCATCCATCGCACGTCCTCACGCGCGAGCCAGTGCAGGGTCCCGCGCATCGGCCAGGTGCGGACGATTTCTCCCCGTGCGATCGCGGCTTCCACCGTGGCCAGCGTTGCGCCGGCGGTGCGCAGGCCGATCGCCCAGAGTGAGGCGGCATAGTCCTGCGCCTGCATCGCACCCATGTGTCGCACCGCGTCGGCCGGTGTTTCCGCCACCGGCCTGGTGATGCCGTGCCCCTGCAGGCGCCGGGCCGTCAGCGACGGCGCCATCGCTATTTCTCCTTGCGCCAGTTCACCGAGCCGCGCGTCTCGGTCGTGCTGGATTCGATTTCGATGTCGAAGCCCTTGCGCAGCAGGTATTTCAGCGTGACGACGGAGCCGGAGCCGATCATCGAAACACCGTAGCTGACGTACAGCTTGGGCGACAGGTACTTGCCAACACCGAACACCGAGCCGCCCAGCGTGCGCGATTCCAGCACACCGGCATCGTCCAGGCCGATCCTGGCACCGAGCTGCGAGGCGAGCAGGCCGGCGCCGGCGCCCAACGCGGACGATGCCGCGTTGATCTGCTGGCTCTCGTCGCTGCTGGCGGTGTTCAGCGAACGGCCAAGCACCAGGTAGGCCAGCGCCTCGGATTCGGACATCGCCGGGTTGGACCACACGCGTGCACGCGGCTGGCTGGCGCGGCCGGTGACGTCGATGCCGGCGGTGACGCTGGCGCTGACGACTTCGCGTTCGGCGCGGATGTTGATGCGTGGATCGGAGACCGCGTTGTTGCTCCACGTCAGTTCGCCGCGGGTGATGCGCAGCTTCTGTCCGTAGGCTTCGTAGCGGCCGTCCACGTCCAGCCGGCCGGTTCCCAGCATTTCACGGCCGGGCTGCGAGCGGACGTGCAGCGTGCCGGCCAGCGTGCCTTCCAGCCCGTAGCCCTTCAGGTTGACCTGGTCGCCAACCTTGAGCGCCAGGTCCAGGTCCAGCCGCGAGCTGGGCGCGCGCTCGGGATCGGCGGGGTCCAGCACCACCACGTCCTCGGAAGCGGAGACGCCGTCGTCGAGCTTTTCCACGTCGATCGTCGCCGACGGAATGCCGACTTCGCCGCGCACCTGGATGGTGTTGTCGGCGAAACCCACCTGGATGTCCGGCGACGCCACGGCGCGCAGGTCGGTGGTGTCCGCGACCAGCACGTTGTTGCCGCGCACCTGGAACCGCAGCGGCGTGGTGTCGTTGTTCCAGCCCAGCGTGCCCGATACGTTCAGCACGCCACCGGTGCCGGTGCCGCCGGTGGAGGAAACGGTCTTCATGCTGCCGTCGATCCGCGCGCTGCCGTCCGACAGGGCCACCAGGTCCGCGCTGCCCTCCGCCAGCGAAATGCCCAGCGATGGCAGCTCGCCGGTGAATTCGGTGAGCGTGGCTTCGCCGCTCAACAGTGGCCGCCCACGCGTGCCGGCCAGGCCGATGTGGCCGGCCAGCTGGCCACGCGGACGCACGAGGTCGGGAGAGAACAGCTCCAGCCAGAACAGCCGCGAGTTGTGGAAGTACAGGTCGCCCTTCAGCGGCGCGAAGTCGTCCCAGCCGGTGTTGAAGGTGGCGTCGACATAACCGTCGCCCTTGAACCCCGTACCCAGGCGGCCCTGGATGCGCTGCGGATTGAATTCCGCGTCGAAGGTGAAGTTGTCGTAGCGGATGATCTCGCCGCGCGCGGTGGTGCCCATCTTCAGCCCACCGTCGAGCGATGCCACGTGCACGCTACCCTGCCACGCGTTGCCGGCGGGGCGCAGCGTCGCATCCAGGGTGAACTCGCCGCGCAGCGTCAGCGGGCGACCGTTGCTGGGCGGCAGCCAGGGCTGGACCAGCGCCAGCGTCAGTGCTTCGCCCCGCACCGTCAGTCCCTGTCGCGGCCAGTTGGCGGTGGCGCACAACGAGCCGCCGACCGGCGAGGCCAGGCAGGCCGAAGACAGCGTCAGCGCATTGCCGCTCTGCATGAATCGGGCCGGTTGCTGCAGCGTCCACGCTTCGCCCTTGGACGGCGCCACGCGCAGCGTCGCCATCGTGCCCTGCCACTGCGCGCCGCGCTTCTGCGCGTTGCCGGACAGGGCGATGGCACCCATGGCGTTGCGGGCGTCGCCGTCCAGCTGCAGGTTTTCCACCGCACCCCGTGCATCCACGCGCACGCTGTCCAGCACCACGCCGACATTGACCGCGGTACCGCGCAACGCGATCTCGCCACTGCCGTTGCGCCAGGGCAGGCGGCCGCGCAGGCTCAGGCTTTCCGCGCTCCAGTCCTGCCAGGCGAGGTTGCTGCCGCCGAGGTCGGCATCCACGTTCGGCGCGGTGCGCGCACCGGTGAGTTTCAGCGTGCCGGCCAGCGTGCCACTGGCATCGGGCAGCAGGTCGTTCAGTCGCAACGGTTGCAGGCGGGCATCGATATCCAGCGTGTCGCCCACCTTGCCCCGGGCGTCCACGCGGCTTTCGCCCAAGGCCAACGCAAGCTCGCCTTCGCCCTGCTTTCCGTCCAGCGAGAAACGTCCGCGTGCATCCAGCGCGCGGTCGCGCAGCCGGCCCGCGAGCTTCGGTACGTCCAGCGTGCCCTGGAATTGCCCGTCCTCGCGCTGCATGCCTTTGGACGCCAGCCGGCCTGACAGGTTGCCCTTCCAGCCGGCGAAGAAATAGCCGGGGTCGAAGCCGGCGAGCGTGGTCGTGACATCCCATTGCAACGCGGGCTCCCAGCCGACCTGGCCGGTGGCTTCCAGCGTGCCGGTGGGCATGCGGGCGTGCAGTTTCTCCAGCAGCACGCGCTCGGCATTGCCACGGCCATCGAACTCCACCACCGCGCTTTCGCCATCGCGCGTCAGCGTGGCCTTGCCGATCGCCGCCCAGGCTTCGAGCTTGCCGGCGAAACCGAAGTCGCCCTGCGCACCGATCGCCGTCTCCGCTTCATCACCCCAGCGCAGGTTGCGTGCGTTCACGGCGAAGCGGAAGTCGGGATTCTCCGGCACGGTGAAATCCGCGCGGCCACGCAGCGTGGCGTAGCCATCGAAGAAACGCACGGCCAGCGGTTCCACGGTCAGCACGCGCCCGTCGATGCGCGCGCGCGAAGGATCGATCACCAGCGCCAGCTCACCCTGCTGCACGCGGCCCTGCAGGTCGGCGGCACCGCCCGCGCCTTTTGCGCGCAGGTCGAACGACAGCGGCGTGCCGGCTTCGCCCACGCCGAGCAGCGAGAGGTCGAGGGCTTCGGTGTTGGCGAGCAGGTTCCAGGTCGGGTTCTCTTCGCCCCGCACCGTGAGCGTCGCGCGGATGGGCGCGGGCGCCGCACCGGCCACCGCGATGTCCATGCGCGCGATGTTGCCGCGGGCCACCAGTCCCAGGCGTGCCGGCGTGCGACCGGGGGATGCGGGGAAGACGCCGGTGATGACCAGGTCGGTGAGATAGTCGTTGCGCGGCGCATAACCACCATGCGCGTGGAACCGCCCGCGATCGCTGTCGATGGCCAGCCGCTCGGCGTGGAAGTATCCGTTGCCGATGTCCAGCCCGCCGCGCGCGCGCGTGATGTCGATCAGCCGCTCGCCACTCTGGTGGATGGTGAAGCCATCGATCTCCAGATGATCGGCCTGGATCGCCAGGGGCATCTCGATCTGCGGCAGCGAGCCCGGCCATTCGGGCAACTCGAAGGGCTCGTCGCTCTCCGGCATGTCCAGCATGGCGTCGGTGATCTTCAGTGCATCCAGGCGCAGGCGCTTGCCAAGCAGGGGCCGCAGGTCCGGATCCAGGTACACCTCGCGTGCGGTGAAGTGGATCTTTTCCCAGCGGAAGTCCACGCCGCGCAATGTCAGCGGCCCGGCTACGGGACCGTCCACTTCCTTCCACGTCAGTGATGCGTTAGCCGGCAGCCTGGCCACCACCTGTGCCAGCAGCACGTCGCGGCCGGCGACGGTCTGCAGCAGCCAGTACAGCGCGAAGCACAGCAGTACCGTGAGTGCCGCGGCGCCGATCGTGCTGCGGATGGCGAGCGTGCGCAGGCGTGCCTTGCGGCGCGCGCGCAGTTCGGCGATGCGGGCTTCGCGCTCTTCCGGCGACAGCGTGTCTTGTGGCCGGCTCACAGGCTGGTCCCGATGTTGAGGTAGATCTGGAACTGCGAGTCGGGATCGTTCAGGCCATGGCCGATGTCCAGCCGCACGGGGCCCACCGGGGAGCGCCAGCGCAGGCCGATGCCCACGCCGGTGCTCAGGTCCGGTCGCGTGCCGTCGAACGCGCTGCCGGTGTCCACGAACACCGCGCCGCCCCACGGCCCGCCACCGAGGTAGTACTCGTACTCCACGCTGGCCGTCAGCACGTTCTTGGCGCCCAAGGCGTAGTCGCCGTTGCGCGGGCCCACTTCACGCCATGCATAGCCGCGGATGCTGTTGTCGCCACCGGCGAAGAAGCGCAGCGAAGGCGGCATGTCCACCAGCGCATCGGTGAACGTGTGGCCGTATTCGCCGCGCACGATCAGTGCGCTGTTGGTCTTGTACTGCTGCGACCAGCGTGCACGCAGGTGGAACTGCGCGAAGTTGGCATCCGAGCCCACGCCCTGCACGCCGCCGCGCAGCAGCAGCGAACCAGCCAGCCGGTCCGGCCGGTTGGATGCCACGGGCGCATTCAGATAGTCGACCTTGAACGAGGGATAGGTGAACGTGGCATAGCGGTAGGCGCCGATGCCGGCTTCGGCGTCTTCCTCGGTCTCGAAATAGCGCCAGCGCTCGCGCAACGCATGCAGCGAGGCCACGGCGGTCCAGTCGTCGCTGACCTGGCCGCTGCGACTGCCGATGAATTCCACGTGTCGCAGGTCGATGTAGTCGGTCTGTTCGTCGCTGGCCTGCACGCCGATGGTGTACCAGCCGTCCAGCCACTTGAACGCCGGGATGCGGTACTGCGCCGACAGGATCTTGCGCTTGGTGGCGTAGTCCAGCTGGGTGGACAGCTTGTGCCCACGCGAGTTGACGTAGCGCCGGTCCAGTCCCATGCGGATACCGGGGCCGCTTTCGGTGCCGTAGCTGACGCCGGCGGTGTAGATGTCGCGCTTGGCCAGCGCCAGGTTCACGTCCACCGGCACGCGGCCATCCACCGCCTTGTCCGGATTGGCCTGGATGTCGATGTTGCTGAAGTAGTCCAGTCCCACCAGTGACTCGCGCAGGCGGTCCAGCTTGCCCTGGTGGAAATAGCTGCCTTCTTCCCAGTAGACGAGTTTCTCCAGCAGGCCCGGGTCGAACTTGTCCTGGTGGAAGGTGGTCGGCCCCATGTCGTAACGGATGCCGCTGACCCATCCCAGCGCGATGTCCGCGGCGCGGTCGGCGCGCGTGACCTCGACGCGGCGATGGGTGAAGTCGGCGTCGAAGTAGCCACGATCGGCCAGGCGCCGCACGATCTTCAGTTTGCTGGCTTCGTAGGTGGTGTGGTCGAACACCTCGCCCACCTTCGGCGTGAAGGCGGCCAGGTCTTCCTTCAGGTAGCGGTCTTCACCGCCTTCGCCTTCGATGGACAGGTCGGCATTCCGCACGCGCACGGGTTCGCCCAGCTCGATGCGCAAGGTGACGGTCAGGCGTTCGTCCTCGGCATCCTCGCTGCGGGGCGCCTCGACGGTGACGGTGGGCGAGTAGTAGCCGAAGGGCTCCAGTGCCTCGCGCGTTTCGGCGACGGCTTCATTGAGCAGGTACTCCAGTCGCGATTCCCCCAGGCGCCTGCCCAGCGAATCGTTGAGCGACAGCGCCACGTTGACGTTTTCCACCATCAACACGTCACTCAGACCCACGATCTGCACCTTGTCCACGGTGGCCGCCGCCCAGGCCGGGCCGGCAGCGGCAAGCAGGAGCAGGGCGGTGGCGAGCCGGGGGATTCGTCGCATGCGGGCAGGATAACCGGTGCGGGTTAAGCGGAGTGAATGGGGCGCTAGTGCGAGATGGGCATCGCAGGCTTCCGGTCGGCGTGTCACGGCACGCCAGGCGCGGGACGAACACGACGTCGACAATGCGCGACGCACCATCGCTGCGAAAGCGGCGAGCAATGCTTCCGGTCCGCATCCGGGTGCGCCTGGCGAACGTCACCGGGTCCCGGCTTGCGCCGGGATGACGTTCAGCAACGCGCCCGGGTCTGACTCAGTTCGACAGGTGCTCGATGGCTGCGACCGCTCGGAAGCGGTCCGACAGGCGCTTGAGCAGGGCCAGGCGGTTGGCACGGATGGCCGGGTCATCGGCATTCACCATCACACCGTCGAAGAACGCATCCACCTGCGGACGCAGGCGGGCGAGGTGGTTCAGCACGGTGACGTAGTCGTGGTGGTGCAACGCCTCGTCGGTTTCGCCGAGCACCGCTTCCACCGCCTCGGCCAGCGCGCTTTCCGCCGGATCGGTCAGCAGCGTGCGATCGATCGCATGCGGGATGGCGATGTCGGCCTTCTTCAGGATGTTGCCGATGCGCTTGTTGGCCGCGGCCAGCGCCTCGGCTTCCGGCAGCGTGGCGAACGTGCCGATGGCATCCAGGCGCGTGTCGAAGTCGTACAGCGATGCCGGCTTCAGTTCCGCGACGGCGTTGAAGTGCGCGGCGGGCACGCCCTTGTCGGCGTAGTAGCCGCGCAGGCGGTCGAGGATGAAGTCGTAGAGTTCGCCCGCGTCCGCCGTGGCAGTTGCGCCGTCCTTGCCGGTCGGCAGCGGGCCGATGGCGTCCACCGCCTTCGCGATCAGTTCCTTGATCGAAACATTGAACCCGCTCTCGATCACCGTGCGCGCCAGCCCCAACGCATTCCGCCGCAGCGCAAACGGATCCTTGTTGCCGGTCGGCTTCAGCCCGGCGGCGAACCCGCCCGCCAGCGTGTCCAGGCGTTCGGCAATCGCCAGCACCTTGCCCAGCGGCGACAGCGCGATGTCGTCGCCGGCGAAGCGCGGCTGGTAGGCCTCGTCGATGGCCAGCGCGATCTCCTTCGGCTCACCCGCCGCGATGGCGTAGTGGCGGCCGGCGATGCCCTGCAGCTCGGGGAACTCGTTGACCATGCGCGACTGCAGGTCATTCTTCGCCAGTTCCGCGGCGCGGCGCGCCTGCGACGGATCAGCACTCACCTGCGAGGCGATGGTTTCCGCCAGTGCCGCCACGCGCGCGACCTTGTCGGCGACGGTGCCCAGCTTGGCCTGGTAGGTGACGGTCTTCAGGCCATCGCCCATCGAGGCCAGGCCCTGCTTGAGGTCCTCGTCGAAGAAGAACTTCGCATCGCTGAAACGCGGACGGATCACGCGCTCGTAGCCCTTGCGCACTTCCTCGACGTTCTGCGATTCGATGTTGGCGATGCCGATGAAATGCTCGGTCAGCTTGCCGCCATCGCTGAGCACCGGGAAGAACTTCTGGTTGATCTCCATCGTTTCGATCAACGCTTCCTGCGGCACCGCGAGGAACGCGGATTCGAAACTGCACAGCACCGCGGCCGGCCACTCGGTCAGGCAGACCACCTGTTCCAGGTTGTCGTCGGTGACGCGCGCGCTGCCGCCGGCCCGGGCTGCCGCCTTCTGCACTTCCGACAGGATGCGCGCACGGCGTTCGTCGCTGTCGACGAGCACGCGCGCGCCCCGCAGGGCGTCCACGTAGTCGTCCGGCTGGCCGATCCACACGGCCTTGTCGTGTTCGAAGCGATGGCCACGGCTCATGCGGTCCGACGTCACGCCCAGCACGTCGGCGTCCACCACGTCCTGGCCGAGCAGCAGCACCAGCCAGTGCACCGGGCGTGCGAACGCATAGTCGTGATCGCCCCAGCGCATCGGCTTGGGAATCGGCATGCCGGCGATGGCCTCGCGCACGATGTCGGGCAGCAGCGCGGCGGTCTTCGCGCCCGGCTTCACCGCACGGTGGACGAAGCGCTCGCCCTTGCCGTCGGTGGTGCGCTCGAGCTCCGTCCAGTCGATGCCGGCCTTGGCGGCGAAGCCTTCCAGCGCCTTGGTCGGCGCACCGTTCGCGTCCAGCGCGATGTTGACGTACGGGCCCAGTACTTCGGACTTCTGCTCCGGCTGCTCCACCTCCACGGCCGGCAGCAGCACCGCCAGGCGGCGCGGCGTATACAGCGGCTTGGCATCGCCGCGCTCGAAGCCGACGCCGCGCTTCTCCAGCGCCGCGACCACCCCTTCGAAGAAGGCCTGCGCCAGGCCGGGCAATGCCTTGACCGGCAGTTCTTCGGTGCCGAGTTCGATCAGCAGGGATTTTTGTTCGCTCATGTGCATGCAGCCTTGAGTTGTTCCCTTCTCCCCTCGGGAGAAGGTGCCCGAAGGGCGGATGAGGGTGCGGCGGAGTCGAGGGGGATGAACGATCCGGATTCCGCCGTACCCGCTCCCCAACCCCTCTCCCGGCGGGAGAGGGGCTCTAAGCCGTGTCTTTCTTCAAACCCGGAAAACCCAGTTTCTCGCGCTGTGCGTGGTACGCCTCGGCCACCGCCTGCGCCAGCTTGCGCACGCGCAGGATGTAGCGCTGGCGTTCGGTGACGGAGATGGCACGGCGTGCGTCCAGCAGGTTGAAGCTGTGGCTGGCCTTGGTGACCTGCTCGTAGGCGGGCAGGGGCAGGCCGGCTTCGACCAGCGCCAGCGCTTCGGCTTCGCAGGCGTCGAAGCGGTGGAAGAGTTCCTCCACGTTGGCGTGCTCGAAGTTGTAGGTGCTCTGCTCGACTTCGTTCTGGTGGTAGACATCGCCGTAGGTCACCACGCCCTGCGGGCCGACTGTCCAGACCAGGTCATAGACGTTGTCGCAGTTCTGCAGGTACATGCACAGGCGTTCCAGCCCGTAGGTGATCTCGCCGAGCACCGGACGGCATTCCAGCCCGCCGGCCTGCTGGAAGTAGGTGAACTGGGTGACTTCCATGCCGTTCAACCAGACTTCCCAGCCCAGGCCCCAGGCGCCGAGCGTGGGCGACTCCCAGTTGTCCTCGACGAAGCGCAGGTCGTGCACGCGCGGATCGATGCCCAGGGCCTTCAGCGACCCCAGGTACAACTCCTGGATGTTGTCGGGGTTGGGCTTCATCACCACCTGGTACTGGTAGTAGCGCTGCAGGCGGTTGGGGTTTTCGCCGTAGCGGCCGTCGGTGGGACGGCGGCTGGGCTGCACGTAGGCTGCATTCCACGGCTCCGGCCCCAGCGCACGCAGGAAAGTGGCGGGGTGGAAGGTGCCCGCACCCACTTCCAGGTCCAGCGGCTGGATCAGCACGCAGCCCTGGTCGGCCCAGTACTGGTTCAGCGTCTGGATCAGGCTCTGGAACGTCAGGCCCTGGAAAGTTACCGGTGAAATTGTCTGTCCGGTCATCGGTTTATCGTGCACTGCGGAAAAGCGGGCTAGTATACGGGCAAGCCCTTTTCCTGCTGACGTTTGCCGCTGTGGATGCCACCGTGAAAGCCCCGTTCCTCATCGTTGAAACCGGCCAGCCGGTGGCGTCGATGCGGCGTTACGGCGGTTTCCCGCACTGGATCCGCGTGGCGGCCGGGCTGGAAGCCCGCGAAACCGTGGTGACCAACGTCGAACGCGGCGACGCACTGCCCCGCCGCGACGGCTTTGCCGGGGTCATCGTCAGCGGTTCCGCCGCCATGGTCACCGACCGCGCCGACTGGAGCGAACGCAGCGCCGAATGGCTCCGCGACGCGGCGCACGAAGGCCTGCCGCTGCTGGGCATCTGCTACGGGCACCAGCTGCTCGCCCATGCGCTGGGCGGCGAGGTGGCGTACAACCCGGCCGGGCGCGAATCCGGCACCGTCCACATCGATCTGCACCCGCATGCGCAGGAAGACCCGCTGTTCTCGGCGCTGCCGCTGAAGTTCACCGCCCATGCGACGCATGTGCAGACCGTGGCCCGCCCGCCGGAAGGCGCCACGGTCCTGGCGCGATCCGAGCAGGACGACTGCCATGCCTTCCGCTGGCGCGACCGGGCCTGGGGCGTGCAGTTCCACCCCGAATTCGCCACCCACCACATGCGCGGCTACGTGCACGCCCGCGCCGACCACCTGCGCACCGAGGGGCGATGCCCCAGCACCATCGCGCGCAACGTGACGGCGGCGCCGCAAGCCCGCAAACTGTTGCGGCGGTTCGTCCGCCACGCGCGCGGGTTGCACGCGCGCTGATCCCTTGCAGTACCCACCTCCAGGAACCCCGATGTCGACGATCAACAAGGTGCCGGCCAGTGCCGGCGCGGAATGGCTGCTGGGCGGATTCGCGCTGTTGAAGCGCGCACCGTTGCCGTTGGCCACGCTTGCCGTGCTGTGGGGGTTGGTCTCGATGGCGGTGATGCTGGTGGCGGTGATGCTGCCGGCCGCCATGCTCGCGATGCAGCTGCTGCTCGTGCTTGCCGGGCCGCTGTTCTTCGCCGGCATGCTGTGGGCGGTGCGCGAGGTGGATCAAGGTCGCACGCCCGTGCCGTCGAACCTGGTGCAGCCGGTGCGCGACGGGCATGCGCTGGCGCTGGTGATCACCCTGCTGCCGCAGTTCGCCGCCGCCCTGGTGATGGGGGCGCTGCTGTTCGTGCTGGTGGGCACCGAACAGTTGCAGCACTTGGCCGATGTCTACCAGAAGATGCAGGCCATCGCCGAAGCCGGCGGCCAACCGGATCCTTCACTGGTGGAAGGCCTGCCGGCCGGACGCCTGCTGCTGTGGCTGCTGCTGGTGACGATCGTCTTTGTCGCGGTCAAGTGGATGACGTTCGTCGCGTCGCCGCAGATCCTGTTCTCCGGCACCCGGGTGATGGATGCCATGCGCAACAGCCTGCGGGCGTGCGCCCAGAACTGGCCGGCGATGCTGGTGTTCTACCTGCTGGCCGGCATCGCGATCTTCGCCATCGGCATGGGTTCGTTCATGGTGGCGCTGCTGCTGCAATTGCTGCTGGGCCCGCTCATCGCGATGGCGCTGTGGCAGTTCACGCTGATGGCGGTGGTGATGCCGGTGCTGGCCGGCGCCGCGTACACCGCGTGGCAGCAGATGCTCGGTGAAGGAACGGCGATCACGCCGGGCCTGCCGGCGTCGTCGCCGTCGCGGATCGAGGTGTAGGCGACGGCGGCCGGATCGCGCCGCTCGTCGATTCCTGCAAGAAAAGTTGTGCGCCCTTCCGGCGCGCAGCGTTCGGCCCTGCGCTCGCTCAACCGCTTTCGGGGCGCGGACGCGGCTTCATCCAGCCGGCGGCGATGATGCCCAGTTCGTACAGCAGGCACATCGGGATGGCGAGCATCAGCTGCGACACCACGTCCGGCGGAGTGATCAGCGCGGCGACGACGAAGACGCCGACCACGGCGTAACCCCGCGCCTCGCGCAGCTGCTGCGGCGTCACCCAGCCCAGCAGCACCATGATCACCAGCGCCACCGGCAGTTCGAAGCTGACACCGAATGCCAGGAAGATGACCATCACGAAGTCCAGGTACTTCGCCGGGTCCGGGGCGATGGTCACGATGTCGGGCGTGAACGTGGTCAAGGCATGGAACACGCCCGGCAGCACCAGGAAGTATGCAAACGCGCAGCCGGCGTAGAACAGCAGGATGGACGACACCAGCAGCGGCACGGCCAGCCGCTTTTCGTGCCTGTACAGGCCGGGCGCGACAAAGCTCCAGGCCTGGTACAGCAGCCAGGGCGAGGACAGGAACAACGCGGTGAAGAACGCCAGCTTGATCGGCGCGAAGAAACCGGACGTCGGGTCATTGGCGATCATCTGCGCGGCCTGCCCGGCCGGCAGCTGCGAAATCATCGGCATCGCCAGGCGGTCGTAGAGCTGCTTGACGAAGGGCAGCAGGACCAGCAGCACCACGCCCACGCCCATCAGCCCACGCACAAGGCGCGTGCGCAGCTCGAGCAGATGATCCATCAGGCTGCTTTCGGCTTCCTGTTCAGGCGCTGCGCGATTCATCGCGGGCCTCCTTGGGACTGAACAGGTCGGGCGTCGTGCCGATCGCCGGATGGGCGGCGGCACGCGGGTCAGGCTCGGATCCGGGCTCGGCTTCGGCGTGGGCGGCCGGGGAATCGCCGGCATCCTGCTGCGTCAGCGAGGGCGCAGGCTCGGTCGCGGGCGCATCGGGCACTTCGGGCACTTCGGGCACTTCGGGCGACACGGCCGACGCCACGTCGTCGCGCAGGGCCTTGGCATCGTCGCGCACGGCCTGGCGCATTTCGTCGAACTGGCGCTCGGTCTCGCTGGCGCTTTCGCGGATGCGTTGTTCGGTGTCGCGCAGCGCGTCCTGCGCATCCTTCAGGCTGCGCTTGAGCTCGTCGGCGGCCAGCTCGCGTTCCAGTTCGTCCTTCACCGAGTACCACTGCGCGCGCGCGCGGCGTACCCACAGGCCGGCGAAGCGCGTGGCCTTGGGCAGGCGTTCGGGACCCAGCACGATCAGCGCCACGATGGCGATGACCAGCAGTTCACTGAAACCGATGTCGAACATGGCGGCGGCCGTGCTGCCGCGAAATCAGTTGGCGTCGCGGTCGCGCTCTTTGGCGGCGCTGGATTCGTCGGTGCGGGACTGGTCGTTCAACTGGCCGGCCGGCTTGTCGTCGTCCTTCATGCCTTTCTTGAAGCCCTTGACCGCCTCGCCCAGGTCCTGGCCGGCGTTGCGCAGGCGCTTGGTACCAAAGACCAGCAGTACCACCACCAGTACGATGATCCAATGCCAGATGCTCAAACCGCCCATGGTGTACTCGCAGGTGAATTCGGGGGGCTCAGGATAACGCAGGCAGGCCCCGGGAATGGCGATCCCGGGCCCATTACTTCCGTTACGGGGTGCCGTTGAGCGGTTCGGTGCGGACCTCGCCTTCCTGCACCGGCTCGAAACCCTGCGTCTGCGCCGGGGCTTCCACCACGACCGGCGCGATCACCGATCCGTCGGACGGCGCCGCAACGGGAGCACTGCGTGCCGCCGTGCCCTGCGTGCCACGCGTGCCACGCGTGCTGCGGGCGATCTCGGTGGCTTCTTCCAACTGGTCGCGGAACACCACCACCGCGTCGGAGGGATGGCCAGCGCGGCCCTCGAAAATGGCGCGCGGGGTGGCGGCGCTGCCGTAGACGGCGACATTGGCGTCGTCATCGATCTGCAACACGGCACCGTCGAGCGCGACACCGGCGAACAGGCCGCGCGCGCGCGACCACGACCAGATTTCCGCTTTCAGCTGGCCGTCGGTGGCGGCGGCGGCGTTGCGGCCCACCGGACCGGCCGCGACGCCCGCGTCCGCACCCAGGGTGAACTTGCCGTTGACGATGTTTTCCAGGTTGCGGTCGTTGCGGAACACCAGCACCACGTCGGACGACTGCACGCCCGCCTGGAAACCGATGCTGCCGCCGGTCAGCTTGACGAACACCGGCTGCGACCAGCTGCCGTCGGGGTTCTTCACCGACATCAGCCCGTGGCCGCGGCGGCCGCCGATGACCAGCCCTGCCTTCAGCGTATCGGGGATGACGACGATCGCCTTGCCTTCGTCCAGCAGCTTGTCGGGGATGCCGTTCTCGGGAATCTTCTGGATCTCGCTCAACACGCGCACGGCGTTGGTGGCGCGTTCGTCTTCCTTCGGCCCGGCAATGGCGTGGCCGGTGAACAGGGCGGCCGCCAAGGCGAGGGCGGTGGGCGGCAGCAGGCGACGCGAGGTGCGGTTCATGGCGGGCTCCGAATGCGGATTGGCAGCAAGTTACTGCAACCGCTTGAAAATAGGCGTGAACGCATGAATCGAGGCTGACGCCGGACGGCCACAATGCACGGCCACGAGCGGTATGCCGGCAAGGCAGACGCCGTGCAAGTCCAACGCCGGCGCTCTGCCACAATAGCGGGATGACCGAGACCTCTCCTGTTGCGCTGCTGGCGGTGAACCTGGGTACCCCGGAAGCGCCCACGGCGCCCGCCGTGCGGCGTTACCTGGCCGAATTCCTCCACGACCACCGCGTGGTCCAGCTGACCCGCTGGCTGTGGTGCCCGTTGCTGCATTTCCTCATCCTGCCCCTGCGTGGGCCCAAGGCCGCGGCCAAGTACGCCAGCATCTGGCTGCCGGAGGGCTCACCGCTGGCGGTCTACACGCGGCGGCTGGCGGGGGCGCTGCAGGCGCGCCTGCCGGCGTGGCGGGTGGTCGACGCGATGCGTTATGGCCAGCCTTCCGTCGGCGAACGCCTCAAGGCCCTGCGCGCCGACGGCGTGCGGCGCGTGGTCGTACTGCCGCTATACCCGCAGTACTCCACCACCACTACCGAATCCGTGCGCGACGTGGTCACGCGCGAGGCGGCGGGTCTGGACGTGCGCTTCATCGAGGACTATTCCACCGATGCCGGCTGGCTGGCGGCGGTGGTGGGGTCGATCCGCGACTGGCGCGCAGCGCATGGCGCGGGCGAGCACCTTCTGTTCTCCTATCACGGACTGCCGCAACGGCTGGCGCGCAACGGCGATCCGTATCCCCAGCGGTGCGAGGCAAGCACCCGCGCCATCGTGGGCCTGCTGGGACTGCGCGATGACGAATGGACGCTCACCTACCAGTCCCGCTTCGGCAAGGAGCGCTGGCTGGAACCCGCCACCGACGTGACGCTGCGGGAACTTGCCGCGCGCGGCGTGCGCAAGGTCGACGTGGTGTGCCCGGGCTTTGCCGTGGACTGCCTGGAAACGCTTGAGGAAGTGGGCATCGGGTTTGCCGAGGAATTCGCCCACGCCGGCGGCGAACTGCGCTACATCCCCTGTCTCAACGATGGGGCAATGCATGCCGACGCGCTGGCGGCACTGGCTCGCCACCACGCCGGGGAGCAGGCGTGACCCTGCACGAGTTCGACGTGGAAACCCCCATCGGCCGCATCGCCGGCCTGCGGGGCGGCGACGGGGACGGCGTGCGCATGATCGCGCTGCATGGCTGGCTGGACAATGCCGCCAGTTTCGTTCCGCTGGCGGACCACCTTCCCGGCGTGCAGGTGGTCGCTCCCGACCTGCCGGGGCATGGCCATAGCGCACATCTGGCACCCGGCGCCGAGTACACCAGCGGGGTGGCGGTCAATGCCGTGCTGGACGTCGCCGATGCGCTGGGTTGGGACACGTTCTGTCTGCTGGGCCATTCGATGGGCGCCGGCATCGCCAGCCTGGTGGCGGCGTCCGTGCCGCAGCGGGTGCGCAAGCTGGTCGCCATCGAAGCATTGGGCGGCCTGGCCGAAACCGTCGAACGCACGGCCGATCGCTGGCGTGAAGCCATCGCCGCGGCGCGCGCGCTGCGCGGCAAGCAGTTGCGCGTGTTCCCCGACCTTGCTGCACCCGTGCGGGCACGCATGCAGGCGAACCAGTTGAGCGAAGCGGCGGCGCGGCTGCTGGTCGAGCGCGGCGTGCGACAGGTCCCCGGTGGTTATGTCTGGAGCAGCGATCCCCGCCTGACCCTGCCCACGCCACAGCGTCTGGGCGAAGCGCAGCTCAGCCAGCTGGTGGCGGCGATCGCATGCCCCACCACCGTGGTCTATGCCGATCCGCCACAGGCCTACTTCCCCGAGCCCCTGCGCACGCAGCGTGCGCAGCTGCTGCCCAATGGCCGCCTGCATGTCATCGCCGGCACCCACCACCTGCACATGGAGGATCCCGCCACCGTCGCCGCCGTGGTCGCGGATTTCCTGCGGGACTGAGCTTCAACCCAGCTTCGCGCGCTGCACGTCCAGCGCCAGCCGCACATCGCCCTTGCGGATCGGGTTGGCATCACGCCACCACGCGGCGATCGCGATCTCGATTTCCTTGTCGGCCTGCGCCAGGCGGCGCAGCAGGGCGATGTCATCGGCCGTGGCGAGGTGCTCGTCGGGCAGGTAGTCGTGTTCCAGCGGGCGGCGGGAAAGCGCGGGCTGCCTGGCTATCCGTGCGATCAGCGCCACCACGGCGACGCCGGCCATGGCATAGCCGCCCAGCAACACCGCCTGCGACTGTTGTTGGCTGCCCCACCAGGCCGTCCCGATCCCCGCGACCAGCGCGGATGCCAGGACCAGCTGGGGCCAGCGTACCCGGCGGAGACGGGATGCCTGTTCGCGCCGGAGCCTGGCGCGCTGGTTCATTTCGTCCACCGCGACGCCTTTGCGACTCATCAATGCACGACGCGCCGCGATGGTGGCGGCGTTCTCCGCCGTGTCCGGCGCATACAGCATGAAGCGCGTCAGCGGGACGGTGGACGGCGAGGGTGCAGGAGTGGGATCGGAGACGGCAGGGCGCAGCGCAGGACGTGTCATCGATGCTCTCTGGAAAGTGATCCGCCCCGTCCACCGTCTGGACGACCAGCGACGGGCAAGAGGGCGAAGTTCACAATCAGTTTCGTGATGACGATCACAAACGGGACATGCCCGCGCCGTCGGCGGTGTGCGGCCTGCGGAAGTCAGGCGTCGGCGAGCAGCCGGTGCAGACGGGCTTTCAGGCGCCGGCCTTCGGCATGGAAATAGCCGCGCTCATCGCGCCAGGCCGGGAAGCGCTGCTCCACTTCGCGCCAGAAGGCAGGGGAATGGTTGGCCTGCAGCAGGTGGCACAGTTCGTGGACCAGCACGTATTCGAAGGCGGAGGGGCGTCCGAGCACGAGTGCAAGATCCAGGGACAACGTGCCATCCGGACTCAGCGACCCCCATTGGGAGGACATCACCTTCAACCGGATCTGGCGCGGCGCACGCGGCAGCGTCGCCAGATAGCCGGGCAGCCAGTGGCCGATGTCCGCCCGTGCCTCGGCCTCGTAGAACGCACGCAGGGCACGTCGCAGGGTGGCGGGTGTCGCCCGCGCGGGCCGATGGAAATGGATCCCGTCGTCGAGCCGTTCAACGCGGGTGAAACGCCCCTCGTGCCAGTGCAGTGGCACGGATTCGCCGCGCAGGGGCAAGTGCGCGGTATCACCCGGCACCCATGCCTGCGGGCTGTCGTCTTCGGGCTGCTGCTTCGCGAGCTGCGCGGCCAGCCAGTCCCGATGCTGGTGCAGGAAACGCTCGCCCGACACCAGGCTGGCGCGCAGCGGCAGCGTCAGCCGTGCGCCACGTTCATCGACGCTCAGCTTCAAGCGCTTGGCGCGCGGGTCGCGCACGCGCTGAACGTCGATGGTGTCGCCATTGGCGAGTGGCAGCGTCACCGTGTCGCGCTCGATGCCACGCGGGGCGGGGGCGATCAGGCGACGGAACAGGCCGGTCATGGCATCGATGGTAAGGGCAAAACGCGGATTCCGCAGACCTGCCTGTGGCCTACGCGTCGGCCTTGCTGAGCTTCAGCGCGTTTTCCAGCACCAGGAACAGCCGCTTCACCTCGCCGGCCATCAGCGCGAAGCGTGCATCCAGTTCGGCGCGCAGGTCGTCGTGCTCGGTGTTCTCCAACTGGTCCACCGCGCCATCGAGGAACTTCAGCTTGCGCACGATCAGGTCTTCGCCCAGCACGAACGACACGTGGTCATCCAGCACCAGCGCCAGCTTGGAGACCTGCTTGCCGGCCTCCAGGTGCTTGGTGATCTCGTCACTCTGCAGGTCCTGGTTCTGGCACTTCACCACCGCGCCGCCGTCCATCGCATCCTTCAGCTCGCACTCCTCGCCCAGCGACAGCCCCTCGGGCAACGGCTCGCCGGCGATCCAGGCGGTCAGCACGTTGCGCGGCGCGACTTCGGCATTCAGCGGCAGGGCCGGGAAGGTGCCCAGCGCGCGGCGTACTTCCGACACCACGTTCTCGCCGGTCTTGCGCGAGGAGGCATCCACGGCGATGAAGCCATGCTCCAGGTCGATCAGCGCATCGGTACGCGACGGTTTGACGAAGGCGCGCGGCAGCAGTTCATGCAGCAGGTCGTCCTTCAGCCGCTTGCGGGTCTTGCCGCCGGGCTTGCGGCCTTCCTTCGCCTCGATTTCCTGCAGTTTCTTCTGCAGCAGGTCGTTGACCACCGCGCCCGGCAGGATCTTGTCCTCGCCACCGACGCTCAGCCAGATGGCATCGTTGATGCGGTGGGACAGCGCCTCTTCGCCGCGGCCGCACGGCGAGATGAAGCCGCGCGAGGACAGTTCGAGCGGACCGACCGGCTTGAGCACGGCTTCGGGCAGCAGTTCGTCGAGTTGGGAGAAATCCAGCGAGGTGGGGAAGCGGAACAGCGTCAGGTTGCGAAAGAACATCGAATATCCGGAAAAGTGGGGCAGAGGTGCGACGTGCCCGGCGCAAGGCCGGGCCGCTGCGGAGGGATGGGTCAGTCGTGCGTGGGGCTGGCGTCGCCGTGCGGTTCGCCCGCCAGCCATGCCTGCGCATCGGGCAAGGCGGCGCCGTCGCGGTGGCCCAGCGAACGGAAATCGAACAGCGCTGGATCGCTCAGCTGCGACGGGCGGATGTCGCCGAGTGAGCGCGCGATGGTCTCGATGCGGCCGGGTGTTTCACGTTCCCACGCATCCATCATCTTCTTCACCTGCTTGCGCTGCAGGTTTTCCTGGCTGCCGCACAGGTTGCACGGAATGATGGGGAACTCGCGCGCCTGCGCATACGCCGTGATGTCGTCTTCGCGCACGTAGGCCAGCGGACGGATCACCACGTGCTTGCCGTTGTCGGACAGCAGCTTGGGCGGCATGCCCGAGAGCTTGGCGTGGAAGAACATGTTCAGGAAGAACGTCGCCACCAGGTCGTCGCGGTGATGGCCCAATGCGATCTTGGTGAAGCCGTTCTCCTCGGCGTAGCTGTAGAGCGCGCCGCGGCGCAGGCGCGAGCACAACGAGCACATGGTCTTGCCTTCGGGAATCACCCGGCTGACCACCGAATACGTGTCCTGCTCGATGATGTGGAACGGCACGCCCACGCGCTCCAGGTACGCCGGCAGCACATGCTCGGGAAAGTCCGGCTGCTTCTGGTCCAGGTTGACCGCCACCAGCTCGAAGCGGACCGGCGCCTTCTTCTGCAGCTGCAGCAGGATGTCCAGCATCGTGTAGCTGTCCTTGCCGCCGGACAGGCAGACCATCACCTTGTCGCCTTCCTCGATCATGCCGAAGTCGGCGATCGCCTGGCCCACCTGGCGGCGCAGGCGCTTGGCCAGCTTGGCGTGCTCGTGCTGGACGCGGCGCGGGTCGGCGGGGGCGCGGCGGAGGATCGGGTCGGGCAGGGGAAGGACGGCATTCATAGGTCCGGCATTGTACCGGCCCGTCGCGATGACGGCCTCGCCGCGCCCGGTGTACGCTGGACGGGTGGACACCACCAACCCCGCCGAAGTCAGCCAGAAGGTCGCGGAACTCAAGCTCGAACACCGCGAGCTGGACGAGGCCATCGCGCGCCTGGTCGCCGACCTGGACGCCGACGAGGTGGCCATCAAGCGCTTGAAAAAGCGCAAGCTGTGGCTCAAGGACTGCATCTCGCGGCTGGAAAGCGCGCTGATCCCCGACGAGCCGGCCTGAACCGGACAGCACGATGGCCCGCCGGGGCGGGCCATCGTGAACGGCAAGCCGCGGTTTACAGGTAGAGGCGCACGATCTGCAGCGTCCAGTCGGCTTCCTTGTCGCCGGCCTTGGCCTGCAGTGCCGCCTGCTGCTCCGCCAGGAAGGCATCCGCCTCGGTGGAGTCCAGGTCGCCGATGGCCTTGAGCGCCATGGCGCGGTCCTGCCACAGGTTGCCGTCACGGTAGATGGACTTCAGCAGGTCCAGCTGGTCGTTCGCGCCCAGCGTGCCCAGCGATGAAATGGCCGCCAGGCGGACGTATTCGTCGGGGTCGCGTGCCAGGCCGGCAAGCGGAGCGACAGCTTTCGGATTGTTGGTGAACCCCAGGGCGTAGACGTCGAGATAGCTGTCATCACCGCGCGTGGCGATCTTCGCGGTCAGGCGGTCCACGTCGGCGTCGCTGCTGCGCGCGCCATGCAGGCGGGCGGCGATCTTCGCGGCCAGTTCCTTGGTCGCCAGCGACAGGGGCTGGTTGAAGGTGGGCTCGATGACTTCATCGAAGCTCCACACCGGCACCTTGCCGCGCTTCACGAACACGCCCAGGCGCTGCTTGCCCGCGGGCGTGACCAGGTCGCCGCCGAGGAATGTCAGGGTGACAAACGGGCTGAATCCGTTGGCGCGGTGGTTCTGCACGCGGAAGGTGGTCATTTCCAGCTTCGGCAGCGCGTCACCGGCATTGCCGACCTGGGTCTGCAGGCCCCGCGATACCAACTCTGCCTGCAGGTTCCTGGCCAGATAGCCACTGGGGTCGAGCGGTGCGCCCTCCACCGTGAGTGAGGCAGGCAGGACGCCGCTGGAGAAGACGCGATCGCTTGGCGCGCGGGCGTCCACCAGCGTGATGGCGGTCGCCGGCGGTGCAGTGCCGAAGACCAGGTTTTCCGACGGCACCGGGTGGCGCACGGAGTAGGACTTGGGCGCACAGCCCGCAAGCAGGACAAGCATCGCCACGCATGTCGCCATGCGGGCCAGATGGTTCAGACGCATTGAGTTCCCCTGTTGAAGTGAAATTCCGAGGCGGCTGGCTCCCCCTGCCGCCGTGGCGAGTATAGCGACGGGTCCGCACGCGTCCTCCGGTGCGGACGAGGGTGGCGCGCCGTTCCCGTGCAGACGAAATCTGACGCAGCACGTCACCCGTCGCCGTCGCGCACGACCGGCCATGGTGCCGCACCCTCCGTTCGGCCCCGATTCCGCTCCGTCCGGCGGCTGAAACCGCGTGTCAGGGCGGGTCCAGCCGCGTTTCCGGGGTTGGCCCGATGTTTGCTTCGTTCCTGGCTGTGGGGGATTCCCCTACGACGACCGCATGCCGTCCTGCCGGCGCCGCGGCTCCCAACTCGATCTGCCGTGGGCGCGGGTGCCTGCACGGCGAGGTAGCGGCATGGAGCAGGGCAAACCGATGATCCAGCGGACACCGTTGTCGCCGCGCGACGCTGCGGCCGTCGCCGCGTCTTCCGAGCGCGCCGTCGAAGGCCTCGGACTGCGGGTGCGCCGCATCGGTCCCGGCGAGAGCCTGGGCGACGTGCAGCGCCTGCGCCGCGAGGTGTATTTCCACGAACAGGGTGGCCAGTACAGCGACCGCAGCAAGCGCGTGGCCGACGGGCTGGACGGCTGCGGCACCACGGTGGTGGTGGAAGCGGGCGCACAGGCCATCGCCACCCTGCGGCTGCACGATTTCGGCTCGCCGGCGGTGCAGGTGGAATACGGCCACCTGTTCCAGATCGATCCGTTCGCGCGCGCGTGGTCATTGCCACAGGTGGCGGTGGGCACGCGTTTCGCGGTGCAGGCCGACCAGCGCAGCAAGCCGGTCGTCGACCGCCTGATGGACGAGGCCTACCGCTGGGCGCAGGAAGCGCGCATCCAGTTCTGCCTGCTGGCCTGCGAGCCGTTCCTGCACGGCGTGTTCGAGCACTACGGGTTCCGCGAATACCTGCCGCCGGCCATCCTGCCCGGCGGCGTCGATCTGCTGCGGATGGTGCTGGTGCTGGAAGACGAGCCGCATCTGTCCGAATGCAACTCGCCCCTGCACCGCCTGGTGCGCGAACCGGCGCGCGCGCAGCCGGCGAAGGCGTGGCTGACCCGCACCTTCAACGTCGCCGACTGAGGCCGCTCATTCCTGCGGCGTGGTGTCCTGCTCGGGCTTGGCGGCTTCCGGGCTGACCTTTTCGATGGTGTGGCGCAGCTCACGGCCGAGGATCGCCTTGGCATCGCGTGCCCACGCATCCAGCCGTTCGTCGAACAGCAGCTTGCTGTTCTCGTCCGGCCAGACCAGCTTCAGCTCGCGCAGCTTCTGGATGAAGCCGCGGAACAGCGTGCGGTCGAAGAACTCCGGCGCCGCCGGTGCGTACAGCAGGCTCAGACGCTGTGCCGCCTGCTGGCAGAGGCTTTCCAGCTCCGCCGCGCCCAGCGTGCCGGGGCCGTTCTTCACCAGCACCGAGATGGCGATGTAGTAGCGCTCGAACGCCTGCTGCAGCGAATGACCGATCGCGCGCAGGCGGAACACCTCGTCGGTCTGCCCCGCGCTGCGCGCCAGGATGCCGCCATCGTCGTCGTTGACCTGCTGCAGCAGGCCCTCGCGGATGAACATCTCGATGGTGCGGTCCATGCGCTCGGCGAACTCATCCTCGGTCCACGGCAGGAACAGCTCCGCCTGCAGGAACGGATACAGCCCGCGGCCCAGGCGCAGCACGCCGGCGCGGCTCATGCGGCGGTTGTTCTGGAAGCAGCACGCGACCCAGGCCGAGGCGGTGAACAGGTGCAGTACGTTGTTGCGGTAGTAGCTCATCAGCACGGCGGTATCGCCGTCCACGCTGAGCACGTCGCCCAGCGGATGCTTGATCCGCTGCAGCATGTTGATTTCCTCGCCATGGCCGATGATGCGTTCCGGCGTGTGCGGGGTGACGGTGACGCGGTCGGAGTACGGCAGTTCGGCCAGTACCTTCTTGGACAGTTCGATCTGCGCGATCAGGTCCGCTTCGCCCATCGCGTGCTTGGGCGTCGAGAGCAGCGCCAGCGCCAGCAGGTTGATCGGGTTCACGTCGGCGGCGCGATTGATGTTGACGTGGATCTGCTGCGCCAGCGCATCGACGGTGTCGGACAGCCACGCGGGCTTTTCCTCTTCGCCGACCGGCGAGCCGTCCCATTCCGGCGCGTGCTGCGCCAGCGCTTCGTTCAACGGGATGGGCTCGCCGAAGTTCACGACGACCTGGCCATAGTTCTGTCGCAGCACCTTGGGGATGCCCCACAGCACGGCCCAGATGGATTCCTTCTCCTTCGGCCGCCCGCTCAGTTCGTCCAGGTAGCTGTTGCCTTCCAGCAACTTCTCGTAGCCGATGTAGACCGGCTGGAACAGCACCGGCTTGCGCGGCTGGCGCAGGAACGCGCGCACGGTCATCGAGATCATGCCGCCCTTCGGCGCCAGCAGGCGGCCGGTGCGCGAGCGCCCGCCCTCGATGAAGTATTCAAGCGAGTAGCCGCCGGAGACCAGCTGCGCGACGTACTCGGTAAACACGGCCGAATACAGCGGATTGCCGCGGAAGCTGCGGCGCATGAAGAACGCACCGCCCTTGCGCAGCAACGTGCCGACCACCGGCAGGTTGAGGTTGATGCCCGCGGCGATGTGCGGCGGCACGATGCCGCGCTCGTACAGCAGGTACGACAGCAGCAGGTAGTCCATGTGGCTGCGGTGGCAGGGCACGTAGACCACTTCGTGGCCGGGCGCGGCTTCCTTGAACTTGTCCAGGTGGTGGACCAGCACGCCGTCGTAGATCTGGTTCCACACATGGCTCAGCAAAAAACTGGCCGAGCGCACCACCGGATTGGAGTAGTCGGCTGCGATCTCCCAGGCATAGGCATGGGCTTTCTTCCACGCGTCCTCGGGCTTCGACTTGTCACGCTTGGCCTGCTCGGCGATGGCTTCCTTCACCGGCTCGGCGGCGAGCACCTGGTCCACCAGCAGGCGCCGCGTGGACAGGTCGGGGCCGATGACCGCTTCGCGGATGCGGTGGAAGTGCGTGCGCAGCACGCGTGACAGCTTGCGGACGGTGCGTTCCGGCTCCAGCCCTTCATCGACCGTGCCGCGCAGCGATACCGGGGGCGCGAACCGCACGATGGTGCCGCGGCCGTTCAACAGGATGGCGAGCAGGCGGCGGAAGCGCCCGACGATGGCCCAGTTTTCGGAGAACAGCACCGAAAACCACCCACTCTGCTTGTCCGGTGCGCGGCCGACGAAGATCGATACCGGGACCAGCTGAACGTCCAGGCCCGGACTGGCGCGGTGCGCCTCCAGCAGGCGGGCCAGGGAGCCTGAGTGGGTCTTGGCGCTGATCTGGTCGGGGATCAGCGTGCTGGCGTTGCGGCGCGACAATGCCACGTAGGCGCGCTTGCGGCCCAGCGGATTGCCGGGCACCGGCACGGGCACCAGCGGCGAGGGCAGGCCGGCGTCGCGGCAGGCGCGGTCCAGGATCAGCGCGTTGGACAGGCCGTAGTCTTCCAGCACGTAGCACACCGGGCGGCCGTCGAGCAGTTCGGCCGGCACCTCGGGTTCGATGTTCAGTGCCAGCCAGGGATCGGCCAGCTTGCTCATCAGGCGCGCCCACAGGGGGCGGCGTGTCTGGCGCAGGGGCGGGGCCATGGGCACCGGCAGCGTCTGCGCGGCGGCAGGCGCCGGCGCGTCGCCCGCGGCGTCCGGTCCGGGCGTCGCCCGGGGCGTCGGCTTCTGCGCTTCCGGCGGTGGGGGCGTCTGGCCGTCCGGGAACGGTAGGGAATTCTGTTCAGGCATCGGCCGCATTATGGCCCAGCGCTGTGCCGGGCTGGGAAGCGGTTCCAATCCCGGCTGGCCCACGCCGGCGTCAGCGTCCCCGGTAGGGCTCGCACCCCACGCCGTCGTTGTCGCGGTCCAGGTGGGGTCCGTAGCCGGGGTCGCCCCTGCGGACGGGCGCGGCGCCGGCGGCACGCGCCGCATCGCAGTTGCGGAAGATCGGACCCCCGAATGACGGATTGCGCGGCTCGGGTGCGTCAGGGGCCAGCGAAGACCGGTTTTTCTGCGCCGCCGGCGAGGGTGCCGGCGTGGCCTTCCGGTGACAGTGGTAGTCGCCCGTCGTGCGGTTGTGGTGGCAGCCCGTCTTGTCCAGGCCGCCGGGATGGGCTGTGCCGGGAAGCGCGGCGGACAGGCAGAGCATGCCTGCCACCCAGGCAAGGCGACGGCCTGCGGGATGGCGGGCGCTCACGGCTCCGGCGTGTCTTGGCGCGGCGCAGCGGATGGCGGGCTTTCGGGAGCCGTTGGCGGCGCGGCGATGGGCACCTGCGCCAGGGTGGTTTCGACATGTTTCAGCGTGTCCCGCAGATACCAGTTACCGCTGCGGCGCTCCAGCGTGACCACGGTGTCGATCCGGCGCTCGCCCAGCGGGTAGTGGATGCGGACGGTCGCGGTGTCGCCCTTCTGCTCGACCAGTCCGGTACGCAGGTCGGCGAACGCGGCGTCCAGCGGCAGGCCGTATCGGGTGAAGGTGGCCTTGGCTTCGGCGAACACCGGCGCGAGCCGTTGCAGGCTGCCGGTCATGCCCGCCTCGCGCAGGGCCTCGTCACTGGTGATGCCGCTGGCGCGCGTGGCCTTGGCCATGCGGGCGAGGGTGGTGCGGGCCAGCGCCGGGTCGCCCAGCGGCGCGCGCTGGGCCCACTCGCCCAGCGCGGTGATGACCTGCGCGTAGTGATCGCGCTCCTCGGGCGTGTAGTCACCCTCGTTCTTCACGTACTGCACGCCGAACAGGCCCAGCGTGCGCGCGGCTTCCTTCAGGTCGCGATCCTGGCGGGCGAACTGGCGTTCGAAGCTGCGTTGCAGGGTCTTTTCCGAATCCTTCCGCGCCAGGGCGGCCAGCATCGGCACCAACTGGTCGTCGAGCGGCAACTCCGTCAGCGGCCAGCGGCTGTGGCCGTCACGCCAGGCGGCTTCCAGCGGCGCGTGCAGGTCGGGCGGCACGGCGTCGCGCACATAGGCGGCCAGATCGTTGCGTTGCAGGTGGCCGGCCAGCTGGCGGACGGCGGCGGCGGGCTCGCTGGCGGCGCCGGCCAGTTCTTCGGGCGCGTCCTTGCAGCCGGCCAGCAGCGCGCCGGCCAGCAAGGGCGCGGCGAGGACCCGCAGCGAGAATCCGGACGGCATCGGCAGCATGTGGTGGTGACTCCCCAGTCGCCCCGCATCTTCGCGGCTCGCCGGGCCGGGCAGCAAGTACGGACGTCGCAAGTCGGGGTGGTCCGCCGGCCATAAAAAAGGAGGCCGTGCATTCTTTCGAATGTAGCGGGCCTCCTGAAGTCCGGCCGAAGCCGGAGGACGAAGTGTTGTGGCACATCTCCGGCCAGAGACCGGATGCGCACAGCCTACCTGTGCCCCGAAGCTAAGGCAATACCTGAAATAGATCAATCCAAGTGTTTGATTTTACTTGAATGATGCACGGATCTCGACCTGGATCGCCTCGGCCGCGGCGCGCGGGTCGGCCGTCTGGCTGATCGGGCGGCCGACCACGATGGCATCGGCCCCCAGCGCGAAGGCCTGCGCCACGCCGACCGTGCGCTTCTGGTCGTCGCCGACCGGGCCGCCGGGGCGGATGCCGGGGCAGACAATGGAGAAACCGGCACCGGCGGCGGCGCGGATGATCCCCGCCTCCTGCCCCGAGCAGATCACGCCATCGATGCCGGCGGCCTGGGCGGCCAGCGCGCGTTGCACGACGATGTCAGCCGGTTCGGCATTATTTATGCCCATTGCGCGCAGATCGTCGCCGTCCATCGAGGTCAGCACGGTCACCGCCAACAGGCGCAGGTCGCCGCCACGCGCCGCGGCGGCGGCTTCCATCATCCCGGCGTGCCAGCCGTGGATGGTCGCGTAGGTCACCGGCCAGCGCGACAGGCCGCGGATCACGCCGCCCACGGTGGCAGGAATGTCGAAGAACTTCAGGTCCACGAACACGCGCTTGTCGCGGCGGGCCAGCTCATCCAGCACGGTGAAGTAATCGCCGCTGGCCAGAAGCTCCATGCCGATCTTGTAGAACTGCACCGCATCGCCCAGCCGGTCCACCCACGCCAGCGCGTCCGCGCCCGACGGCGCGTCCAGCGCGAAGATGAGGCGTTCGCGTGCGGTCAGTGCGACCGGTCCGCGACCGCTCACGGCGCGTAGTCCAGCGCGTCGCGCTTGGCCTGGCTGCGCGCGGCGGCGGGCTGGTCCCAGGCGTTGTTGAACAGCGCCGGCTCCCACGAGCCGTAGGTCGGGTTGGGCAGCATCCACCAGCGCTCGCCGAACCAGTCGTCGTATTCGTCGAACAAGGCCTGGCGACCTTCGCGCGTGTTGGCCTCCACCTGGACGAAGTCACCGATCTGGTCGCCGAACTGCATCAGCACGCGGTACTGCTGCCCCGCCAGGCGGCGGCGGCAGTTCTTCTCGGAGCCGTTCTGCTCGCAGCCCTGCAGCACCGTGCCCAGGCCCAGGAACACGCTGTCGTCGGCCACCGGCAGGCCCGCGTCGCGGAGGTTGGCCAGCGTCGCTTCCTTCAGGTGCACCGCGCGGTTGGAGATGTACAGGATGGTCACGCCCTTGGCGGCGGCCGCCTTGGCGAAGTCCACCACGCCCGGCAGCGGCTTGGCCTTCTTCTCGGCCACCCACTGGTCCCAGCTGATCTCGTCGTATTCCTTGCCGTCGCGGATCAGGCGCGCCTGGTACGGCGAGTTGTCCAGCACGGTCTCGTCCACGTCCATCACCACGGCGGGCTTCAGCCCGGTGGCGGCATTGCCGCGTTCGTCGGGCACCAGGGCGTCCCAGTTCTTTTCCTTCAGCGCGGCATCCAGGTGGTCGGCGGCGGCGCGGAAGGTCTGCGTGGTCAGCGCGCGGTATTCCACCGAAGTCTGCACCCACGCCACCGCGTTGAGGTTGTCGTGGGTGGTGGCGGCACTTGCCGGCGTGGCCGCCGTCGCGGCCGTGTCGGGTGCGGCGGCCGGCTCGGTGCGCTTGCAGGCGGAAAGGGTCAGCAGGGACGCCGCCAGGCAGGCGGCAAGCAGGGAAACGCGCATCGGACATCCATCTTTCGGTGTGCCGTGATTCTAGCCGACGCCTGTTGCCCGGGCATGTCAGCGCAGCGGGCGGGGCGGGCACACGTAGTATCCTGCGCGCCCCTGCTCCCCTGGCTTCCCTCCGCATGGATACCCAAGACGACACGGCCGCGCTGCCCCTGCTGAACACCGCCGAGGCGCGCCTGCTGGGCTGCCTGATCGAGAAGGAAGCGACCACGCCGGAGACCTACCCGCTGACCGTGAACGCGGCGCAGACCGCAGCCAACCAGAAGACCGCGCGCGAGCCGGTGATGGCGCTGGACACCGGCGCGGTGAACCATGCCTTGAGGCAGCTGGAACAGCGTGGACTGGCACGGCAGGTGTTCTCGTCGCGCGCCGAACGCTATGAGCACCGCACCGCCGCGTTCTTCAGCCTGCCCCAGCAGCAGGTGGTGTTGCTGGGACTGCTGCTGCTGCGCGGCGCGCAGACCATGCATGAACTGCTGGCACGCAGCGAGCGGCTGTTCAAGTTCGCCGACGCGGACGACGTGCGCCACCATCTCGATCGCCTGATCCAGCGCGTGCCTGCACTGGTCGTGCAGATCCCGCGCGGGCCCGGCCAGCGTGAAGACCGTTACATGCACCTGCTCGCTGGCCCGGTGGACGTGGCTGCGATCGCGGCACGGCTGCCTGCATCGCCGTCGGGCGAGCCGGCGACTGCCGAACTGGAAACGCGCATCACTGCGCTGGAAGCCGAGGTCGCGGCGTTGCGCGAACAGGTGGAACACCTGCTCAGCACGCGCGATAACTGAGCCTCAGCGTCCGCTTTCGTCCGGCACCAGCATCAGCAGGTCGGTCACGCCGACGTCCACGCCCGCCTGCGACAGCAGCGTGGTGACCTGTCCGCGATGGTGGGTCTGGTGATTGAACAGGTGCGTGAGCAGTCCCTCGACGCTGCGCACGAAGGCCGTACCCTTCGTGTTGAGGTACGCCAGGCGGGCTGACAACTCCGCAGACGTGAGCGTGTCCACCCATCGCAGGATCAGCGCGTCCAGCCATTCGCGGCGTTCGCGCAAGGGCGGAAGCTCCGGATAGAGCATGGCATCCAATGCCGACGGCATCGGCGTGTCTTCCAGTGCGGCAAGCACGGCGGCAGCATCCGGCGCAGCGGCGAATCGCTTGAGCCAGATGGTGTCCGTCACCACCAGGTGGTTGAGCGTGCCGAGGATGGACCCGAAGAACGCACCGCGATCCGCAACCAAGGCATCGTGGGACAGCGTTGCCGCCGCATCGTAGAGGCGTCGGTTCATCCACTGGTTGTACGACGCCAGCAGGGTGAATCGCGCATTGCCCGCTCTATCCATGTGTTCCTCCCTGCAGTTCACATTCGTACTTTCGCATCGATCGCATCATCGGGTGAGAGAGAAATGAGAGAGCGTGCTCATGTGAATGCCTTCGTCGCTCGATTGCAGGCAAGGGCGGTCCGCGCTAACGTCGGCGTCGAACCCGCCCGCGAACCCTCCGCGCTGGTTCGATGAGCGCGCCCGGGGCGCGTCAGCGCTTCTCTTCCATCAGACCGACCAGGTTGTTGTCCGGGTCACGCAGGAAGCCGATCCAGAGTTCATGGTCGGGCATCCGCGCGGCCAGCTGTGGCGGCCGCTCCTCGCGTGCGCCACGGGCGACCAGCGCGGCCTGCACGGTGGCGATGTCGCTTACCTTGAAGTAGAGCACCGAGTTCGCGCCAACGGTACCTGCGCCTTGCGGCGTGGTCAGCATCAGACGGGTGCCGCCGGCATCCAAGAACGCCAGATCCGGCCCGGCCTGGAACAGGAATTCCAGCCCCAGCGCATCGCGGTAGAAGTCGAGCGCCACGTCGACGCTGCTGACCGTGATCGCAATCTGGCCGATGCGGGAAAGCGAGGGAGCGGTATCCATGCGGTGTCCGTGGTTGGCGGCCTGTGACGGAGCTTACGCCCCCGGGAGGCGTGTCAGTCGAACAGCGCCTGGATCGCCGCCAGTCCTGCGCTGGCGCGCTCCTTCTTGCGTTCGGCGTCCGCCACCGGATCCGCACCGTCGCGCTGCAGTTCGTCGGCCGGGAGTTCGTCGATGAAACGGCTGGGCTGCAGTCGCATGCGTTCACCGAAGCGCCGCGTCTCGCGGTTGTGGCTGAGCCACAACGCTTCCTTCGCCCGGGTGATGCCCACGTACATCAGCCGGCGCTCTTCCTGCAGGTTGCCTTCCTCCACGCTGGTCTCGTGCGGCAGCGTGCCGTCTTCGCAGCCGATGATGAAGACGTAACGGAACTCCAATCCCTTGGCCGCATGCAGGCTCATCAACCGCACCTGGTTGCCTCCATCATCCTTGTCGTTGCGCGACAGCAGGGCCAGCTGCGCGGCGAGGTCGCCCGCCGAGCTGCCGCGCGGGCCGCCTTCGAACCAGTCCGCCAGTTCGTCCAGGTTGGCGCGACGGCGCTGGAACGAGGCTTCGTCCTTGCACTGCGCGCGCAGGTCGGCCAGCAGCCCGGAGCGCTCGCTCAGGCGACGCACCAGTTCGGCTGGCGAGAGGGTTTCCGCGTGCTGGCGCAGGTCGCGCACGATGTCGACGAAGGCGCTGAGGCCGTTGGCCGCGCGCGGTGGCAACGCCTTCAGTGCGCCCATCGATTCGGCGGCGCGCGACATCGGCAGGTGCGCGTGCTGCGCCATCTCGGCCAGCTTGGCCAGCGACGTGGCACCGACTTCGCGCTTGGGCGACTGCACCGCGCGCAGGAAGGCGGCATCGTCGTCCGGATTGACCAGCAGGCGCAGCCACGACAGCGCGTCCTTCACTTCCTGGCGCTCCAGGAACGCGGTGCCACCGGTCAGATGGTAGGGAATGCGCAGCAGCTGCATCGCCTTTTCCAGCGGTCGCGACTGGTGATTGCCGCGGAACAGGATACAGAAGTCGCTCCACGCCGCGCCGCGGGCCGCCTGCAGGAAGGAGATCTCGGCGGCAACCTTTTCCGCCTCGTGGTCGTTGTCGCGGCACTCCCACACGCGGATGCGGTCACCATCGGCCTGGTCGCTCCACAGCTTCTTCGGGTGCTCGTGCGGATTGTTGGCGATCAACGCATTGGCGGCACGCAGCACGCGGTTGCTGCAACGGTAGTTCTGTTCCAGCTTGATGATCTGCAGCTTCGGGTAGTCCTTCGCCATCTGCAGCAGGTTGTCCGGGTTGGCGCCACGCCAGGCATAGATGCTCTGGTCGTCGTCGCCCACGCAGGTGAAGTCGCCGCGCTCGCCGGCGATCGCCTTCAACAGGCGGTACTGCGCATCGTTGGTGTCCTGGCATTCGTCCACCAGCAGGTAGCCGATGCGTTCGCGCCACGCGGCCACGATGTCGGGATTGTTCTCCAGCACCTGCACCGGCAGGCGGATCAGGTCGTCGAAGTCGACCGCATTGAAGGTGGTCAGCCGCGCCTGGTAGCGCTGGTACAGCAGCGCGGCTTCCTTCTCGCGGTTGCTGCGGGCTTCGGCGAGCGCTTCTTCGGGCGACAGGCCGGCGTTCTTCGCGCGCGAGATCAGGTTCTTGGCCATCTCGATGTCGTCGGGCTTGGCGCCGTACATCAGGTCCTTGACCTGCGCGGTGGCGTCGTCGGCGTCGAAGATGGAGAAGCCGCGCTTCAGGCCCACGGCGGCGTGCTCGATCTGCAGGAACTTCAATCCCAGTGCATGGAAGGTGCAGATGGTCAGGCCTTCGGCCGCGTCGCCCTTGATCCGCTTGGCCACGCGCTCGCGCATTTCCTTCGCCGACTTGTTGGTGAAGGTGATGGCGGCGATGCGCTTGGCGGGGAAATGCCCGGCACCGATCAGGTGGGCGATCTTTTCCACGATCACGCGGGTCTTGCCGCTGCCAGCGCCCGCGAGCACCAGCAGGGGGCCCTGGCTGTGAAGGACGGCAGCGCGTTGTGGGGGATTGAGGCCGTGCATGGGGGCTTCCGTTGGCTCGCCATTCTAGCGGAGGTGAAACCGGGAAACCTTCCAACCCCCTGCATGCTGCATTCTGGAGAGCGGCGGGTGCAAGTCCGGTGGCGTGCGTGACATAGGCCATAGGTTGGGATCAGGTCACCGATGGGGTGCGGTAGCATGTCGGGAGATCCACACTCTCCAGGGACGTCAAGATGATCGGCACGCGTTGGTGGCTACTCCTACTCTTGTCTGTTGCTGCGTCGGTTGCGCAGGCCAAGGACGACAAGCCACCGCCGGATCCGACGGCGGATTCCTTGTTGATCAGCGCGGGATTCCTGACCCACCACCCGGACATGAAATACCGTCTGCTGGGCATGGAGGCTTACAAGGAAAAGCGTCATGAGGACGCGCTGCGCTTCTTCCGGCGTGCCAGTTTTTATGCCGACAAGCCATCGCAGGGCATGGTGGCGGAGATGCTCTGGAACGGCGAGGGCACGCCCCAGGATCGTCCGCTTGCTTACGCGTGGATGGACCTGGCGGCGGAGCGCGCTTATGCGGGATTCCTCGGCATGCGGGAACGCTATTGGAATACGCTCACGCGAGAGGAACGCACCCGTGCCCTGCAACTGGGCGAAGAAGTCTATGCGCGCTTTGGTGATGCGGCGGCGAAGCCGCGGTATGAGGCGCAGCTGCGTCGTGGACGCATGCAGTTAACCGGAAGCCGCACCGGATTCGCCGGCAATGTGCAGATCCTGATTCCCGGCCCCGAAGGTGGGCAGAGTATCGACGGTTCCAAGTTCTACGACGAGCGCTACTGGGATGCCAAGAAGTACTGGGCCTACACGGACCAAGTATGGGCTAAGCCGCGGATCGGTCGTGTGAGCGTGGGTGACGCGGAGCAGGTCAACGAGACGGAGGCCGTCGACTCACGTATCCGCGAGACGCGTCCCGATCTGGACGCCCAAGAGCCGGACGTGCCGGAAGAGCCGGTCTCGCTCCCCGGTGTGATCGTTCCCACCAAGCCTTGAGCACGGTGCCGTGCGCGGAAGCTGGAATTCCGCGCATGGCGAAACTCCATTTCGAATATTCAGCCATGAACGCCCGCAAGACCACCACGCTGTTCCAGTGAGCGCACCCCTCGCGAGCGTGATGCCGCCGCCTGACGACCGGACGGCAGCGCGTTGTGGGGGATTGAGGCCGTGCATGGGGGCTTCCGTTGGGCGGGCATTGTAACGGCGGAGCGAAGGGCCCGGCCCGCTTGACAGTACGGGCCGTTGCCTGCTTGACGGTGCCGGTGGCGTGGGTGCAGTCTGGCTCAGAACGTCTGTTGGCGGGTGGCGGTTCCGGATGCGGGGTGCGCCCCATGCAGGCCGCTGTCCTGTCGGCCCGAATCGGCCGCGCATGCAGTCGGTTGCCGCCCGAGACCAGACAGGTGCGTTCACGAGGCGTGCGTCGCATACCCGATTGTCCACACGATCATCCGTGCCGGAGTTTCTTCATGACGACTTCAAGTCACTGCCTTGCGATCCTCCTGCTGTTGGTAGCCGCGGCGTCTTCCCCGCCGGCGCAAGCCGGTGGCGCCTCCGGCCAGCCCCAGGACGCTGCCGCCGAACACGGGCTGAGCGGACAAGAAGGGTCGGATCTTGCGCAGTATTTCCGCGAGCTCGGCGTCGAGGCGCAGCGCGAAGGCCGCCAGCAGCGCGCGCATGAGCATTTCCTGCGTGCCGCCCGCCTGGCTGACAAGCTGTCGCAGGCGGCCATCGCCGAGCAGTACTGGCAGGGGCAGGGCGTGGACGCCGACCGCGTGCTGGGATACATCTGGATGGACTTGGCCGCCGAGCGGGGCGCGCCGGCCCTGATCGCACTGCGCGAAGCCTATTGGCAGGGCCTGACGGCGGACGAGCGCACGCGGGTGCCCGCGTTGGGGGCGACGTTGTATGCCGTCTACGGCGATGCGGCCGCGCAACCGCGCGTGGCCCAGGAACAACGGCGCGAGAAGTACCAGATCGTGGGGAGCCGCGTCGGCTGGGACAGCAACGTGGATGTCTGCGTCGGGGCGCGGAAGGACGCCTACAGCGGCTGCGTGACGGCCAAGCCCGCAGAGGCGGTGCGCGGCAAACCCTGAAGCGCACGCGCGCTGCGCGATGCGCGATGCCGCCTGCGGGGCGGCCCGCTAGAATCCCCGCATGGCCAAACTCTACTTCTACTATTCGGCGATGAACGCCGGGAAGACCACCACGCTGCTGCAGTCCGCGCACAACTACCGCGAGCGCGGGATGCGGGTGGCGATCCTGACGCCGCGGCTGGATGACCGTGCCGGGGCGGGCGTGGTGGCGTCCCGCATCGGCCTGCGGTCCGAAGCGACCGCCTTCGAGCGCGGCGACGACCTGGAAACCTGGATCCGCCGCGACATTGCCGCGCATGGCCGGCTGGACTGCGTGCTGGTGGACGAGGCGCAGTTCCTGACCCGGTCGCAGGTATGGCAGCTCAGCGAGGTGGTGGATGCGCTGCGCATCCCGGTGCTCTGCTACGGGCTGCGCACGGATTTCCGCGGCGAGCTGTTCGAAGGCAGCCAGTATCTGCTGGCCTGGGCCGATGAGCTCACCGAGATCAAGACCATCTGCCACACCGGCAAGAAGGCGACCATGACCGTGCGCGTCAACGCGCAGGGCCATGCCGTGCAGGACGGTCCGCAGGTCGAGATCGGCGGCAACGAGCGCTACGTGTCGGTCAGCCGCGCCGAATTCAAGAAGATCGCGCGTGGTGAAGGCCGCATCGACCCGCTGCAGGCATCGCTGCCGCTGGAGTGAGCCGCGCCCGTCACCGGCACGCCGTGCGGATGGCCTGCGCCTCGCGCGGAATGGTGCCGCCGTCGGGTTGCCGAACGCGCAGTTCGCTGATCAGCGCGTCCAGCTCCCGACGCGCCTCTTCACCCTGCCCCAAGCGGCAGCGCGCCTCGCCCAGGTAGGCGCGTGCCAGCCAGCGCAACTTGGGGGCTTCGCTGCCTTCGCCGGGGTGTTGCGCCAGTGCCTGCAGCGGCGCGATGGCATCGGCGGGCTTTCCAAGGCGCGTCTGGTGGTGTGCCATCGACAGCTGGGCGAACCAGGTGCGCGGATGATCGGGTCCGAAGCCGACCTGGGTCAGCCGTACCGCGCGATCGAAGCGTTCGCTCGCCGCGGCCAGGTCGCCCTGGGAGGCGAGGACTTCGCCGATCATGCGGTCCGTCTCACCCACCAGGGGATGACTGGCGCCGATGGTGGCCGCGCGCAGCTGGCGCGCCTCTTCCAGCGCCGCCAGGGCGTCGCCATACCGGCCCGCGCTGTGCAGCACCATGCCGTAGTTGAACAGGCCGCCGGGCAGGATCTGGGCGCTGTCCGGTGCCCGCCAGATCCGGACCGCGCGCGCCACGTAGTCCACGGCGGCCGAGTAATCTCCCCGCTCCCACGCGACGATGCCCATCGAATTCCAGCTGGATGCGGTGTCGCGGTGGGCCGGGCCCATCGATTCCAGGGTCAACGCGTGCAGGGTGCGCAGCTCCTCGTCGGCGATGCGCAGCTCGCCCAGGTCCACGTGGATGGCGGCAACGTGCCGGCGCAGGGCCTGCGTGGTCGGATGCTGTGGGCCCAGGATCTCGCGGGCCAGTGCCCCCGCGCGCTGGTAGTTCGCCAGCGCGGCATCGGTCTCGCCGCGATTGCGGTACAGCATGGCCAAGCTGCGCTGGATCTCCACCGCCAGCGGATGCCGTGCATGCCCGTGTGCCTGCAGGTGCGCCAGCGCGGCACGGTAGCCGCGCACGGCGGCATCCGCGTTGCCCAGCTCCGCATCCAGCGTGGCCATGTCGCGCAGGTTCTCCGCCACGCCCGCTTCGTCCTTCAGCGAGCGGCGGATATCCAGCGAGCGTTCGTACATCTGTCGCGCCACCTGGCGTTCGCCGGCATCGGCATGGCAGCGCCCGCTCTGCGACATGAACTCCGCCACCGGCAGCGGAAACCGCGACTGCAGCGCCTGCAGCCGGGGCGACATTGGCGACATCACCACCAGGCATTGCCGCGACTGGCCCAGCAGGCGCAGCACGCGCCCGTGCTGCGTGGCCGACTCCAGCCGCAGGCTGTCGGGGGCATCGTCCACCACGGCCAGCAGGCGCGATTGTTTTTCCAGCAGCGCCAGCGACTGGCGGTAGTCGCCCAGGCCCAGGCGCAGGCGTGCGATCAGTCCCAGCAGTTCGGCGTGCGCCAGTGGCTGGGCGCCCAGTTCGCGTTGTCCGCGGCGCTCGCCGGCCGCCAGCAGTTCTCGGGCATCGAACGTGCTGCCCTGCTGCGAAGCGCTGGCGTTGTCGAACAGCCCGATCACGAAATCCTGCATCGCCTGCGCGCGCGCGGCCTCGCGCACGGCCTGGCGTCCCTGCCAGACGCTGGCCGCAAGCGCCGCCACCAGCAGCAGGCCCACCACGCTGCCGGCCGCCAGGGTCCAGCGGTGCCGCGACGCGTACTTGCGCATGCGGTAGCCCAGGCTCTGCGGCCGTGCGTGCACGGGGCGTCCATCCATGTGCCGCTGCAGGTCCAGCGACAACGCTTCCACCGACGGGTAGCGCTGCTCCGGTTGCTTGGCCAGGGCCTTGAGCGCGATGTTGTCCAGGTCGCCGACCAGCTTGCGCGCGTTGCGGCGCGTCTCCGGGCAACGCGCACGGCTGCCGTCGGTGGTGCGCAGCGTGGCGACGGAAGGTTTCAGCGGTTCCACCGCCAGGATGGCTTCCTCCCACTCCGCATCGGTCTGCCGACGCAGGCGGTAGGGCTTGGTGTCCGCCAGCAGCTCGTACAGCACCACGCCGAGCGAATACACGTCGGTCATGGTGGTGACCAGCTCGCCGCGGACCTGTTCGGGTGCGGCGTAGTGCAGGGTGAAGGCACGCACTTCGGTGCGGGGGTGCACGGGGGCGGGTTCGGGATCGTCCAGCAGCTTGGCGATGCCGAAGTCGAGCAGGCGCACGTCGCCGTTGGGCGTCACCAGGATGTTGGACGGCTTCAGGTCGCGGTGGACGATCAGGTTGGCGTGCGCATGGCTGACCGCTTCGCAGACCTGCAGGAACAGCTTCAGCCGGCCATCCAGCAGGATGTTGTTGGCGGCGCAGTACTCGGTGATGGACACGCCTTCGACGTATTCCAGCGCCAGGTAAGGCTGCCCTTCGCTGCCCACGCCGGCATCCAGCAGGCGCGCGATGTTGGGGTGTTCCAGCCGCGCCAGGATCTCGCGCTCGCGGGTGAAGCGCAGGCGCAGGTTGGGGTCGGCCAGGCCGGGGCGAAGCAGCTTCAGGGCGACGCGGCGCTGGTACAGGCCGTCCGCGCGCGAGGCCAGCCAGACCATGCCCATGCCGCCTTCGCCCAGCATCGACTCCAGGCGGTAGGGCCCCATCAGCGTGCCCGGCTTCAGTTGCCCCGGCTTGTCCAGCAGGGGCTGGTCCATGAAGCTGTCGTTGTCGTCTTCCAGCGCGAGCAGCTGTTCCAGGTCGCGCGCCAGCGCCGGGTCGTCGGCGCGCAGGATCTCAAGCTGCTGCGCGCGCGCTTCCGGCTCCAGTTCGAGCAGGATGTCCAGCAGCGGGGACAGGCGTTGCCAGCGTTCGGCGTCCATCGCGAAGGCCGGAGGAGGGCTTCAGTCTTCCTGCATCGCGGACAGCAGGAACAGCCGCGCCTTCTGCCAGTCGCGACGGATGCTGCGTTCGGAACGCTGCAGCAGTTCGGCGATCTCCAGCTCGGACAGGCCGGCGAAATAGCGCATCTCGACAACCTGCGCCAGGCGTTCGTCGGCGGCGGAGAGTTTGTCCAGCGCATCGTTCAGCGCCAGCATGTCCTCGTCCAGGCGCAGGCTGCCTTCGACTTCCTCGGGAATGTCGGCCACGCGCTTCAGGTCGCCGCCGCGCTTGCGCGCCAGGCGGCTGCGGGCATAGTCCACCACCACGCTGCGCATCGATGATGCAGCGTAGGCGAAGAAGTGCGCCCGGTCCTCGAACTTGGCGTTGCCGCCGCTGCCGATGAGCTTCAGGTACGACTCGTGCACCAGCGCCGTGGCGTCCAGCGTGTAGCCGTGCTGGCCCGACAACTGGCGGCGGGCCATGGTGTGCAGTTCCTGGTACAGCGTGGCCAGCACGCGGTCCAGCGCGGCGCGGTCGCCGCTGCGGGCCGAGTCCAGCCACAGCGTGATGTCGGGTGCGTCGGCCATCCGTTTTCCCCATGATGCCAAGGTCGCGAATATAGCCCTATTCCGCGGCGCCGGCGTATACGACGGATGGCACGGGACGCGGGGTCAGCGCTGGCAGTGGCCGCACCATACGGTCGCGCGCTGGCCGATGCTCGCCTGCTTCATGGGCCGGCCGCAGCGCGGGCACGGCTCGCCGCCGCGGCCGTAGGCCGACAGCTCCTGCTCGAAGTAGCCCGGCGCGCCGTCCGGGCTCAGGAAGTCGCGCAGCGTGGTGCCGCCGCGGGTGATCGCGTAGGCCAGGATCGCCTTCACGGCACCGGCCAGCGCCACGTACCGCTCGCGCGAGACCTTGCCCGCCGCGCGCAGCGGCGAGATGCCCGCCCGGAACAGGCTCTCGGCGGCGTAGATGTTTCCCACCCCCACCACCACCGCCTGGTCCATCAGGAAGGCCTTCACCGGCGCTTTCCGGCCGCGGCTCAGTTCGAACAGGTAGTCGCCATCGAACGCGTCCGACAGTGGTTCCGGGCCCAGCCCCTGCAGCAGGGCGTGCACCTCGCCGACCGGCTGCCAGAGCAGGCTGCCGAACCGCCGCGGATCGTTGAAGCGCAGCACCCGGCCGGGCCCGCCGGCCGCGTCCGCCAGGGCGATGTCGACATGATCGTGCGCCGTCACCGGCGTGTCGGCGGGCAGCACGCGCAGGCTGCCGGACATGCCCAGGTGCAGCAGCGCACTGCCCGCGGCGGTATCCATCAGCAGGTACTTGGCGCGGCGGCGGACGGCATCGATGCGCTGGCCCGGCAGTTCGCGCGCCACTTCCGCCGGGATCGGCCAGCGCAGGTCGGGCCGGCGCAGCGTCACCGCCTGGATGCGCCGGCCTTCCACGTGCGGCGCCAGGCCGCGTCGGGTGGTCTCGACCTCGGGCAATTCAGGCATGGCCGGGACCGGCTCCGTAGTAATCGCCATCGCGGCGTACCTGCACCGGACCGCCGAAGGCATGGCTGAGGTGGGCGTCGGTCAGCGTGCCGGCACGGTCGCCGTCGGCGTAGATCGTGCCCTCGCGCAGCAGCAGCACGCGGTCGATCTCTGGAATGACTTCCTCGATGTGGTGCGTCACCAGCACCAGCGTGATCCCGCGCTGCGCCAGGCTGCGCATCAGGCCGAGGAAATGCTGGCGCGCCACCAGGTCCAGGCCGGCGGTCGGCTCATCCAGCAGCAGTGCCTGCGGCGCGTGCACCAGCGCGCGCGCGATCAGCACGCGGCGCATCTCGCCGGTGGACAGCTCGGCCACCTGCCGGTCGGCCAGCGGCAGGGCACGCACCTCGGCCAGCGCCCGGCGCGCGCGTTCGCGCATCTCGTCGCTGACGTCGCGATGCGGCGGCACCACCAAGCTGGAGAAGAAGCCGGTGACCACCGCGTCTTCCACGCGCAGGAAAGGCATCTGCTGCAGGTCGAGGGTCAGGTCGCTGGTGACCACGCCCAGGCGGTTGCGCAGTTCGTTGACGTTCCAGCGGCGCAGGCCGAACACTTTCACCGCGGCATCGCCTTCGCGCGCCAGCGGATACAGCTCGCGGTTGATGAGCTTGATGAAGGTGGACTTGCCGCAGCCGTTCGGCCCCAGGATGGCCGTGTGCTGGCCCAGCGGGATGCGCAGCGACAGGTTGTGCAGCACGCGCGAGGGGCCGCGCACGACCGTGGCGCGGTCCAGTTCGAACAAGGGAGCGGCGCAGGCCGCGGTATCGGGCGAGGCGGGCAGGTTCATCGTGGGGGTGGTTGCACAAGCGCTCGCAGCGTACCTGAATACCCGCGCGCCTTCGATGAACAAACCGCGGCATCCGGCCCTCGAAGGCACCCTGCGGATCACGCGCGCCCTACAATGCCCTCATGCGCTTCCGACGCCTCCTGCCCGCCATCGCCTGCCTGCCGCTCCTTGCGCAGGCGCAGGTCAATGCCACCAGCGAGTACCTCGCGCGGATGGACACCGACGCCGATGGCCGGGTCAGCCTGCTGGAATTCCAGGACTGGATGACCTACGCCTTCGACGCGCGCGATGGCGACAAGGACGGCGTGCTGTCTTCCGCCGAACAGCCCGGCGGCAAGGGCCAGCCGATCACCCGCGAACAGCACCGCGAGCGCCTGGCCGCCACGTTCCGCAAGCAGGACACCAACCGCGACGGCCATCTCAGCGCGAAGGAACTGGCCGCGCCGCCGCAATAACGGTCAGGTGTGCAGCAGCCGTCCACCGGCGAATGCCCAGTTCTCCCATGTGGTTTCCTTGAAGCAGACCATGACGTTCTCCGGGTCGAAGCCGCCTGCGCCCAGGCGTTGCATCAGGTCGGCCAGCAGCGCCCGCTTCACCTTCACGCTGCGGCCGGCCGACCACAGGATCTCGATCAGCACGAAGTCCTCGTCGCGCGCGGTGGCGACGTCGGGGTACGAGGGGTCGTAACGGAAGTCTTCGGCGGACAGTTCCAGCACGCGCTGGAACCGATCCGTGGCGGGAACGCCGGACGCCACCAGCGCCGCATGCACGGCCTCCAGCACGGCGGACTTGAAGGCGTCGTCCTTGGGCTTGCGCACAGTCAGGGTGATCAGCGGCATTGCATGCTCCGGTGGGTCGTCGGGGGTCCATGGTACGCAGGCCGCGGCGGCGTGGCGCACAAGAAAACGCCGGCCACGAGGGCCGGCGTCGGGGGTGCGCCGGACAGCGTCCGGCGCGGGGGAGGAACATGGCCTACTTGGTGATGTCGACCTGGTTGGTCTCGCGCAGGAACAGCGTGCCGATGATCAGCGTCATCACCGCGATGCCGATCGGATACCACAGGCCGTAGTACAGGTTGCCCGTGCCCGCCACCAGCGCGAAGGAGATCGCCGGCAGGAAGCCACCGAACCAGCCGTTGCCGATGTGGTACGGCAGCGACATGGAGGTGTAGCGGATGCGCGTGGGGAACAGTTCCACCAGGTACGCGGCGATCGGGCCGTAGACCATGGTCACGTAGATCACCAGCACCCACAGCAGGAACAGCGTCATCGGGATGTTGATGCGCGCGGTGTCCGCCTTCTCCGGATAGCCGGCCGACGTCAGCGCGCCCTTAAGCGCCGTGCCGAATTCGCCGGACTTGGCCTTGGCGTCATCCTTCGAGAGCCCGGCGGCCTCGTAGGACTGCACCTGGTTGCCGCCCACCTGCACCTGCGCGATCTGACCTGCCGGACCCGGCTGGATTTCATGCGGTACGCCGGCCTTCGTCAGCGCGGCCGTGGCCACGTCGCACGAGCTGGTGAACTTGCGGATGCCGACCGGATCGAACTGGAAGCTGCAGGTCTCCGGATCGGCGATGACGATGGCGGGCGACGAACTGCGGGCTTCTGCGATGGCCGGGTTGGCGTAGTGGGTGATGCCCTTGAAGATCGGGAAGTAGGTCAGCGCGGCCAGCAGGCAGCCGGCCATGATGATCTTCTTGCGGCCGATCTTGTCCGACAGCCAGCCGAAGAACAGGAAGAATGGCGTGGCCAGCAGCAGCGCACCGGCGATGAGCAGGTAGGACACGGTCGGGTCCACCTTGATCATGCTCTGCAGGAAGAACAGCGCGTAGAACTGGCCGCCGTACCACACCACGGCCTGGCCGGCGGTGGCGCCGAACAGCACCAGCAGCATCAGCTTCAGGTTGCCGCCCTGCAGGCTGTCGCGGAAGGGCTTCTTCGAGCCCTTGCCCTCGGCCTTCATCTGCTGGAACAAGGGCGACTCGGCCAGCTGCAGGCGGATCCACACGGAGACGCCCAGCAGCACGATGGAACCCAGGAACGGAATGCGCCAGCCCCAGTCCTCGAACGCCTCGGTGCCCAGCGACAGACGGCAGGCCAGGATCACCGCCAGCGACAGGAACAGCCCCAGCGTGGCGGTGGTCTGGATGAAGCTGGTGTACAGGCCACGCTTGCCCGGTGGTGCATGCTCGGCCACGTAGGTGGCCGCGCCACCGTATTCGCCGCCCATCGCCAGGCCCTGTGCCAGGCGCAGGATGATCAGGATCACCGGCGCTGCGAAGCCTATCGTCGCGTAGTTGGGCAGCACGCCGACCAGGAAGGTCGAGATGCCCATGATCAGGATGGTGACCAGGAACGTGTACTTGCGGCCGATGCGGTCGCCCAGGCTGCCGAAGAACGCCGCGCCGAACGGACGCACGAAGAAGCCCGCGGCGAACGCCAGCAGCGCGAAGATCATGCCGGTGGTTTCGTTGACACCGCTGAAGAACTGCTTGGCGATGATGACGGCCAACGACCCGTAAAGATAGAAGTCGTACCACTCGAACACGGTGCCGAGGCTCGACGCGAAAATGACCTTTTTATGGCCTTGCGTCAGCTCGCTGCCGCCGGCTTGCGGAATGCTGGTGGAGCTCATGTGGATTCCCCTCAGAAGGTGTACTTGACGTGGGTGTGCAGGCGCTTCAGGTCGCCTTCGCGCTCATCCTCAAGCGAACGTTGTCCGTAGATCAGCTCCGCGCCGATGTCCAGTTTCGGGAACGGCGAATAGATGATGTTGGCGTGCATCGACTGCGTGCGCTCGGTGACGCCGAACCCGGTGATGGCGATGTCGTTGTCGAAATGCGCCGCCGAGTACATCACGTTGGTGCGGACTTTCGGGCTGAACACATGGCGCCAGGCGACGAAGCCGCCGTAGCCATCCAGCGCCTCGATGTCGCCACCGGCATCGGTGACCACGTCGCTGCCGATGCCGAAGCCCAGGTAGCGGCCGATGCCCTGGCCGGCGTTGACCGCGTAGCGCAGGTCGTCGCTCTTGCCCAGGTTGAACTTGCCCGACACGCTGACCGCCGCACCGGTGTCGGTTTCCTCCAGTGCCTTGAACTGGCGCAGCAGGCCGGCCACGCTGAAATGACCCCAGTCGCCCTTGGCCTGCCAGCGGGCGGTGACGTCAGGCATGACGTTGTCGCCGCTGTTGAAGCGCGTGCCGCCCAGGTAGGGCGTGACGGTGGTCTGCGGGTTCTCCACCGACACCGACCACGGGCCCTTGGTGTAGCGCAACTGCGCCTGCCGCACGAAGACCGTGCCGTCGGTGGGACCGACGAAGTCCACCGCATCCGGCAGCGCGGCCACGTCCATGAAGTTGGACCAGGTCTGGCCGGCCAGCCAGTTGTTCCAGGTCACGTAGGCCTGGCGCAGGCTCACCGCGTAGGTGTTGGTGGCCACTTCGTTGCCGGCCAGCGCATTGCTGCCGCCACCGAAGAAGTCCATTTCCACGTAGCCCTTGAACTTGTCACCGCTGTCGGTCACGTGGTCCGCGCTCAACCAGAAGCGCGAGAACTGCGCGTGGAAATCGGTGTACGGGTCGCCGCCATCCGCGGTCGCGCCGCCGACGGGAATCGTGCTGGGCACGTAGAACAGGCGGCCGGACGAACCATCGGCGATGCGGCCGTCGCTGGTGTCGGTCACCATGGCGTCCATCTTGATGAAGCCACCGTACGAGAACGCCGTGCCCGGATTGGCGGCGGTCATGATGGTGGTGTTCTGGATCGGTTGCTTGCCGGCCGGCACGGGCGCCGGCAGCGCCGCCTGCTTGGCCTGCACCTGCGTCACCTGTTCCTGAGTGGTGGTGATCAGGGTCTGCTGCTGTTGCTGCGACGAGAGCAGCAACTGCACCTGCCGCTCCAGTTCGGCCACGCGGGCCTCCAGGGCTTTCTCCTTGGCGGTCTGTGCGAAGGCCATGCCCGGCGCGATCAGTGCGACGAAGAGCGCGGCGGCCAGTGGCCGTCGCACCATGAGTGCGGAACGTTTGGTCATAACCCCTCCCGAAAGGCTAATGGCCGCGTTGCGCGGCTGGACCGCAGACTTGCGCCAGAGCCTCGCTGTCGCCTATTCGCCATTAGTCGTAAGTGCATCCCCGTCGGCCCCGATTCCCGCCGTTGCGCGCTCTCCGGCGCGACCGGCGTGGCAAGGGCCATGGATTTAAGACCAAGGTCTAAGCCGGTTGCTGCAATGCCGCACGGTGGAATGCGTCAAACTCGCGGCCTGCCCCCGGGTCTCGCGGCCCATCGTGCCTTGCTGTCAGAATCACCTGCTTCACTTGAACGTCTTCGGGAGGACGCCATGACTGATCTGTATCCGGTCAATCCGGAATTCGCCGCCAGCGCGCGCATCACGCGCGAGCAGTATCAGCGCGACTACCAGGCCTCGATCGACGATCCGGAGGCGTTCTGGGGCAAGGCCGCGGAACGCCTTGAGTGGTTCAGGAAGCCGACGCAGATCAAGGATGTCAGCTACGCCCTGGACGAATTCCGCATCCGCTGGTTCGCCGACGGTGAACTCAATGCCAGCGTCAACTGCCTCGACCGCCAGCTGGCCGAGCGCGGGGACAAGGTCGCGCTGCTGTTCGAACCGGATGGTCCGGACACGCCGTCCTATGGCGTCACCTACCGCGAGCTGTACGAGCGCACCTGCAGGCTGGCCAACGCGCTGCGCGCGCTGGGCGTGCAGAAGGGCGACCGCGTCACCATCTACCTGCCGATGATCCCGGATGCGGCGGTGGCCATGCTGGCCTGCGCGCGCATCGGCGCCATCCACTCGGTGGTGTTCGGCGGGTTCGCGCCCAATTCCATCGCCGACCGCGTGGCCGACTGCGGCAGCAAGCTGATCATCACCGCCGATGAGGGCCTGCGCGGCGGCAAGAAAGTGCCGTTGAAGGCGAACGTCGACGCCGCACTGAAGCTGCCGGGCACCAACTCCGTCGAGACCGTCCTGGTCGTGCGCCACACCGGCGGCGCGGTGGACATGCAGATGCCGCGCGACCGCTGGTTCGATGCCGTCGTCGACGCGCAGCCGGCCGAGTGCGAGCCCGAGCGCATGAATGCCGAAGACCCGCTCTTCATCCTCTACACCTCCGGTTCCACGGGTAAGCCGAAGGGCGTGCTGCATACCACCGGCGGCTACCTGCTGTACGCGGCGTACACGCACGAAGCCGTGTTCGACCTGCGCGAGGACGACATCTACTGGTGCACCGCCGACGTGGGCTGGGTCACCGGCCACAGTTACATCGTCTACGGCCCGCTGGCCAACGGCGCCACCGCGGTGATGTTCGAAGGCGTACCCAACTATCCCAACGTGTCGCGCTTCTGGGACGTCATCGACAAGCACAAGGTCACCATCTTCTACACCGCGCCCACCGCGATCCGCGCGCTGATGCGCGAAGGCGAGGCGCCGGTGAAGAAGACCTCGCGCGCCTCGCTGCGCCTGCTGGGCAGCGTGGGCGAGCCGATCAATCCGGAAGCCTGGCGCTGGTACTACGACGTGGTCGGCGATGGCCGCTGCCCGATCGTCGATACCTGGTGGCAGACCGAGACCGGCGGCATCCTGATCACCCCGCTGGCCGGCGCCATCGACCTCAAGCCCGGCTCGGCCACGCTGCCGTTCTTCGGCGTGCGCCCGGCGCTGGTCGATGCCAATGGCGAGCAGCTGGAAGGCGCCACCGAAGGCAATCTGGTGCTGCTGGATTCCTGGCCGGGCCAGATGCGCTCCGTGTACGGCGACCACCAGCGCTTCATCGACACGTATTTCCGCACCTACCCCGGCACCTACTTCACCGGCGACGGCTGCCGTCGCGACGCCGACGGCTATTACTGGATCACCGGCCGCGTCGATGACGTCATCAACGTCTCCGGCCATCGCATCGGTACCGCCGAGGTGGAAAGCGCACTGGTCGCGCATCCCAAGGTCGCCGAAGCGGCCGTGGTCGGCTTCCCGCACGACATCAAGGGGCAGGGCATCTACGCCTACGTCACCCTCAAGGCCGGCGAAACGCAGAGCGACGAGCTGCTGAAGGAACTCGTCGCGTGGGTGCGCAAGGAAATCGGCCCCATCGCCACGCCCGACCACCTGCAGTGGGCGCCCGGCCTGCCGAAGACGCGCTCGGGCAAGATCATGCGCCGCATCCTGCGCAAGATCGCCGAGAACGCGCCCGACCAGCTCGGCGATACGTCGACGCTGGCGGACCCCTCCGTCGTCGCCTCGCTGGTGGAAGAGCGCAAGGTGAAGTAAGCCATCCGCAGGGGAGGGCGGATGGAGGCGCACAGGACGGACGGCCGTCCGCCCTGTGCAGACAACGCAGTACGGACTACCCTTTCTCCCCCGATGGAACGCCATGCCATGCCGACCCTGCTGATCGCCGACGACCACCCGCTGTTCCGTGAAGCACTTCGCGGGGCCGTGCAGCGCGTGCTGCCGGGCGTCAAGCTGCACGAAGCCGACAGCGTCGATGCGCTGTACGTGCTGGTCGATGCGCACCCGGACGCGGACCTGCTGCTGATGGACCTCAACATGCCGGGCGCGCATGGCTTCAACGCGCTGGTGCACCTGCGCGCGCTGCACCCGCAGCTGCCGGTGGTCATCGTGTCGGCACGCGAAGAGCCCGCGGTGATGCGACGTGCACTGGACCACGGCGCGCTTGGGTTCATCCCCAAGTCGGCCGATTCGGACACCATCGGCGAAGCCATCGGTGCGGTGCTGGAAGGCGAGCGTTGGGCGCCGGATGAGGCGCACAACGCGCCGGCGACCTCACGCGACGAACAGGAGATCGCGCAGCGCCTGCGCGACCTGACGCCGCAGCAGTTCAAGGTGCTGCAGATGCTCGGCGCCGGCCGCCTCAACAAGCAGATCGCCTACGACCTGGGCGTGTCCGAAGCCACCATCAAGGCGCACGTCACCGCCATCCTCCGCAAGCTGGGCGTCACCAACCGCACCCAGGCCGTGCTCGCCGCCGGCCGCCTGGCCGTGGAGCCGGACGGCATCGTGCTGCCGCCGGACGAGGATGGCTGAGGCCAGGCCTTGGGCGGTGCTCTAACCGACGCCGTGACCGACGGAACAGGCTGCGCCACTCATACAGAATCCGATGAGTGAGTCAAAAGACCCGCTTTCTCACGCAAATACCAACGCGCTTCATTCTTCCCGTCGGCAGGCAGGTCCATAAGCTTCCCGATATGGTTTTCCCAGGCAGCGCTGCAAGCCTTCCACGACCTCCACATTCAAGGGCCAGGGCATCGTGGTCTTCGTTCCATCGGGCAGCGTCATTTCCAGCTTTCCTTCCTTCAGGGTTTCGCCGGGCGGCGCGGGCGTTGCCTTCATCTCGACCAGTGCCGCGTCCAGTGCCAGGCGGTCGCCGCGCAGGAACGCGATGGTCGCATCCGCATAGGCGTTCCAGCCGAAGTCTTGTTGCCTGGGCTTGTACGACTGTTTGAAAAGGGCGATGGCCTGCGTGTACTGCCCCGAGAACGCTCTGAGCTGTCCCTCGTGCCAGAACAGCAGCGGGGATACCGATCCATGCGCAGACCGATAGTCTGCAATCAGGTCCGCCGCTGCCAGTTCACACGTCTGCCTTGAGGCGAGCGCACGCCAGCCACCGCCGCCAACGCTGAGATCCTGATCGAACTTCTGCTCGTCCAGCGCGAGCATGGCGGCCCTGTCGAAGGTGCAAGCGTCCTGGCTGACGCCATCTCTCTGGAAGGCGTTGCTGCTGCAGGCGGACATGACGGCCACCAACAACGGAAGCGCCGTGCCCCAGCGCAACCGAAATCCACTTCCTGCGGCTGGGGTCGCGTGATCGATGCATCCGCAAGGAGGTTCCGACGGGAATGCACCGTCAGTCATCCTGCGACTCCACCACCACCGCAGTGCCATAGCACAGCACCTCGGTCAGGCCGGACATCAGCTCCGTGGCGTCGTACCGCACGGCGATGATGGCGTTGGCGCCAAGCTGCCTGGCGTGCTGCACCATGTCGCGGTACGTGTCGTAGCGCGCCTGTTCGCACAGCTCCGTATAGATGGTGATGTTGCCCCCGAACAGCGTCTGCAGCCCACCCAGGAAGTTGCCGACGATCGAGCGGGAGCGCACGGTGATGCCACGCACCACGCCCAGGCTGCGCGTGGTGCGGTAGCCGGGAAGTTCCAGCGCGGTCGTGACCATCGCGTCATTCAGCAGCACGGCCGTGGTGCGGGAGGTCGAAGAATTGTAGGGGTCTGCCATGGGGGGTCCCGGGTGGAGTGTGGTGTCAGGCCCGCATTGAAACATGTCGTGACGGCGCATCGGCACGCAGCGGGGCGGGCACGGGCGGCGCTACTTGTGTGGCTTGCGCGGTGCGGCGGCGGCCTTCTTCGGTTTCGGCGCGGGCATCAGCGCGGCCGTCTCGAGCATCAGCGCACGGATCGCGTCGGTGTCATCCAGCAGTTCATCCACAACCGGGTAGTCCTTGGCACCCGGATACGGCGGCCGCTTCGGCAGCTCCGCGCCCAGGAGAGCCACGGCAGCGGAAGGCTTGATGAAGACGCTGTTGTCGCAGACGAACGCCACCACCTTCTCGTCCACATAAAGCGCGTACTCGCCGAACATCTTCCTGTAGGTCAGCCGGCTGCCAAGCGCGATCTGCTCCGCTACGTAGTCGATGAAGTCGCGATCGGTGGCCATGTCGCCTGAATTAAGTCATGCCGCGAAGCGGGTTCGGCTTGAATGAATTGTTAGATGGCGCCACGCGATCGCCTGCGCACCAAACGAAAAACAATCACACAAAGGAGAATGGCTGCTGCAAAACTGAAAGGGAGCGCTAGGAACCCCCAGAAAACACCCCCGGAAGTCACATTGGCGCCGTCTGGAGTGATGCAGCTCGAGTTGGTTAGCGCATCAATGCAGTCAGCGTACTTGTGATACCGCTCGTAGTATGCCCGCCAAAGTAGAGCCGCAAGAGCCGCGATCCATGCAAAGAGAATTGCCGGGTTTCGTATGCTTGGTCGGTGATTTTCTCTCATAGCCATCTAACACCTGAATTAAGCCGACCCGCGAAGCGGGTTCGGCTTGAATGAATTGTTAGCTGCCACCGACGTACTCATACACGCGGAGCGGCAGGTAACGATAAGACGACATTGCGAACTCATGAATCTCGTGCGCCACCCGAACTGGAAGACCGCACCCTAGGCAACAGAAGTCAGTGTAATCCGTCTCCCACGGCACTGCCGGGCCGGACGCGGCATCCAATGCCGCATGGATGTTTGACGTAAAGGGCTCGGGGTTCTTGCGGCCAAGCTCGAACCGAGTGGAAGTGCCGCACGCGGCGCAACGGTATGCAGCTGGGTGGCCAAAGACAGGCCGCCCAGTGAACCGGTCTTGCGAGAGGTTCATCAGCCGTGCACCTGGCTCCGTTGCAACTACATCTTCCATGGCAGCTAACACCTGAATTAAGCCGACCCGCGAAGCGGGTTCGGCTTGAATGAATTGTTAGGCATGGCTCAGAGGACCTTCACGATGAGTAGGGCAATCAGAGGGATCGCAAAGAACACCGTTGTCCCAAGAGCGTAGCAGGATGTGGCGTCCCAAGATCGGCGAAGGTAAAGGTGTACGCCGAAGCCGATGGCCGCCATGAAAATGGTGAAGGGCAGGAACAATAAGAACCAGGGGAGAGTAAGTCCGTACTGTGAGTCGTAGAGGATGTATCCGGCGACAATCCAGACTGGTAGGAGTCCAAGCGCCAAGTAGTAGAGAAGAAGCGATACGGGAGGCTTCGTCAGTTTGCTGTGATCTGCGTCCATGCCTAACACCTGAATTAAGCCGAGCCGCGAAGCGGGTTCGGCTTGAATGAATTGTTAGAGGGCGGGAACGGAGACAACGGGCACCTCTGGATCCCAATGATAGAGCTGAGAGTACCTATGCCAACCACCCTCGCTGGAGCACATAGCCATGGCGGACGATGCTAGGTGACGGCGATGCTCAGGGGCCTGAAATACGGAGTCTTGGATCAAGCGCCAAAGCTCGGCTGGGCGATCCGTGCCGAATGTGAAGTTGTAGTACGCGCCATTGTCATTGCCGTTGTCGAAGGAATGGCTCCGAACGAGATCAATCCCGCCAACTAGAGTCCGAAACGATGTGGTCAGAGCGACCATATCGATGCCAGGGGAACGCTCTGGTTGTACTTGCACGGACAAAGATCTCATTGCCGCCCTCTAACGCCTGAATTAAGCCGACCCGCAGCAGGGCGGCGACTGGGTGCGAATATAGCCGAAGGCGTGCACTTAGGCGCCGCCCTGATGCGGTTCGGCTTGAATGAATTGTTAGGTGCCGCCACGTGTAGGCCCGTAAATACCACCAGGACATGCAGAGTGGTAGAACTGCTCCTTAAGCAATGTATATCGCCCCCTAGATAACTTAACCTCTGCCGAAGGATTCAAGTCTCCGTATCCGGTCAGGTAAACAGAGACGTGGCTAGGATTGGCATCTATCACGGCACCACAAACTGTGACGTTACAAGGAAGATACTCATTGCGAATAGCCCATTGGCTTGCTGCATTGAGTATGGCCTTGCGTTCATCGAGCGGAATGTCGATTGCAGGTCTACCGGCCCAGCCCCCGAGCTCCTCCGTACAATCGCGGAGTAACTCGGCAACATTGGGATCGGGCGGATAGCTAACGCAACCGCTGAGGGCAGGCACCAGCGCTACGAGCAACATCGCGAGCTTCATAAGGCACCTAACACCTGAGTTAAGCCGACCCGCGAAGCGGGTTCGGCTTGAATGAATTGTTAGGCCTCTCCACCCGGGAGGCCCGCCGCAACAAGCTTAAGTCTTGCGATCGCCTCTGCGGAGCCAAAGCGGCCGGCCAAGCGATAACTCTCTCTTGTTGCGTCTGCGTCATCACAGACCTTGGCAAGGATGGTCTCAGCAACAACCTGGTGCGGGGCAATGCGGCCAGCGTACTTGGCGAGCAGGGCAAGCCCCTGGAAGTCCGACTCGTGACCGTCAAGCGCATATGCCCAGTAGAAATTGTCGTATCCATCGCAAAAGTCCGAGAACGACAGCTTTCCGGCGGCGCATAGCCGCACTAATCCATCGCGGTGATCCAGAGCTGCAACTAAATCTGACTCTGAAGGGTAGGAATCCATTTGAGAGGCCTAACACCAGAATTAAGCCGACCCGCGAAGCGGGTTCGGCTTGAATGAATTGTTAGGCCCCGACCGCGTACAGTCGGAGCCCGATACTCGCCTAGCTGCCACTTGGGTCGGCTCTGAACACTCGACTACGATACTCGTGCAGCCCAGCAAGCAACACATCATCCTCGGCACTGAAGATTTGAGGGCAGGGATCGCTAGGCAGAATAGCGTTTACAACGATCTGACCGAGGCGCAGGTCCGGCTCGCGCTCCCAGATCTCTCGCAGCACTCCAAGGATCTGCTCAATTCGTTGGGGATCGCGCATAAGGGGCCTAACACCTGAATTAAGCCGACCCGCGAAGCGGGTTCGGCTTGAATGAATTGTTAGGGCGCATCACTCGTCCAACTCCCAGCGCTCAGCAGTGATCTTGAGTGTGGGGCACTCCCCCTCTATGCCAGCAGCATACTCAATCTCAATGCGTACGTTCTCATCCGCGTGTTTGGCGTAATACGACTCCACTTTTCCCGTCAGATAGCTGGGAGATGCGCGGCCTGTACTTGCATAGTTGGCGGATGGATCAAGGCAAGCCAGAGCACGACCAATGTTTATGTGAGCGAACTCGGTTGAAGTGTTACTCATGAGCCATTGGCAGAAGACCTTGCCAGGCTCATATCCATCGTGTGCGCAAGACTTGCTGAAGTTGCTCCAGTCTGTTCTCAGCTCAACTGACCTCTCGGTACCAAGTTGCGTGGCGTTGGCAAATCTTGCCATTTCAGTACAAAGATGATCCTTCTCACCGACGAGTGTAGAACACCCGGTGGTTGCAAGTAGCGCGGTTGTTATTATGGAGATTCCGGCAGCTCTCATGTGCGCCCTAACACCTGAATTAAGCCGACCCGCGAAGCGGGTTCGGCTTGAATGAACTGTTAGGCGTCAACTACCTGCGCCTGTTTGATGGATACGAAGCAGAACTCACAAATAACCGCCAACATTGAGAACTCTGCAACTGCGTCACTCCAGCCTTGCTGTTCTACAACCATCACTTCGCACTCATCACACCAAGCTATCAGTTCGGTGTCTCCTGGCTCAGGCGCCGGCGCATTGAAACCAATGCTACCAGCGTCTGCCGCAGCTAAATGCTGACAAACGAAAGCACACCCCACCGAGCCGTGCGTACCGCATTTGACAACTCTGTTGAGGCAATCTGTCATTGACGCCTAACACCAGAATTAAGCCGACCCGCGAAGCGGGTTCGGCTTGAATGAATTGTTAGACCCGTTGCTCGGAAAACCAAGGCAGGCCGTGATCCTGCAGCACGCGCACGAGGTCATCGAGACAACGATCATATGTGCTCCATGTCAACGCATTGAACCTCAAATGGTAGGCATAGCCCCTACTATCTCGTAGCTTGTCGCTACAGGGGCCATTGAGGGCTAACGGATCGGGAAGTTGTCCCCTGTGCGATGCATAGTGGACGCGGATACCAATAGAGTTGTTGCGTGGCGCTCCATAGCTGACGCCCGAACGATGGAAGTGGATGACGTCGGTGAAGCCATCAGCTTGCCGCGACCAGAATCTCGTCCTGAATCTAGAAAATCCGAATGGCATGGAGCGCTTGGTGAAATCAGCGCAGGCACGATTGAATCCCTCTCGGACAATCTGAGTCGTCGACTTTGGCGATGTGTCCATACGGGTCTAACACCTGAATTAAGCCGACCCGCGAAGCGGGTTCGGCTTGAATGAAATGTTAGGCCTCAACTCGCGTGGCTGATGGAAAGCCGCACAAGCCATAGACCAATACCAAGCCAAACTAGCGCGCCGAATGTGGCACCAACCCGACCTGCTCGCGGGCCGCCAGCACCAAACCAACGAGGGCGTAGCAGCCAATGGCTCAGTAGTTTTGGCCGAAAAGCAGCCGCCCAGATTGTGACGCTGGCGTTGACGACTAACAATACTCCAAGAAGAAGCTCAACTTCAGGTGGTGCTTTCATTGAGGCCTAACACCTGAGTTAAGCCGACCCGCGAAGCGGGTTCGGCTTGAATGAATTGTTAGGCTCCATGCTGGGGCACCTGGGTCGGGGTTGCGAGATGCTCATGGACCGCAGAAAGAGTGGAAAAATATGGGTTGCCATTGATGTGATGGATGCTGGCAATAGACTCTGTCAGCGTGGGCTTGCCCGATACCTGGACCAGCCGATATGTGCCCACCAACGGTGAATCTGCCGCGATGGTTTGGAGTGAGGAACTCCGCGCTCAAAGCGTTGCCTGCGTGATCCCAGAAGATCCAGCCGCCATCCTCCACGTCGATACTCTCGCAGTACGCGATTGCCTCCGAGATTGAAGCGAATACGAACAGCGTGTTCTCGTCGGTCGCTGCAGCGAATATCATGGGGCCTAACACCTGAATTAAGCCGACCCGCGAAGCGGGTTCGGCTTGAATGAATTGTTAGGGCGCACCCACCACTCTGCCAAGCCTGCACAGACGAAAGCGGTTGCCGCCCCCAGTGCCGCCTCCGTTACGCCCGCATCTCCGCCAGGGAATACCTGCGGGAGAGTCCAGCTCAGGAGGCCGCCACTCCCTACCGTGGCCGCGAGACGGAGGATACGAGACCGAGCGCCGACTCCCGGCGAAGTACTGCGCATGTAGACAGCGACAACGCCCGTGAGGAATGCGGGAGCAAAGCCCCAGAGGTAGGCAAACACACTAAGCCCTGCCCAAGTGGAGATCCACGACCCCAACGAATAGTCTCGTGGGAACTCGGCAGTGATCGCAACGACAATCTGCCAGAGAAGCGCTCCAATCGGAGGCCCTGCAAGCGCGAACAGAGCAACCTGCTTTACCTTCGAGCTGCGCGATTGCTTCATGTGCGCCCTAACACCTGAATTAAGCCGACCCGCGAAGCGGGTTCGGCTTGAATGAATTGTTAGGCGCCACCCTACGACCCAAACCCTGCAGGAAGCAAGCGGACCTCCGTAGCCATGCAAATGCCGTTGCCGCCAGAGAGGGGGCGGACGCCCAAGACGGTGCCGTGAGGTGCAAGCTCCGCTTGAATAATGACAACAGGCTGCTCCGAGCCATCCTCAAGCACTTGGATGGCACAGCAAGGGAGAGCCATTGAGGCTGCGGCGGACTCACCAGGTACGTAGAAGACTGCGGAACCAGCAGCGACGTCAGCTTCCGTTGCCGGCCGACCGACGACACAAGGTATGTCGCGCCAGTCATTTGCTGCGATTGAGTCCCAAAGATCGGCCATGCCTGCCGTGGCGCCTAACACCTGAATTAAGCCGACCCGCGAAGCGGGTTCGGCTTGAATGAATTGTTAGGCTGCACCCAGCACCTCTGACCATACCGCAGGCGCGAGAGCAAGTACGAGAACGATGACAGGTCCAACTGCGACAGCGAGCCACAAGGAAATGCGCTTGTGCCGATAGACAGCCGCCGCAGCTAGCATGCTACCTAAGATAACAGCTCCCCAAAACGTTGAGTTGCCTCGAGCTAGCGCGACGTCGGGAAATATGAGACGGGCCGTAAGGTAGACGGCTAGGGGCGGTACTACTAGTCCGGAAGCAAACGCTGTGAACGAATGGCCGAAGCGCCAAGCTCGTGGAGCAGGTGACAGCGCCGCTTGTGGAGGCTGGTAAGGATTGCTCATGTGCAGCCTAACACCTGAATTATGCCGAGCCGCGAAGCGGCTTCGGCTTGAATGAATTGTTAGGCCAGCGTTGTACCAGAAAGAGGCGCCGGATGCAGACGAGCCGCTGGGGTGGGGTGCGCGGGGTCCGACCGGAGAGGCGCTTGCCTGGGAGCCCGTCCGAAGAGCGACCGGAAGGGTGAACTACGACGCCGTCGCCGAAGGCCAGCGATGCCACTCTGAAGCGCCAACTCAACGGCCTAACACCTGAATCAAGCCGAGCCGCGAAGCGGCTTCGGCTTGAATGAATTGTTAGGCGCCACCCGAGGGCGGTGCCCGAAGATACTTTGCCGTTTTGTACGCCGCATGGAAGTACGGCACAAGAAGGCAAAGCCAGAACTGTCCGGTTTGGGAAGTCCGCCAGAAGTAGCGGAGCCAATAAATCCAAAGAGCGAAGAGCGCGAAGTAGCACCCAACGGTTGCGACGACAATGACTAACTTGACGAAGAATCCGACGTCCTCTGGTTGTGAAATCGAGAACGCTATCAGCAGGCTGAACAATATTAGGAAGCCGATGCAAACGATGCCGAACAGGATCTTTAGTGGCTTGTCGGGATGGCTCATGTGGTGCCTAACACCGGAATTAAGCCGACCCGCGAAGCGGGTTCGGCTTGAATGAATTGTTAGGCCGTACCTGCACTAGTAAGTGATCGGCCAAAGATTAGGATCCGGGTGGAACAAGCCGTATGTACAGTACAAGGTGTAGCCGAGGTATATAAGGACAGCTGCGATGGAGAGGGCTGCAAGCCATCTACTGCGAGTACTGCGCCTGTAACGAAGAACGATAAAAGTGCATAGGCAAGCGTGGAGCGCGGCAATGACCTGGATCGCTACGCTGTTGTACCAAGCGTACTTGAACGACTCCGCACTGACAGAACGCACCTCTTGCCCAGCAATGATCTCGACATTGTGACCGCCAAGGCGATCCGTGACGAAGTTTGTGAGCGCAAATAGCGCGATTGCAATGAGATACGTCGCCGGACAGACAATCCAGAACGCCTTCCAGAGCGGAAACTGATTTCTTGAGCCATCGACCATGTTCGTGTGCGGCCTAACACCTGAATTAAGCCGACCCGCGAAGCGGGTTCGGCTTGAATGAATTGTTAGGCATCATGGCCACGAGACCTCGCACCTGCAATGCCTGCCGAAAAGAAGGTGAGCGATGCGCCTAGGACCATGAGTCTGTGCGTCATCGATCCATTGATCATCAGAGCCATAGCGAAGCCGCAAAAACCAAGCACGACGAAGCCCCAAGCAACCACTCGCGTCTCCTTGTGGTTGAGGCTGCGCGGGGCGCCAAATGCGGCGCGATAGAGCATCACTAGAAATCCTAAAGCCAGAGCGCCGCATATCCCTGCAACCAGCCAAACGCCGCGAGTTGCAAGAAAGACGGATAGCGAGCCAAACAGCGCTGCTAGCAAAGTGCTCACGCTGATGCCGGCTATGCGCTCCCGCTTATTAGGTGAACGGCTGAACTCTTTCACTTGATGCCTAACACCTGAGTTAAGCCGACCCGCGAAGCGGGTTCGGCTTGAATGAATTGTTAGGCCAAAGTTGTACCAGAAAGAGGCGCCGGATGCAGGCGAGCCGCTGGGGTGGGGTGCACGGGCTCTGACCGGCGAGGCGCTTGCCTGGGACCCCGTCCGAAGAGCGACCGGAAGGGTGAACTATGACCTCGTTGCCGAAGGCCGGTGCTGCCACTTTGAAGCACCAACCCAACGGCCTAACACCTGAATTAAGCCGACCCGCGAAGCGGGTTCGGCTTGAATGAATTGTTAGCCCTCAGCACCTGCCCAACGGGCAAGGCGCTCGTCCAAACGGGCGCGCAATGTATCAAAGCTCTCCCAAGTATCCGGCACGTGGTACGGGGTGGCTAAGCCGCTGCCCAGCGTCGCCTCGTAGTCCGCCAGAAACTGTCCATCCTCATAGTAGGCGACGGCGAACTCGTTGCCACGATCGCTAAAATCCTCGTTGGTGAGCTTACCGTCACAAACTTTTAGGAAGAAGGCGCCGGGGGTGGTTGTGCGACCGCGAAGCTCTCTAACTAGCTCAGGCTCCTCCACCGTGAACAATTCACCGCCCAGTCCGGCTAGAACCGCCCAAACCAGGAACATTCCCGTATGGGTTGCACCAGCCGAGTCTGGTAGATCAGATGGGAAGTTGCCACCGTAGTGCCATGACGCGTCGTCATATTTCATGAGGGCTAACACCTGAATTAAGCCGAGCCGCGAAGCGGCTTCGGCTTGAATGAATTGTTAGAGCGCGCCCGCTGAGGTTTAGGCGCTATCGCTCTTTAGGAAATGCATTTCAGCACGGATAATCATTGCAATGTGGCCCCAGACTAAAAGAACTGGATATATCTCATCTGATGCGACCTGTGGTCGCACTGGATCTAGTCCCTTCATAAGCTCACTATTGCGATGATAGACAGCCCGGCGAAAAAGCCAAGGTTCAATGAGATCTAGATTTTCAGTGCGCACACCGACAATCTCACTACCCATGTCTCCAATGCATTGGTAGTGCAGCTCACCTTGATCTAGACAATTGGCTGAACAGATTTCGCTCGCACATGGTGCAGTGGGGCCATTCCAATCCAAGAGCCCTGCAAGGAACATGACTCGCGATCCTCCGGGGGTGCGAGAGGCCGGTTGCACCACGACTCCGCAGGCGAATGATCCGTCCCTCAAACGTATCGGCCAGAACTCGCCCTGCCTCAGCGATAGGGCTGATTTTGGCGAGTACGGGTAATGGCGAGATGATCTCATTGCGCGCTCTAACACCAGAATTAAGCCGACCCGCGAAGCGGGTTCGGCTTGAATGAATTGTTAGGCCGCGTCGCCATCTGCCGCATCCTTGTGAGGATAGTAGACCAGAGCGGCCCCCGAACTCAGAGCTTCTTCATAGAAGCCAGCGAATCCCCGATAGAGGTCCGTGTTTAGGACGTCAATCTGGAGCTTGCCGCCGCGCATGTTTTCAATATTTGTAAAGCCGTATCGACCACACTCGTCTAGCGCTGCCTCGAAGTCGTGGGCCTCAGATTGCTGCCTAAGGAAGAGCATGCATTTGTGAGTGGCACCAACGTCGGGGTGGCTCCAGGTGTACTTGGAATCACCGGAAAAGCGACCTTGGAACCCGTAGATCATTACAACTGTCATCAGCGGCCTAACACCTGAGTTAAGCCGCGCCGCGAAGCGGCGTCGGCTTGGACGAATTGTTAGGCGGCGTACTCTGAGCTCGAAGGCTGGAGCGCAGCGCCACTGCAAGCACGGCAAAGCCGAGTCCGGGCGCCATTATCAGCCCTACGATGAGAAACACCACCGGGGAGAACTTACCCGAGGACGCTGAAAAGAAGAGACCGAGCAGCCCGGATCCGACGTAATACGTAAACCCAATCCATGAGAGTAGGTGAAGCACGCGAACCCCCCAGAGGTAGCGAAGTCCAGTTGCTACGCCTCCGACCGCGCCGGCTAGCGCCACAATTGAGAAAGCAGCGACTTGGATCCAATAGGTCGTATCCGACTTAACTGTCGAGATGAACGCCATTCCCGCAATGGCTGGAGCCATGAGAAGCCACAGCCAGCCGATGACTCGGGTTCCAGTACTGAGTTGCGTCGTACTCGCCATAGCCGCCTAACACCGGAATTAAGCCGACCCGCGAAGCGGGTTCGGCTTGAATGAATTGTTAGGTGCCGCCCGCCGTAGCAACTCGGCAACGGCACCACTTTTTGCAACGGCCATTTCTCGCGGGGTCTTGCCAAACTCCGACCGGATGTCGGGATCGGCACCTGCCTCAAGAAGTGCCTCGACTAGCTCGGAATTCTCCTGCCGAACCGCGACGTGCAGAGGGGTCTCACCCATGTCGCCAGTGCCATTTGGTGCGGCTCCTGCCGCAATCAGAGCCTTCGCCCCCGCAGAGTCCCCTCGCCAGGTCAATACGTGCAGGGGCGTATCTCCATTGCAGTCTTGGCTGTCGAGGGAGACCTCGCGCTCCCCAAGATCTGCGGGGAACAACGCGTCCGAAGTGGACTTGAGGATTTCCTGCAGGGTTCGCATATCCGTTCGCGGCACCTAACACCTTGAATTAAGCCGACCCGCGAAGCGGGTTCGGCTTGAATGAATTGTTAGGCCGCAGCCCGGTTGCTAACGTTGCCATCTTATCAGTCACGCTTGGATGAGGATCGATTGCTGTTGCGATGTTTTGAGACAGCTGCGGCCATAGCTTGATCCTTAAACAAGTCGACCAGGAATGCCCCAACTAGGATCAGGATAAGGCCGATCAAATGGCCATAGAAGCAGAGCGCAACGCCTGCGATGACGACAATCAGACCTATTACTGCGAAAAGCGCCATAGGTTGTCCTGCGGCCTAACACCTGAGTTAAGCCGACCCGCGAAGCGGGTTCGGCTTGAATGAATTGTTAGGCACGTCCGCCGGACTAGACACGCCGAACCTGCCCCGAACCGTGGCACCTGGAGCATGGAACGTGACGCCCCTCTCGAGGCTCGCTAGATGTACCCCAACAAGTTTGACAGTCATAAGGCTTTCCCTTGCCGTGACAGTCCGGGCATTTGACGTTGCCGGTGCCGCGACATGCCGGGCAGTCTTTCAGTTCCAGGTTGTTGTTATTACCAATCGCCACGATCTTTCCTGACGGGCCTAACACTTGAATTAAGCCGACCCGCGAAACGGGTTCGGCTTGAATGAATTGTTAGGCGGCAGGGTCACTCCTTGCCGCCTCGGTGCTTTTGGAGCGCTAAACGTCCGAATGCGGCAATTGTGCAGGCCGTAAGCGGAAGCAACCAGCCAAGTACCAGGACTGGGACGAAATTATTGTTATCGAATCCTTGATACGGATTATCAATCCCCAGTTGAGTGGCATGTGCGACGCCGGTAGGGAAATAGACCTCGCTAGTGTAGAGAACCAATGCCGACCAAGAGACGAGCACGACAGCGGGAACGCGCCATCGCCATTTGCGGGGAAGGCGAATTGCAGCGAGCAGGAGTATGGGAAGGCCGAGCGCCACCACCCACCAGCCGATTTCAATAGCCAACAGTAGCGAGTCTGCTTTCATGCCGCCTAACACCAGAATTAAGCCGACCCGCGAAGCGGGTTCGGATTGAATGAATTGTTAGGCCCCAGCGACGCGACCCAATCAGCATAGAAGCTCTTTTGATTGTCTACAGAGGCCGGCGTTACGTCCGGGCCAGAATCGAAGATGTGTACACGGGTCTCAGCCGATTTGCCAAAAGTCAAAACGTACGCAACTGTGCCCGAGGCCATTTGCCGCGACATGCGGGATGGGTAGACATTGAGACTTGCACCGTAGCAAAAGGGTATAAGCGAGTCCGCCTCCAACAGCCTTCGGATGCCGCAGAATGCATCGAAAAAGTCATAAGCAGACGCATCAATGCGCTTGCCACGGAATAAGAATGACAAGCAGCATTCGTCACCCCGACGATCAGGCGTAAGAATGCCGGATTCGTCGTCGCCCCCGCCGATTAGATAGATTTGGTGCTCTTTCATGGGGCCTAACACCCGAATTAAGCCGACCCGCGAAGCGGGTTCGGCTTGAATGAATTGTTAGGTGCCGCCTCAGGATGTTGCACAGAACGCCTCCCAGACATCGTCAACGATCCGTTGAAGATCAGCCATGTCAGTTGCAACTACAACAGGATCTGGCAAATGCACGTCATAGAATCCGCGGCTGTACTGTGTATCTGACTGGAGTCTAGCGACCGTCTCCTGGCACTTGAGCTTGGAGGGCTGGTCCAGCGCAATCCAGAATCCGATGCCAGCTGGATCAATGCTTGAGAAGCTAGGAAACTTGTCTGATCTTTCTATCGTGGCCATCAAATAGCGCGGCGAAACTCCGGGCTTTTTGAGTCCAGATACCGTCCTTACCCAATGAAGCCCAGCCTCTGACGAGGCGAGGACTACAACATCTATGGGCAGCGGCATGCTCATGCGACACCTAACACCTTGAATTAAGCCGACCCGCGAAGCGGGTTCGGCTTGAATGAATTGTTAGGCGCCACGCGGATCACCGAAGCGACGCCTCTCGATTTAGCACCCACTCGTCACCTACTTGCTGATACAGCGTCTCCGTACGGTGGACCTGCCCGGACGGGCCGCAGGTATAGGTTAACCAGATGTAGACATTGTCACTGTCTCCCTCGCCGGCAGAGGAGGAGAGAAGCTGACAGCCAGGATGTAGTGTAAGGAAGTCAGCATGAAGCTGATCTTGGCCGGGGCCGGGGCCGGGGCCTGTGCCGGAGCAACTCGCGAGCAAAAGAACTATTAGCAGTAGTCGCACTGCTTTCATGGCGCCTAACACCTGAATTAAGCCGAGCCGCGAAGCGGCTTCGGCTTGAATGAATTGTTAGCGCCCAGCCCGCTGTTTGAGCAACGCGCTGAGTTCCTGGCTACTATAAAAACGAACGTATGAAATCGGATAGTCGCCGGGGAACGTGACGATAGGCCCATAGATAAACCCATAAACATCCCCTACCTGATAGATGCTGCGCATAACAGTGAGGTCGTAGTGTTTGCATTTGTAGTGCAGTGTGCCGCCATCTGACTCGCCACTGTCCGGGGAATCCTTGCAGGCAGGCGGATGGCCGCGAAGCACCAGATCAATGTCCCTCTCCGCAGATACAACTGCGGATCGAGCAGGCTCAGGCAGCTTGGAAGAATCCACCCCCACAAAGAATGAGCCTATCGGGTTGGGCGACCGGTCGGCTTGGGGGAGCTGGGGCGCCTGGCCGGAACAGCCCGCGGCAACAAGGATGGATGCGACCGTTGCAGCGATGATTCTCATGGGCGCTAACACCTGAATTAAGCCGACCCGCGAAGCGGGTTCGGCTTGAATTAATTGTTAGGGCTGCGTCCGACCAAACTTGGCGCGCAGAGCAGTTAACCGCGGCTCCCTTGATGAAATTTTACGAAGGTATCCGCGCAGAGGCCAATCTGGAGCAATCAACTCCCAGGATTGACCGCACGAGTTACAGCTGTAGATCAACTCGAAACCAGTTGCCCCGGGAACTGTAGTGGCAAGGCCGCGAGAGGTCAGGTCGGCGATCCTGGACTCTTCCGTCTGAAACTGGGCGTGCGTTGTGAAGCCGCCGGTGGCGTGAGTGCCGTTTGGGTCACATACGTTGCAGGTCATGAGCAGCCCTAACACCTGAATTAAGCCGACCCGCGAAGCGGGTTCGGCTTGAATGAACTGTTAGGGCGCAGGCTTTCTGAGCTGAGTGGGCCAAGCGCCCTGGCCGTTGCCACCCTTGAAGAATACCCGGCCATTTGGCTGAATTGAAGAAACGATGAACTCTTGCTCAAAGGATCGAAGCTCCCCGGCGTGCTCAAACTGGGTTAGGCGGATCACACGATCGCCGGCTTGGAGGTTCAGCGACTTGATTGCGCCGAGGTTGTTTGCAAGCAGGGCCTCGCCAATCTTGGCGCTTGCAACACGCTTTGAATCTAGCGCCACGTCATAACCGAGCGACTCGGCGAAGGCACGTTGGCGCTCGCTAGAAAGGTCGGCTGGCTCGTGGCCGATTGCTGAGGCAACGCGATCAAGCAGGCGGGCCGCCGCCACGTCAAATGTGTCGGCAGATATGTCGATACCGAGCATGCTTGCCAGGTGCAGCTGATCTTTTGAGGGTTGAGATGCGGTCATGTTGCTCCTGCGCCCTAACGCCTGAATTAAGCCGACCCGCGAAGCGGGTTCGGCTTGAATGAATTGTTAGGGCGCATCACTCGTCCAACTCCCAGCGCTCAGCAGTGATCTTGAGTGTGGGGCACTCCCCCTCTATGCCAGCAGCATACTCAATCTCAATGCGTACGTTCTCATCCGCGTGTTTGGCGTAATACGACTCCACTTTTCCCGTCAGATAGCTGGGAGATGCGCGGCCTGTACTTGCATAGTTGGCGGATGGATCAAGGCAAGCCAGAGCACGACCAATGTTTATGTGAGCGAACTCGGTTGAAGTGTTACTCATGAGCCATTGGCAGAAGACCTTGCCAGGCTCATATCCATCGTGTGCGCAAGACTTGCTGAAGTTGCTCCAGTCTGTTCTCAGCTCAACTGACCTCTCGGTACCAAGTTGCGTGGCGTTGGCAAATCTTGCCATTTCAGCACAAAGATGATCCTTCTCACCGACGAGTGTAGAACACCCGGTGGTTGCAAGTAGCGCGGTTGTTATTATGGAGATTCCGGCAGCTCTCATGTGCGCCCTAACACCTGAATTAAGCCGACCCGCGAAGCGGGTTCGGCTTGAATGAATTGTTAGGCCGCGTGCTAGGGGCGCTCAAGCGCGTCTGTGACCTTGGTGGAGAACTCATCCCATGTGGCTGAGCTAGAGATAAGGGCACCCAGTTTTTTGCCGGTTGGGCTGCTCATATAGGCGTTGATTGCAACAATCTGTGGTGGGGTGAGGTTGAGCGTCGGACTGGGATTCATTGGGTCTCTTGCTTGCGACGCTATCAAGGCCTCGCCTGCGACCGAACTGTGAAACTCATATGCCTCCCTCGCCTCCTGGATGGAGATTTTGGAGGCCAGGACGTCTGCAAATAGCTCCTCAAGCTGCTTGTCATCCATCTGCAGGGCGGCCTGTGCTTGTCCGCTAATGGAGCCCGATCTGGTCTTTTCTGCGTTAATTCCGTGTTTAAAGCTCTGAGCAATCCTCATTTGGTGTGCAACGACGACGAGGTATTGCCTTACATCGGCATGAGGAGGGACTGATTGAGCAAAAGTAAAGGTAGATGTCAGCAATAGGGACAGAAGAATCAAGTGTCTCATGTAGTTCCTTAGCGGCCTAACACCTGAGTTAAGCCGACCCGCGAAGCGGGTTCGGCTTGAATGAATTGTTAGGCGAGCGTTGTACCAGAAAGAGGCGCCGGATGCAGGCGAGCCGCTGGGGTGGGGTGCACGGGCTCCAACCGGTGAGGCGCTTGCCTGGGAACCCGTCCGAAGAGCACCGGATGGGCGAACTACGACGCCGTCGCCGAAGGCAAGCGATGCCACCTTGACGCGCCAACCCAACGGCCTAACACCTGAATTAAGCCGACCCGCAAAGCGGGTTCGGCTTGAATGAATTGTTAGCCATCATTATGGCTGCTTGGCGCGTGCCTGAGAAAATTCACGCACATCCGCACAAAGCTAACAGAGAACAAAGTGGCAAAGAGTGCGTACACGATTACAGCCACTAGAAGCGCTGCTGGACCGAAAGTCATCTCTAAGCTGCCACCCATTGACTGCTCGAAAATCCACCAAATTGGGAGCAGGAGAATACTGGCGAGAACTCCATACCGCCCAGGGAGGCGTGTTTTGGCGGCTACAAGAGAGGCGGCTACTGCAACACAGAGAAAGGCCAGAACAGCAACGACGAGACTAATCGTACTAAAGGTGCTGAGCGCATCAAGCTCATCTGGCGTCGGCGGCCTTACATCAATGACTTGCGGGGAAGTGGGCATGATGGCTAACACCAGAATTAAGCCGACCCGCGAAGCGGGTTCGGCTTGAATGAATTGTTAGGCGGCGTCCCGGGCAAGCCATGCGCTGATGGGACCAAAGGCCGCCTCAAATGTGGGTACCACCTGCTCTGAGATGAAGTCATCGTCCGGGTGTCCATACCAGTACTCAATTACTAAAGCCTTGTCTCTGCGTCGGAAGTCAACGGAATGAGACTTCTTGGCACCGAGCGCAAAGAGCAAAGGGGTGGCGCCATCATGTCTGATATAGGCATGGAAGTCGTTTGCCAAGAGCCTCTCAGCAATGTCTCTCAGACTAGCCTCGTCGCTACTCTCCATAGCCGCCTAACACCTATTAGACCCCTCAATGGGGTGTAGCACGATTCTGGGTGTGCGTTACCGATTGCGTCAACCGGTTAGAAAGCGTTCTGAAGCAATGCCTTGGCGATAGAGCGCGGAAATCCTTGCGCGGCGGGCCGATGCGTTATGCGGAGTGAGGTGGCGTAGCGTGTTACGCCCGCGGATGCGCGGTGCTAATCATTCTGCAGGGTCGTGCGCTGGCATGGCCGGCGATGGTCGAAATTCGCCGATGCTTGCGGGATTTAGACCTCCTGTTCGGCACAGTTGCAGCGGCTTTCACTGGCTTCGCAGGCATAACACGATCACGGATTGCCCAATATCGGGGCGGCCGACTCACCCACCGGCACCTGCCCCGGCACGTAATGCGCTGCCAGGAAGGCGCGCAGTGATGCGGGCTTTACCGGCTTTGTCAGCAAGCGGTAGCCGCGCTCTCGTGCTTCGCGTTTCAGTTCGTCGCGGCCGTCGGCGGTGAGCAGGGCGCCGGCGATCGGGCCGGGGCTGGCGGCGCGCAGGGCGTCCAGCGTGGCCAGGCCATCCAGGCGGTCGTGCAGGTGGTAATCCACCAGCATCACCGTGGGGGCCTGCGCAATCTGCTCCAGCGCCTCGTCCACCGTGGTGGCGGTGATCACCTCCACCTGCCAGCGCCCCAGCAACGCGCGCATGCCGTCGATGATCTCGCGGTCGTTGTCCACGCACAGCACGCGCATGCCCGCCAGCGAATCGTTGGCAAGCGCGGCACGGCGCGCCGACGTGCGACGTTCGCTGAGCGGGGCGCCGCGCGGCACGACGATGGAGAACATGCTGCCGCGGTCCACCGTGCTGCGCGCATCCAGCTCGTGCTGCAGCAAGCGGGAGATGCGCTGGCAGATCGACAGACCCAGGCCAAGACCCCGTTCGCCCCAGTCAAACGGCTGCTGGTAGCGATGGAACTCGTCGTAGATCTGCCGCATGTGGTTGTCGGGAATGCCCGGGCCGGTGTCCCAGACCTGCAGGAGGATGTCGTCGCCGTGCACGCGCATGCCGATGACGATGCGTCCCTCGCGCGTGTAGCGCAGCGCATTGGCCAGGAAGTTCTGCAGCACCCGGCGCAGCAGGCGGCGGTCGCTGCGCACCGGGATGGCGCGCGCGTGCACGCGCAGCTTCAATCCGCGACCGGCCGCGACCGGGGCGTACTGCGCGGCCAGTTCGCGCAGCAGCTCGCCCACGTCGAAGTCGGTGATCTGCGTGTGCAGGCCGCCTGCATCCAGGCGCGACACGTCCAGCAGGCCATCCAGCAGCTCTTCGGCCGCGCGCAGCGAGGCATCGACGCGTTCGGCCAAGTGCTGGCGCTCCTGCGCCTGCGGGTCGGCGCCCTGTTCGCTGTCGCGCAGGGCGCTGACGAACAGGCGCGCCGCATTCAGCGGTTGCAGTACGTCATGGCTGATCGCGGCCAGGAAGCGCGTACGCGACTGCTGCGCGGTTTCCGCCGCGTGGCTGCGCTCGGCCACGCGCTGCTCCAGCGTCTCGTTCGTTTCCAGCAGCAGCGCTTCGGCGTGCTTGAAATCGGTGATGTCGTTGTAGCTGGTGACGTAACCGCCACCCGGCAGCGGCTGCCCGCGCATCTCGATGACCTGGCCGTCGGCGCGCACGCGCTCGAAGATGTGCGGTGAGCCCGCGCGCATGTAGCGGATGCGCTTGTTGACCTGTTCGTCGACATCGCCTTCGCCCAGCTCGCCGCGTTCGGCGTTGTAGCGGATCAGGTCGGCGACCGGGCGACCCACGTACAGCATGCCGTCGGGATAGCCGAACATCTGCTGGTAGCGCCGGTTCCACGCGACCAGCCGCATCGCCGGGTCGACCACGCTGACGCCGGCGCTGATGTTTTCCAGCGTGGTGGACAGGATCTCGCGGTTGAAGCGCAGTTCCTGACCCGCCTGGTCCAGCACCGCCACCACTTCGCCCAGTTCCATGCCCGAACCCCGCAGCACGCTGGTCAGCACGATGCGCGCGGAGGCCGCGCCGATGGCCGCTGCCAGCAGACGCTCGGTGAACTGCACCCACGCGCGGTCCGCCGGTGCGTTGGGCTGCAGCTCGCGGCCCAGCACCTGTGCATGTTCGTTGAAGGCGCGGCGTGCGTGGCGCTCGCCCACCACGCGCTCGGCCAGGGTCTGCAGGTCGCCGACCCGCACGCTGCCCGGCCACTCGCCCGCGATCAGTGCCGGGCGCTGCGCGTACGGGTCCAGGAACGGCGCCGCACGCAGGCGTTCGTCCACGCCGGGGCGCGAGCGCGCGGATACGATCATCATCGCGCCCGTGTTGACCAGCAGCGACCAGAACGTGCCGTGGGTCAGCGTGTCCCAGCCGATCAGTCCGAACAGTTGCTGTGGCCGCAGCCAGCTGATGCCGAACGGACCGGCGTGCAGCCAGTGCGAATCGAACCAGCCGGCCTGCGTCATCGTCGGCAGCAGCAGCGTGTAGATCCACGTGGCGAAGCCCAGCACCATGCCCACTTCCACGCCGCGTCGGCTGGCGCCGCGCCAGTACAGGCCGCCGATCAGCGCGGGCGCGAACTGCGCCACCGCCGCGAACGCCATCAGGCCATACGACGCCAGCGTGCTGTCGTTGCTGCTGCTGCGGTAATAGCTGTACGCGGTGAGCGCCAGCAGCAGGATGGCCAGGCGGCGGATCCACAACACCCGCGAAGCGACGTCCGCTTCGGCGTGGTGCTGGGCCCAGCCACGCCGCAGCAGCACCGGCATGACCAGGTCGTTGCTGACCATGGTGGCCAGCGCGATGCTGGCCACGATGACCATGCCGGTGGCCGCCGAGAAGCCGCCCACGTAGGCGATGATCGCCAGCGCCGTGCGCCCTTCCGCCAGCGGCAACGCCAGGACGTAGCTGTCGTGGGCCACGTCGGTCCCGCCGAACAGCGCCACGCCGGCGGCCGCGACGGGCACCACCATCAGCGAGAACAGCACCAGGTAACCGCCGAACAGCCAGCGCGCCTTGCGGATGTCGCCCACGTCGCTGCATTCCACCACGGCCACGTGGAACTGCCGTGGCAGGCAGACGATGGCCAGGAAACCGAGCAGCGTCTGCGCGATGAAGCCGACCGGCGGCGCGTTCTCGAACAGCGTGCGCGCGGAATCGGTCACGCGGATGGCGTTGCCATCCAGCCACAGGTAGGCGAACACACCGACGGCGATCATCGCCACCAGCTTGACCACCGACTCCAGCGAGATCGCCAGCATCATGCCGTGATGGTGCTCGGTGGCATCGACCTGGCGGGTGCCGAACAACGCGGCGAACAGCGCCATCAGCAGGGCCACGTACAGCGCCGGATCGGTGAAGAAACCATGCGCACTGTCACCACCTTCGCCGCTGAGCACGCTCAGGCTCATCGCCACGGCCTTGTACTGCAACGCGAGGTACGGCACCACGCCGATCAGCGCGATCACCGTGACCAGCGCGGCGAGCCGGCGCGAGCGGCCGTAGCGCGAGGAAATGAAGTCGGCGATGGAGACGGTGTTCTCGCTGCGCGCGATCAGCGCGAGCCGTTCGATGATGCGCCAGCCGAATAGCAGCAGCAGGACCGGGCCCAGGTAGATGGGCAGGTAGCCCAGGCCGTTGCGCACCGCGCTGCCGACCGCGCCGTAGAAGGTCCACGAGGAGCAGTACACCGCCAGCGCCAGGCTGTAGACCACCGGCCGCAGCCAGGGGCGGTCGGGGTACATCGGGCGACGGTCGCCCCACCACGCCACGCCGAACAGCAGCGCCGCGTAGCCGATGGACACCAACAGCAGGATCCAGCTGGAAACCAACGCCCTCTCCCCCGGCGCTCAACCTGCCGTCGAGTGTACTGCGTGCTGCTTCCTGCGTAAGGCCGCAGGGCCGGGCTCAGTGGCCGGACAGCGCCAGCAGTTCGCGCGCCGCGGTCTCGGCCTGCCCGCGCAGTTCGGGTACCGCGATGCTTTCCCACACGCAGCCAATGCGCAGGCTGCCGATGGCGAACACGCGCGGCAGCGTCCCGCCGTCCGCATCCACCAGCCGGCCGTCGCGTGCGGCCTTCAGGCCGATGCCGTGTGGGCCGGGCTGGGCGTGGCCCTTGCCCAGCAGGTCGTGCAGCAATGGGTTGCGCATGGTCTGCGCGCGCAGTTCCACGCCGGTGGCGTTGACCACGCAGTCCACGTCGAACTGTTCCGCGCGGCCGTCGCGCAGGCGGGTGGTCACGCGCACGCGGCCGGCGTGGCCGACCACGGTATCCAGGCGGCCGCGGTGCAGCTGCAGCTGGCCGCGGTCGAGCATGGCCTGCAGCTGCGCGTGCACCTGCGGTGCGATGCGGTGGCGATGCACGTCCCACAGGCGCACCACGTGGCGCAGGAAGCGGCGCTGGTCGCTGACCGGCATGGACTGCCACAGCGCCTGGCCGTGCGGGCGGATGCGTTCCATCACCGCCTGCCAGGGCAGGCCTTGCGCGGCGGCATCCCGCGCGGCCTGGCGCAGGAAGCGCATGCGCTGGCGCAGGCCCATGGCCAGCAGTGGTTCGGCGTCGAAATCGGCCACGGCGTGCGCGGTGTGCGACAGCGGCAGCAGCGCGTGGCGCGACAGCACGCGGATGCGGCCGCGATGCCCGTGGTCGGCCAGGCTCAGCACGGTGTCCACCATGCTCAGGCCGGAGCCGACGATGCAGATGTCCGCATCGGCCGCGATCGCCTTCACGCCGGCGAAGTCCCATGCCGGCAGCGACGTGCCTGCGGGCAGTTGCGGCGCCCCACGTGCCGGCAACGGCTTGGGCGTGTTGCCGACGGCGAGTACCGCACCCGCGGCCTGCAAGGTGCCGTGGTGAGCGAGCAACAGCGTCACGCCATCATCGCGGACATCCATGCCGTCCACGTGGTCCTGCACGACCTGCAGAGTGGCAGGACTGGCCTCGATCGCGCGTCGAAGGCGGTCGCGCAGGTAATCGCCGTAGCGGCGCCGCTCGATGTAGGCGCAGCCAAGCGCGTCGCGGTCCGCCTCCTCGGCGGGTGTGGTGTCGACGACGAAATCGAGGAAGTCTTCCGGCACGCCGTCGAAAGCGCTCATGCGCTTGGCCGGCACGTTGAGCAGGTGCTCGGCATAGGGCGTGGCATAGGCGACGCCGCGCGCGAGCGTGGCATGCGGTTCGATCATCACGATGCGGGCCGGCGTGGTGGCCGCATGCAGCGCGTGGATGGCGGTGAGCACGCCACCCGCGCCGCCGCCGATGATCGCGATGTCGCAGGGTGGCAGGGGCGTTGCTGGGGCCGGACCGGTCATGGCCGTATTGTAGGCGATGGCGTCGGGCATCCCATCGCACCGCGGCACGGCGCAGGCAGCCTGGACTACATCAGCGAGTCGGCCAGCCGCGCGATGCCTTCGCGGCTGCGCTGCCAGCCGGGACGCGCGCGCCATGCCGCGGCGTCGACGGTATCGGCGTGGGCCAGGTAGTCCGCTTCCACCGCGCGGATGCGCGACACCACGTCCGGTCCGTAGCAGACCAGGCCGATCTCGGCGTTCAGCGCGAACGAGCGGATGTCCAGGTTGATCGATCCCACCAGGGCGATGTCATCGTCGACGGTCAGGTGCTTGGCGTGCAGGAAGTGCGGCCGGTACAGCGCGATCTTCACCCCGCAGGCCAGCAGTTCCTCGTAATAGGACTGCTGCGCCCAGGCGGTCAGCGTCTGGTTGTTGGTGGCCGACAGCACGAGCTGCACGTCCACGCCGGACAGCGCGGCGATGCGCAGCGCGCTGAGCGTGGCGTCGTCCGGCACGAAGTAGGGCGTGGTCAGCACGATCCTGTGCCGGGCGAGGTGGATCAGGGCATTGACGGTGTCGCGGGCATTCTCGAACGGGTACGCCGGCCCGCTGGGCACGAGCTGCGCGGCGACGTCCGGCGGCTGCACGTCGCAGGCCGGCTGCACCGCCAGGCGTTCGCCGGTTTCGATGTACCAGTCGCTGGCGAACACGGCCTCCAGGTGCGACACCACCGGTCCCTGCACGCGGGCCACCAGCTCGCGGTTCGGGTGGCCGGGCACGAAGGTCGCGGACGCGAGGTTCTGCGAACCCACGAAGCCCACCACGTTGTCGATCACCGCGATCTTGCGGTGGTTGCGCAGGTCCATCCTGCCGCTGCGCCGCCAGCGCAGGCCGCCGGGGAGCAGTTCGTGCACGTCGACGCCCGCGGCACGCAGGCGCGCACGGTAGCGGCGCAGGCCGCGCTTGGCGCCCACGGCATCCAGCAGCATCCGGCAGGCCACACCGCGCTGCACGGCGGCGCACAGCGCATCGGTGACGGCATCACCCACCGCGTCGTCGAACATCAGGTAGTACAGCAGGTGCACCTGCTGCTTCGCCGCGCCGATGTCGTCCAGCAGCGCGCGCAGCGAGATGTCGTAGTCGTCCAGCAGCTGCACCGCGTTGCCGTGGGTGGGCATGAAGGCGCCCTGGCGTTCGATCAGCGGCGCCATTTCCGCCGCCGCGCCGCCGGGCGGCATCCAGCGCAGGGCGCTGAGCGGGCGCTGTTCCTCGCGGATCACGTCGGAGGCGCGCGCCTGCCGCAATACCCGTTCGCGCGACAGCCACGGATGGCCCAGCAACAGGTACAGCGGCAGCCCCAGCAGCGGCACGAAGCCGACCAGGAGCCGCATCCAGCTGCGTGCGGCCGCGGGAGACGTGCGGCTGGGAATCCACAGCAGCGCGGCCAGGCGGATGGCCCAGTCCAGGATGAAGAGCGCGGTGCCGAAGGACCAGTCCATGGGGGGGCATCAGTCCGGGATGGGCGTGGCCCGATTCTGCGGTGTGGCGCGGGCAAAGGAAAACCCGTGTCGACAGCCCGAAAGCAGGAAACCCCGCCGGAGCGGGGTTTCCTTGAGGCGCTGGACCCCGACGTGCGCCGGGGCGAAACAGCGGCAGAGGCGCATGCGGGGCATGCGCGCCGCCATCTCACTTGATCTTGCCTTCCTTGTAGATCACGTGCTTGCGCACGACCGGGTCGTACTTCTTGATTTCCATCTTGCCCGGGGTGTTCTTCTTGTTCTTGTCCGTCGTGTAGAAGTGGCCGGTGTTGGCCGAGGAGATCAGACGGATCTTGTCGCGCTTGGATGCCATGTTCGATTACTCCTCAGATCTTCTCGCCGCGCGCGCGCAGCTCGGCCAGGACGGAGTCGATGCCGTTCTTGTCGATGGTGCGCAGTGCATGCGCGGAAACTTTCAGCTTGATCCAGCGGTTCTCGCTGGCGACCCAGAAACGGCGCTCGTGCAGGTTGGGCAGGAAACGACGACGGGTCTTGTTGTTCGCGTGGCTGACGTTGTTACCCGTCATCACACGCTTGCCGGACACTTGGCATACGCGGGACATTACGCACCTCGAAGGTAATTGTGGCTTCCCTTGGCCAGGGAGGCGGCGGCCCCACCGCGGATGGCGGTGCGCGAAACGGGAGGAAAATCCGCTGTCGGCGGCGGGCCGGAATCGCGCTTCCGGAACCCGCCCGGTCGTGGCCTGAAGGCCGACCGGACACAGCGAGCCGCGCATTATGCCGACGTTTCCCTTGTGCCGCAAGCACTTAGGCGCACGAGACCCCGGCAGAGAGCCTGCAGCCCGATCCGTGACGCTTCCGGTGCCGCCGCCCTGCCGGGCTCGCCCGGTCGGGGCTCAAGCCCCTCCTGCAGGGGCGCAGCCCGCAGGCAGGGCCCTGGCCCGGCATCGCGACCCTGGTCCCACGACCCGTCGGCGGGAAGGTTGTACGCAAGGGGCCGGCCCGGCCTGCGGTCAGGGTGCGGCGGTGGCCGGCTTGACCGTGCCGGCCTTGCTCTCGGCGATGAAGGCGCGGATCTGGCTTTCCAGCACCGGCAGGGTCACCGAGCCCTGCTTGAGCACGGCATCGTGGAAGGCCTTGATGTCGAACTTCGGGCCCAGCTCGCGCTCGGCCTCGCCGCGAAGACGGACGATGGCGATCTCGCCCAGCTTGTAGCTGAGCGCCTGCGCCGGCCAGGAGATGTAGCGGTCCACCTCGGTGGTGACCTCATGCTCGGACAGTGCCGTGTGGTCGCGCAGGTAGGCCAGGGCCTGGTCGCGGGTCCAGTTCTTGTGGTGCACGCCGGTGTCGATGACCAGCCGGCTGGCGCGCCACATTTCATAGGTCAGCCGGCCGAAGTCTTCGTAGGGCGTCTCGTAGATGTCCATTTCCTTGCCCAGCTTCTCGGTGTACAGCGCCCAGCCTTCGCCGTAGGCGGAGATGTAGTTCTCGCGGCGGAACGCGGGCTGCTCGCCCTGCTCCTGCGCCAGCGCGGCCTGCAGCGAGTGGCCCGGCGACGATTCATGCAGGGTCAGCGCCGGCAGGTTGTAGAGCGGGCGCGAGGGCAGGTCGTAGGTGTTGAGCCAGTACGTGCCCAGGCCGCCGCGACCGGCGGTCCAGAACGGGGCGATGTCGGCCGGCACTTCGACAATGGTGAAGCGGCCGCGCGGCAGCGTGCCGATCACCTTGCCCACTTCCCCGTCCACCCGCTTGGAGATCCAGGCGGCGCGGTCCAGCAGCTGCTGCGGCGTCTTCGCGTAGAACTGCGGATCGGTGCGCAGGAAGGTCAGGAACTCGGCGAAGCTCCCCTTGAAGCCGGTCTGCTCGATGACCTGCTGCATCTCTGCACGGATGCGCGCGACTTCCTTCAGGCCGATCTGGTGGATCTCTTCGGCGGTCAGGTCCAGCGTGGTGTATTCGCGGATCTGCTGGGCATAGAACGCCTTGCCGCCCGGCATGGCCTCGGCGGCCAGCGTGGTGCGCGCGCGCGGGACGTATTCGTTGCGGAAGAAGGTCAGCAGCGTGCCGAACGCGGGCACGACCTGTTCGCTGATCGCGGCGCGCGCTTCCTTGCGCAGGGCCTCCTGCTCGGCCGCGGGGATGCTCGCCGGCATCTTCTTGTAGGGCGCGTAGAAGGTGGACTGTTCCGGGTCCTTCAATTCCGCCACGTTGGCGATGGACACGTCGCGGCCGTCCAGCACCGCCCGCGGTACGCTGAAGCCGCGCTCCAGGCCGGCGCGCATGTTGCCGATCTGCTGGTCGAAATGGCGCGGCACATCGCGCAGGCGTGCGGCATACGCGCGGTAGTCGTCGGCGTCCTTCATGGGCCGGCGCGCCATGAACGACAGGTTGGACCAGAACGAGGAGTCGGAGTTGAACGGCATCTCGTAGGCGCGCAGGCGCACCTCGTCGGCCAGGTTCTCCACCTGCGGCCGGTAGATGGCCAGGTTGATGCGGTTCTCCGCCGACAGCTGTCCGGCGTCGATGGCGTCCAGGTCCTTCAGCACCTGCTCCCATACCCGCAGCCGCGCCTGCTGCGCTTCCGGCCCCACGTCAGGCAGGCGCGTCTTGCCACCCGTGGTGTCGGCGTCCTCGTCGGCCTGGCCGGTCTGTTCCTGCCGCCACTTCCATTCCTTCTCGTACAGCGCCTGGAAGCGCTTGTCGGCGTCGGACGGGGCGAAGGCGATCGCCTGCAGCGGCAGGCAGGCAAGCAGCAGGGCGGCGGTGCGGAGCTTCAAGGCGGACATCCGGTGAAAGCGGAAACCGGATGGTAATGCAGGGATTGCCGGCGCGACTGTGCCGCAAGCGGGAGAAGGGGTTGTAGGAGCGACGTGAGTCGCGACCGTGGCCCGTACACGCTATTGCGCCGGTATCGCGCGTGCGGCCGATGACCCACGGCTCGCGGCTTCCGGGAAGCCGCGCTTGGATGAGATCGCCGATGACCGGTCGGCGTGCGGTCGCGACTTACGTCGCTCCTACAATGAACCAGGTCACGCCCTCGGGCGCAGTCGCTCCAGCACGCCCTCGAGGGTGTCCAGGTCGGTGTACTGGATGATCAGCTTGCCCTTGCCGCCGCGCCCGTGGGCGATGGTGACCCGGGTGCCCAGGTTCTCGGAGAGTTCGGTTTCCAGCGAGGCGATGTCCGGCTGCGGCGCGGCCTTGCCCGGCTTGGCCTTCTTGCCGGTCGCCGGCACCTTGCCGGCGGCGAACTGCTGCGCGCGGTGTTCCACCTCGCGCACCGACCAGCCCTGGTCGGCGGCGTCGGAGGCCAGCTTGCTGGCCAGGTCGGGCGACAGCGTCAGCAGGGCGCGGGCGTGGCCCATTTCCAGCCGGCGCGCTTCCAGCAAGGCACGGATGGCGGGCGGCAGTTCCAGCAGGCGCAGCAGGTTGGAGACCGCGGCGCGCGAGCGACCGACGGCCTCGGCGGCTTCGGCGTGGGTCAGCGCGAATTCGTTGATCAGGCGCTGCAGCGACTGCGCTTCCTCCAGCGGATTCAGGTCTTCGCGCTGGATGTTCTCGATCAGCGCCATCGCGATGACAGTGCGGTCATCCAGGTCGCGCACGACCACCGGCACTTCGGCCAGGCCGGCTTCCTGCGAGGCGCGCCAGCGGCGTTCGCCGGCGACGATCTCGAACTTGCCCGGCGACAGCTCGCGCACGACGATCGGCTGGATGACACCCTGCGCCTTGATCGATTCGGCCAGCTCGGTCAGCTTGCCGGGGTCCATCGCGGTGCGGGGCTGGTACTTGCCCGGCTGCAGCTGCTGCACCGGCAACGTGCGCAGGGCTTCGCCCGGCTGCGCTTCCGGCGGCGGCGTCTCGGCGGCTTTCGGGCCGAGCAGGGCTTCCAGTCCGCGGCCCAGGCCGCGCTTCTTGTGTGCGCTCATCAAGCGTGCTCCATCTGCTTCTGTTGCTTCTTGCGGTCGGCCTGGCGGCGCAGGATCTCGCCGGCCAGGCCCAGGTAGGCGACGCCACCGCGCGAGGCGCGGTCGTAGCCGACGATACTCTGGCCGTGGCTGGGCGCTTCGGCCACGCGCACGTTGCGCGGCACGATGGTGCGGAACACCTTGTCGCCGAAGTGGTTGGTCAGTTCGCCGGAGACGGCGTTGGCCAGGTTGTTGCGGATGTCGAACATCGTGCGCAGCACGCCTTCGATCTCCAGGGTCGGGTTCAGCCGCGCACGCAGCGCCTCGATGGTTTCCATCAGGGCGGAGAGGCCTTCCAGCGCGTAGTACTCGCACTGCATGGGCACCAGCACCGAATCGGCGGCCGTCAATGCATTGAGGGTCAGCAGCGACAGCGCCGGCGGGCAGTCGATGAGGATGAAGTCGTAGTCGGCGCGCAAGGGTTCCAGCGCGTTCTTGAGGCGTTGCTCGCGGGCGTCCGAATCCATCAGCTGGATCTCGGCCGCGGTCAGGTCGATGTTGCCGGGCATCAGGTCGAAGTTTTCCGGCGTGGTCACCACCGCCGCGCGCGCCTCGACTTCGCCAAGCAGCACGTCGCAGGTGGAGGCTTCCACTTCGCGCTTGTCCACGCCGCTGCCCATCGTGGCATTGCCCTGCGCGTCCAAGTCCACCAGCAGCACGCGCTGCGGGGCGCGGGCGAGCGCGGCGGCCAGGTTGACCGCGGTGGTGGTCTTGCCGACCCCGCCTTTCTGGTTGGCGACGGCGATGATGCGGGCCATGCGGTGGGCGCCTTTGGGAACCTGGGTGGGTCGAGGATTATGCGGGCTCGGGGGCGGCTCTGCGAAATCGCCCGACCCGGGGTGGCACGCCGGTCACCCGGGAGGGCTGGAGCGGGGGTGGCGAAACGGGTTTCCGGCCAGCCTTATCAATGACTTGGGCGCCTGCGCACCGCGGCGGTGCGTCAGCCGTCGCGGCGCACGGTCACCATATGGCGTTCACCGACCAGCCCCGGCACGCTCAATGCATGCAGTCCGTCAAGCGACCAGCCGGCGGGCAGCGCCGCGATCTCCTCGTCGGGCCGCACGCCTTTCATGGCCAGCAGGTGGCCGCCAGGTTTCAACAGGTGTCCGCCGACCTGGATGATGCCGGCCAACACGTCCAGCGCGCGCGCCGTGAGTGCGTCGTAGGCCTGGGGTTCGTCGAGCGCTTCGGCCCGCGATTCGGCGACGCGGGCGTTGTCGAGTTTCAGCGTGCGGACGGCCTCACGCAGGAAGCGCGCCTTCTTGCCGTTGCTCTCCACCAGGGTGACGCGCAGCCCGGGCTTGGCGATGGCCAGAGGAATGCCCGGCAGGCCGGGGCCGGTACCCAGGTCGGCCAGGGCGCCACCCCGTGCGGCGATCTCGTCGACGAACGGATGCATCGCCAGCGAGTCGAGCAGGTGGCGGGTGACCATCTCGCGCGGATCGCGGATGGCGGTGAGGTTGTACGTCCTGTTCCAGCGGTCCAGCAGGGCCAGGTAGGAAAGCAGCGGGGGCGCCAGCGCATCGGCGTCCAGACCGAGCGTGGTCAGGCCGCGGTGCAGGGTCTCGCGCAGGTCGGCGGGGAAGGCGGTGTCATTCATCGCGGCATTATCGCAGGCTGCGTTGACCACGTTCAGCGCGGGCGCCACGCCAGTGCTGCGTGATAACCGGGCTGGGGTTGCCAATCGTGCAGGCGCCAATCGTCGGCGCGGCCCAGGCTCACGTCGCATTCCACCAGCTGCAGGCGCGCGCCGTCGGCGGCAAAGCGCAGCCGGTGCAGCCCGAATGAAAGGCCTTGCCCATGCGCTTTCAGCACCGCTTCCTTCGCACACCACAAGCGGAAGAAGGCGTCGTCGCGCGCGTCGTCATCGAGCGAACGCAGCCAGCATGTCTCATCGGGATGGAAGAACCGGCTGGCCACTTCCATCGCGCGGGGGCGCGGGCGCAGTCGCTCGACATCCACGCCCAGTTCGATGCGTTCGCCCAGCGCGACCAGCAAAGCATCGCCGCTGTGGCTCCAGCCGGTCTCCAGGTGGTCCAGCGGCGCGACGAAATGCGGACGCCCCTGCGGATCGCGGACGATCGGCAATGCATCCGCGTCCTGTCCCAGCGCCTGGGCAAGCACGTGGCGCGCGCCCGGTTCGCCGCGTTGCCGCGGCACGTGCGCGAGCAGCCACAGCGCGATGCCTTCGTGCCGCCACTGAGCGACAACGGCGTGTCCGCTCACCGGTGTATCCTGCGGGGTTGGTGCATCACGGCGTGCAAGGCTTCCGGGCGAGGAGTATGAAAGGAAGGGCAGGGACGCTGCCCCCATGTGTGGTTAACGGCGGTTTCACGCCGGCAGATGCTTAATCCAAGCGCACCCCGTTGCAAGGGGATTGTCCACATTGGAAGGAGAGACGGCGAGATGAATTTTCTCATTTACCTGATTGTCGGTGGCATCGCAGGTTGGCTGGCCAGCATCGTGATGAAGCGCGATGGTTCGCAGGGCATCATCCTTAACGTGGTGGTGGGCATCATCGGGGGTTTCCTGGGTGGCTGGCTGTTGCCCACGCTGGGCCTTGGCCTGGGCGGCGGCATGGTCGGCTTCCTCATCACGGCCTTCATCGGCGCGGTGGTGCTGCTGCTGATCGTCAACCTGTTCACGCGGGGCAGGGCGAGGTAACGCTTCCGCTGCGGCCGCGTGCGCTTTCGAGACGCACCCAAGGCCCGTGGCAAACAAAGGCCCGGCGCAAGCCGGGCCTTTGTCTTTGTGGAAGAAGCCGGCGTGCCGTACGCGCGGTGCGTCGCGTGCGCAAAAGTGAGTAGATTCCCATTAGCGCGACGCGTGCGCTCTCGCCCGACAGAGTGTGGAAGACTGCGGCGACCCGAACTTTCTCGGGCACCCATCCACCTACGGGAGAGCGATACGGCATGGATCTTGTGAGTCTCATCATCTGGTTGGTCATCGGCGGCATCATCGGCTGGCTGGCCAGCATCGTCATGCGTCGCGATGCGCAGCAGGGCATCCTGCTGAACATCGTGGTCGGCATCGCGGGCTCGTTCATCGGCGGCTTCCTGTTCTCGCGCTTCCTCGCGGGTTTCCTGAGCGGCTGGCCGTTGAGCATCGTCTCGGCGCTGCTCGGCGCCGTCTTGCTGCTGCTGGTGATCAACCTGTTCACCCGCGGCCACGCGCGCTGATCGCGCCCGTACCAACGGTGAAAAGAAAAGCCCGGGTTTCCCCGGGCTTTTTTCTTGCATACCGCCGTCGGCGTCAGCCCTGCAGCTGCACCCATGCCGGTGCATGGTCGCTGGGGCGGTCCCAGGTACGGGGCTCGCGGTCGATGCCGGCGGCGTGCGCGTCGCCACGCAGGGCGTCGGACACCAGGGTCAGGTCGATGCGCAGGCCCAGGTTGCGGCGCAGCCCACCCATCCGGTAGTCCCACCAGCTGTAGATGCCGGCCTCGTCGTTGTGCAGGCGGAACGCATCATGCAGGCCCAGCGCATACAGGCGCTTCAGGGCATCGCGCTCGGCCGTCGATGTCAGGATGTGGTCGTCGTTCCACACCTTCGGGTCGAACACGTCGCGCGCATCCGGTGCGATGTTGAAGTCGCCCATCACCACCAGCCGGGGATGCGCCTGCAGTTCCGCCGCGACCCAGGCGTGCACGGCGTCCAGCCAGCGCAGCTTGTAGGCGTACTTGTCCGTGCCCACGTCCTGTCCGTTGACCACGTACAGGTTGATGATGCGCACGCCGCCGATGGTGGCTGCGATGACGCGCTTCTGTTCGTCCTCGAAGCCCGGAATGCCGACCTGCACATCGGTGGCCGGCTCGCGGGACAGCAGGGCCACGCCGTTGTAGGTCTTCTGGCCGGCGAACACGCTGCGATACCCCAGGCCCGCCAGGACGGTGTCGGGGAACCGGTGGTCCTCCAGCTTGGTTTCCTGCAGCCCCACCACGTCCGGCGCGAACGCGCCCAGCCATTGCTCCAGGTGCGGCAGGCGCACGTTGAGCGAGTTGACGTTCCAGCTGGCGATCTTCATCGGACGGGCATTCCTTCAGGGGTACGCGGCGGCGCGGCCGGCGCACACGTTAACAGCCCCGCGCGCGGCATTCACGCCCCGGATGCTTCATCCGCGATCGCGACGGCATGGCCTTCGCCCTCGCCATCGCGCATCAGCCGCGCCGCCATCCAGCTGGCGAGCAGCATCATCGCGCAGCCGAACACGGCGACAGCGCGCATCGCATGGGCGAACGCCGTGCGCGCGGTGTCGGCGACCAACGCGCCGGCCTGCCCCGGCAGTTCGCCGGCGACCGACATCGCACCGCCCAGCGTGGCCAGCGCGCGCGTGCTGTCGGTGGCCTCTAGGCCGGCCGGCAAAGCCGGCGCCAGCCACAACCGGAACAGCAGCATGCCGGCGCTGCCGAGCACCGCGATGCCCAGCGCGCCGCTGAGTTCGGCACTCGTCTCCGACAGGGCCGAGGCCGCCCCGGCGCGCTCGGGCGGCGCGGTGGTGATGATCAGCTCGTTGCCCACGGTGAATACGGGCGCCATGCCCAGGCTCATCGCCAGCATGCCGGCGATCATGATCCAGAGCTGATGGGGTGGCACCACCAGCGCGGTGATGCCGAAGCCGGCGGCCGACAGGAGCAGGCCACGCACCATCACCTGCCGGGCACCCCAGCGCTGCGCCCAGCGCGGCGCGAGCAACGACCCCACGGTGAAGCTGAGCGCCCACGGCAGCGTGGCGAAGCCGGCCTGCAGCGGTGTCAGGCCCAGCACCAGCTGCAGGTACTGGGTGATGAAGATGTACACCCCCATCATCGACAGGCCCGCCAACGAATAGGCCACGATCGCCGCGCTGAAGGCCGGGCGGCGGAACAGCGTCACGTCCAGGAACGGATACTCCAGGTGCCGCTGCCGGCGCACGAACATCACGCCCAGCAACACGCCGGCGACGAACACGACGATGCCACGCGCATCCGCCCCGTATTCGGCGATGCGCTTCAGGCCGTACACGACCGCCAGTACCGCGAACAGGGACTGCGCCATGCTGGCCGGATCCAGCCGGCCCGCCTCGGGGTCGCGGTACTCGGGCAACAGTTTCGGTCCCAGCACCAGCAGCAGCACCATCACGGGCACCGCCGCCAGGAACGCCGCACCCCACCAGAACCACTGCAGCAGCACGCCGCCCACCAGCGGGCCGATGGCCCCGCCCACCGAGAACGCGGCGATCCATACGCCGATGGCGAACTGCCGCTCGTGCTCGTCATGGAACATGTTGCGGATCAGCGACATCGTCGAGGGCGCCAGCGTGGCGCCGGCCACGCCCAGCAGCGCGCGCATCGCGATGAGCATCTCCGCACTGTTGGAGAACGCCGCGACCACCGATGCCGCGGCGAACGCCGCCGCGCCGATCAGCAGCAGGCGCCGGCGGCCCATGCGGTCGCCCAGCGTGCCCATCGTCATCAGGAAGCCGGCCACCAGGAACCCGTACACGTCCACGATCCACAACATCTGGCTGGCGGTGGGGTCCAGCTCCGCACTGATGGCGGGCATCGCCATGTTCAGCACGGTCAGGTCCATCGCGTAGACCAGGCAGGGCAGGGCGATGATGGCCAGCCCGATCCATTCGCGGCGGGTGGCTTTGGCGGGTACGGGAGTCGTCGACATGGCGTTCCATCAGCAGGGTGTCTCCCGTAGACGAACGGGAAACACGATTCTCGACGCTGCCGCGGGTGCAGCGTTAGTCCGAAGCATGCAATCCGCGCGATGGGTTCAGCGGATGATGAAGTCGATGAACCTGGCCACCTTGCTGTAGGGCGGCTTCAGCAGGTCGCTGCCCGCGCGTCGCGCCTGCCAGAGGATGGGCAGCGCCTTGCTGAAGGCGTCGAACCCGGCACGGCCGTGGTACGCGCCCATGCCGCTGGGGCCGACGCCGCCGAACGGCAGGTTGTTGATGCCGAAATGCAGCACGGTGTCGTTGACCGTGATGCCGCCGGCCAGCGTGGTACGCAGGATCTTCTCCACCCGGCCGTGATCATGGCTGAAGGGGTAGAGCGCCAGCGGACGGTCGTGTGCGTTGACGTAGGCGATGGCCGCGTCGAGCGACGGCACCGTGCGGATCGGCAGGATCGGGCCGAAGATCTCGTCCTGCATCACCTGCGCATCGTCGCCGGGTTCCAGCACCAGCGTCGGGGCGAACAGGCGCTGGCCCGCATCGTGCGTGTCGGCCAGCGGGATGACCTGCAGGCCGCGCGCGCGCGCATCCTGCAGGTAGCCTTCCAGCCGTGCGAACTGGCCGTCGTTGATGATGCGGGTGTAGTCGCCGGCATCCTGCAGGCCGCCGTAGCGCGCCTTCACCTGGTCGCGCAGGGCCTGGACGAGTGCATCACGGCGGCCTTCGCCGATCAGCACATAGTCCGGTGCGATGCAGGTCTGGCCACCGTTGAACCACTTGCCGGTCGCCAGCCGTGCCGCCGCCTGCTCCACCGGATAGTCGTCGCAGACGATGGCCGGCGACTTGCCGCCCAGTTCCAGCGTCAGCGGCGTCAGGTTGGGCGCCGCCGCCGCCATCACCTTGCGGCCGACCGCCGTGGAGCCGGTGAAGACCAGGTGGTCGAACGGCAGCGCGGCGAACGCGCCCGCCACGTCGGCGCCGCCGCTCGCCAGTGCCACGCGGTCGGCGGGGAAGACTTCCGCCAGCAGCGAGCGCAGGAACTCGGTGGTCCGCGGGGTGTGTTCGGAGGGCTTCAGGTAGACATGGTTGCCGGCGGCGATGGCGGTCGCCAGCGGGATCAGCGCCAGGTTCACCGGGTAGTTCCACGGCGAGATGACGCCGACCACGCCGACCGGCTCGCTGCGGATCTCCGCGCGTGCCGGCCAGAACCGCCAGCCCACGCCGACGCGGCGCGGCTTCATCCACCTGCGCAGGTGCGAGGCAAGGTGGTCGATCTCGTTGAGCACCGTCATGCCGTCGGCGATCAGCGACTCGTGGCGCGAGCGGTGGCCGAAATCGGCGGCGATGGTGTCCGCCATTTCCGGCAGCCGCCGCTTCAATGCTTCGCGCAGGCGCAGCAGGTCGGCGCGGCGCTGGGCCTGGTCGGGCTTGTTCGCCTGCCATGCGGCGCGCAGGCGTTGCAGGGTGGCAGTGAGGTCGGGCGTGGCGGTCATGTCCATACGCCAGAGTGTAGTCGGGCCGAATCCGCCCTGCTCGCTACAATGGCCGAATGACCGCCATCCGCCCCTATCTTGACCGTTTTCCCGCCCTGGGCCCGCGCGTCTACGTTGACCCGGCCGCTACCGTCATCGGTGACGTGGAACTGGCGGAGGACGTATCCGTCTGGCCCGGCACCATCATCCGCGGCGACGTGAACTTCATCCGCATCGGTGCGCGCACCAACGTTCAGGACGGCACCATCATCCATGTCAGCCACCACAGCCCATACAACAAGGCCGGCCATCCCACGCTGATCGGCGCCGACGTCACCATCGGCCACGGCACCATCATCCATGCCTGCACCATCGAGGACCTGTGCCTGATCGGCATGGGCGCGTGCATCCTGGACGGCGCGGTGATCAAGCGGCACGGCTTCGTCGGGGCCGGCGCGGTGGTCGGACCGGGCAAGGTGGTCGGTGAAGGCGAGCTGTGGCTGGGCAACCCCGCCCGCTTCGCCCGCGTGCTGACCGACAGGGAAATCGAGAGCCTGCAGTACTCGGCGGAGCACTACGTGCGGCTGAAGGACCGCTACCTCGGCGCCACGCAGGCGTAGCCGTCCGCGATTCTCCGGGTCGGGCAGGGTGCCTCGTGGGAAGGGTGACGGGCGTGCGCATCCCATCGCCCGGTCATGGGTGCGTCAGGGCTTCCAGCTCCGCCAGCCACGCCATCGCCTCGGCGCGGCTCCGCCCGCACATCTCCGGCCCGGGTTTCAGCGAGCCGCAGAATGCCGGCCGCTCCGGCTTGCCGAACAGCCGGCAGCGCAGCGCGTCGTCCAGCTGCACGCACGGCACGCCCGCCGGCTTGCCGTGCGGCATCCCGGGAATGGGCGAGGTGATCGACGGCGCGGTGCAGCAGGCGCCGCAACCGCTGCGGCAGGGGAAAGACGTATCCACGATGGCGCGCAGTGTAGTCCGGCTGGGCAAGCACGGCGCGGCCCGCTAAAGTCGGCGTGTACAGGGGATTACGCATGGAAAGCGCGGACCAGCACGTCAATCCATATGCAGCGCCGGTGGCTACCGTGGCAGTGC